>NZ_VFUW01000011.1:0-212052 GCF_006441385.1 Mesorhizobium sp. B2-4-18 | reverse complement strand
GACCTTGATGCCACCGTCTTCCAGGACGCCGCCGGCCAGGGCGCGGGGGCGCTGGATGCCGCGCTGAAGCTCGCCAAGGGCGAGAAGGTCGAGCACAAGGTCTATGTCCCGTTCCAGCTGGTCACGCCGGCCAACATCGACAAGTTCCTGAAGAAGAACTGAGCCGCGGACATACGGAGCGGCGCTCTCGCGCAGCGACAGCGCCGCTCCGCTTCCCTCGGCACCCGAAGATGCTCGGGGAACGACCGCGGCTGACGGAGGATAGAAGAATTGGCACAGACATCTCACGGCGTCGGCGGGGTCAGCTATGACGCCAGGAAGCGCACATGGCCGGCCGAGTTCAACGTCTTCCTGGCGCTCGTCATCCTCGTCGTCATCTTCGAACTGATCGGCCGGGTCTTTCTCGGCGACAGCTTCCTGTTCAACACCCGCAGTGACGTCTCCGGCCTCTTCAACGAGGCGCGCCTGCAGATCATCATCCTGCAGGTGTCGATCGTCGGCATCATCGCCATCGGCGTCACGCAGGTGATCATTACGGGTGGCATCGACCTGTCCTCCGGCTCGATCGTCGGCGCGACGGCCATGATCGCCATGAGCTTTGCCCAGGTCGCGACCGTGAACGGCAATCCCAACCCCAAGGCGATGTTTCTGGCCCAGGGCTGGACCGACCTGCCCGTGATCGTCCCGGTGCTGGTGGCGATCGGCTGCGGCCTGCTCGCCGGCCTGGTCAATGGCGCGCTGATCGCCTACACGCGCATCCCGCCCTTCATCGCCACGCTCGGCATGATGGTGACCGCGCGGGGCATCGCCAAATGGTGGTCGAAGGGCCAGCCGATCTCGTTCCCGACGGACAGTTTCGCCGCCATCGGCAAGGGCCTGATGCCCGTCATCATCTTCCTGTCGCTGGCCGTGCTGTTCCAGCTGATCATGACCTACACCAGATATGGCAAGCACTGCTACGCGATCGGCTCCAACGAGGACGCCGCGCGCATGTCTGGCATCAAGATCGCCAACCACAAGATCCTCGTCTATGTCATCGCCGGCATTCTTGCAGCACTCGCCGCCGTCGTGCTCTCCTCCAAGAACCTCACCGCCCAGGCCGGCATGGGCGTCATGTACGAACTCGATGCCATCGCCATGGCGGTCATCGGCGGCGTCTCGCTGTCGGGCGGCCGCGGCTCCATCATCGGCACGGTGATCGGCGCGCTGATTTTCGGCGTCATCATCTCCGGCTTCACCTTCCTGCGCCTCGACGCCTACTACCAGGAGATGGTCAAGGGCGTGATCATCGTCGGCGCGGTCGTTCTCGACCAGTGGCGTCAACGCATGCGGGCATTGAGGGCTTGACCATGCCAGATATCTCCACGACAGACATCGTCCTGAAGACCGAAAACCTGACCAAGCGCTATGGCGGCGTGCATGCGCTTGAAGGCGCCAATTTCGAGCTGCGCAAGGGCGAGCATGTCGCCATCATGGGTGACAACGGCGCCGGCAAGTCGACCTTCGTGCGCCAGATTACCGCCGTCGAGCAGCGGACCAGCGGCCAAGTCTGGTTCGATGGCAAGGAAGTGAATTTCGCCGGTCCGATCGAGGCCCGCGAGGCAGGCATCGAGACGGTGTTCCAGAACCTGGCGCTGGCCGACGACCTCGACGTGCCGTCGAACCTGTTCCTCGGCCGCGAAAAAGTGCTGTTCAATCTCGGACCGTTCTCGATCCTCGACCGCAAATACATGCGCAAGGCAACCGAGGCGGCGCTGGTCCGCACCGCGGTCAAGATCCCCAACCTCTCCAACACCATCCGCCATATGTCGGGCGGCCAGCGGCAGTGTGTGGCGATCGCCAGGACGGCGACCTTTGCCTCCAAGCTGATCATCATGGACGAGCCGACGGCGGCCCTCGGCGTGCAGGAGACGGCCCAGGTCGAAAACATCATCCGCACGCTGAAGGACAATGGCGAGCCGCTGATCCTGATCAGCCACAACATGCGCCAGGTGTTCGACCTTTGCGACCGCATCGTGGTGTTCCGGCGCGGCCGCATCGTCGCCAATCTGCGCAAGGAAAATACCGACGGGCAGGACATCGTATCCTATATCACCGGCGCCAAGACCGGCGAGGCGGAACTCGCGGCCTAAGGGCCGGGCTTGGAGGCGATGGTCATCGCCTTCCCGTCGATTTGTCTTGACCGTAAAATCATTCAGCGCCCATGACCGGCGCCCCGCTTCGAACCATCCCCAGAGGAAAATATCCATGACTGTTCGCTTCGCCCTCCTTGGTGCCGGCCGCATCGGCAAGGTCCACGCCCGCGCCGTGGGTTCCAACCCCCAGGCAAAACTGGTCGCCGTGGCCGATGCCTTCGAGAAGGCGGCGAGCGAATTGGCTGTTGCCTATGGCGCCGAGGTGCGCAGCATCGACGAAATCGAGAAGTCCAAGGACATCGACGCGGTCGTCATCTGCACGCCGACCGACACCCATGCCGATCTGATCGAGCGCTTCGCCAAGGCCGGCAAGGCGATCTTCTGCGAGAAGCCGATCGACCTCGACGTCAAGCGGGTCGAGCAGTGCCTGGCCGTTGTCGACAAGGCCAAGGCGACCCTGATGGTCGGCTTCAACAGGCGTTTCGACCCGCATTTCGCCGCCGTGCGCAAGGCGATCGACGACGGAGCCATCGGCACGGTGGAGATGGTCACCATCACCTCGCGCGACCCCGGCGCGCCACCCATCGACTACATCAAGCGTTCGGGCGGCATTTTCCGCGACATGACCATCCATGATTTCGACATGGCGCGCTTTCTGCTCGGCGAGGAGCCTGTCGCGGTCAGCGCGCACGCCTCGGTGCTGGTCGACAAGAAAATCGGCGAAGCCGGCGATTTCGACTCGGTCAGCGTCATCCTCGAAACGGCTTCGGGCAAGCAGGCAGTCATCTCCAATTCGCGCCGCGCCACCTATGGCTACGACCAGCGCATCGAAGTGCACGGCTCGAAGGGCATGGTGGCGGCCGAGAACCAGCGGCCGGTGTCGATCGAGCTCGCCAACGAGAAGGGCTATACGCGCCCGCCGCTGCACGACTTCTTCATGACCCGCTACCTCGACGCTTATGCCCTCGAGATCGCCGCCTTCATCGCGGCGGCGACATCAGGCAAGAAGGCGGCGCCGAGCGGCGCTGATGGCCTCGTGGCGCTGAAGCTGGCCGATGCGGCGCTGAAGTCGGCGACCACGGGCAAGACCATTCGTCTCGACAAGTAAGAACCGGACCCAACGCACAGGAGCAGAGCGATGAGCGCATCCGCCGATCGCAATTCGAATACACGCGCCATCGTCACCGGCGGTGCGCAAGGCATAGGATTCGCGGTCGCCGAAGCGCTGGCCGACGAAGGCTGCCGGGCGCTGGCGCTCATCGGCCGCTCGCAGGAGAAGGGCGACAAGGCTGTTGCTCATTTCAGGAAATCAGGCGTCGACGCCATCTTCATCAGCGCCGATGTCTCCAAGGTTGCCGACTGCAAGCGCGCGGTCGCCACCGCGCTCTCGCATTTCGGTACGATCAACGCCCTGGTCAACGCCGCCGCCACCTCGGCGCGCGGCTCGCTGGTCGAGACCTCAGAAGAGCTGTTCGACCAGATCTTCGACACCAATGTGCGCGGCCCGTTTTTTCTGATGCAGGGCGTGGTGGCGCATCTCTTGGAGAAAAAGGCGCCCGGATCGATCGTCAACGTGCTGTCGATGTCGGCGCATACCGGGCAGTCCTTCCTGACGCCCTATTCGACCAGCAAGGGCGCGCTGATGACGCTGACCAAGAACGTCGCCAACGCTTATCGCTTCAACCGCATCCGCTGCAACGCCGTGCTGCCCGGCTGGATGGACACCGAGGGCGAGGACATCGTGCAGAAGAAATGGCACGATGCGCCCGACGACTGGCTGGCGAAGGCCGAAGCCGCGCAGCCGATGGGCCAGTTGGTCAAGCCGGACCAGCTCGCACGGCTGATCAGCTACATGGTCAGCCCGCAATCGGGCGTCATGACCGGATCGCTGGTCGACTACGATCAGAGTGTCGCCGGGTCGTCGCCGGAGTAGGTTCATGCGAGCGATCTGCGTGGCGCACCTTGAATCTATCCTATGTCTGTCTTTTTGAAATCCTGACCGGTGTAGAGCAAAGCCAAATTATATGCCTTGCAACAGGCGTAGGAAAAGCAATCGCCCATATTGAGCTGCGCCGGCGAATCGACACCCTTGCCGTAACTGCGTGCGGCTTCGATGGCGAGCCGCCCGACTTCGGCCGAAATGAGGACCTCGCCGATTCCCAAATCCTGCACGAAACGGTCCACGGCCGCATTCGCCTTTGCGACTGCCGCCGGTTGGATGGGTGAAGGCAGGGGGGTCTTTGAACGCGCCAAGGCCATTGCGGTCTCGAAACGAACGATCGCCGAAATGAAGAAAGGCCCGCCATGGGCGTCCATCCGGGCGGCGAGTTCTCCTGCCGTGGGCTTCGGACGCAACAGAGCGACGACCGCCGAAGCGTCAATGAACAAGCTCATAGCCCCTCTGAAAGCTCGTCCGAATAGGCTCTCATATCGAAGTCAGGATTATCCGCTCCGATTTCGCCAGCCATTCTGACTGCCTCCGCCAAGCGTTCCGATACAGTTTGGACACTGCGGGCGCGCTCAATTTCATGCGTCAGGGCCCGGCGAACCGCCTCGGCTTTGCTCGGCGCCTTTGTGAGGCGCTGCACCTCAAGTACCAGCCGGTCGACTTCCCGGTCCTTCACATAAAGCGGCATTGGAGCATATCCTTTTTGGAATATCCAACATATACCTTCGTACATATTCAAACAAGGTCGCCATCAGGTGCGTGACATTCAACGCGAGTTCAGCTATAGCCCACGCATGATCAACCTGACCGCCACGTATTGGTACTTTAGGAGCTCGCTGGCGGCGGGAGGATTGCGCTCGATCTGAAGATTGCAGCAACAAGATCCGAACAAGCCGCCAGACCTGGCGGCTTTTTTGTTTCAGCCGGCAGGTTCCCAAACAGGAGCAGAAAGCCGTGTTGACCACCACAGACGACCTCCGGGTCAAGGAACTGAGACTGCTGAGCACGCCGGACGAGGTGATGCGCGAGATACCGCGCTCACTCACGGCGACACGCACCGTTGCCGCCTCGCGCAACGCCATTCACTCCATCCTCACCGGGGCCGACGATCGGCTTGTTGTCATCGTGGGCCCTTGTTCCATCCACGATCCGGTCGCGGCCGTTGATTATGCCAGCCGTCTGGCGGCGCTGCGCGAGGCTCTGTCCGACCGGCTCGAGATCGTCATGCGCGTCTATTTCGAGAAGCCGCGCACCACGGTCGGCTGGAAAGGCCTGATCAACGATCCCGACCTCGACGGCAGCTTCAACATCGACAAGGGGTTGCGGATGGCGCGCAACGTGCTGTCCGCCGTCAACAATCTCGGCCTGCCGGCGGCGACCGAATTCCTCGACATGACGACGCCGCAATACATCGCCGATCTCGTCGCCTGGGGCGCGATCGGCGCACGCACGACCGAGAGCCAGATCCATCGCGAGCTGGCCTCGGGTCTCTCCTGCCCGGTCGGCTTCAAGAACGGCACCGACGGCAATCTCAGGATCGCCGGCGAGGCGGTGAAGTCGGCCGCCCAGCCGCATCATTTCATGGCGGTGACCAAGGGCGGACGCAGCGCCATCGCGGCGACCACCGGCAATGAGGATTGCCATGTCATCCTGCGTGGTGGCGTTCAGCCCAACTACGATGCGGCAAGCGTCGAAGCCGCATCGGTCGAACTCGTCCGCATCGGTATCGCCCCCCGTCTGATGATCGACGTCAGCCATGCCAACTCAGCCAAGAAGCCGGAGAACCAGCCCAAGGTCGCGGCCGATGTCGCGGGCCAAGTGGCGGCTGGCGACGGGCGCATCATTGGCGTCATGATCGAGAGCAATCTCGTCGCCGGCCGGCAGGATGTCGTGCCCGGCAAGCCACTGGTCTACGGCCAGAGCATCACCGATGGCTGCATCGACTGGGCGACCACGGAGACGGTGCTGCACGGGCTCGCGGGCGCCGTCGAATGGCGCCGGTCGGCGCGCCGCGCCATACTGGACAGCCGGCAGGGCGCCGCCTGATCTGGGGGAGCATAAGGGCGGCGCTTCCAGTTTCAGTCCAGGACCACGCCGCTCTTAGGCCCCGCAGCGCTCACCTCCTTGCATGTCACCGATCCGCGTGTTACATACTGAACCAAATGGTTCAGTATTCTCCTGCCCGCCTGGATGCCTCGTTCGCCGCGCTTTCGGACGCCACCCGACGTGGGGTTCTGGAGCAGCTCGGCCGTGCGGATGCTTCGATTACGGACTTGGCCCAGAAATTCCACATGACCCTCACGGGCATGAAGAAGCATGTCGGCGTTCTGGAGCAGGCAGGCCTCGTCACGACGCGGAAGGTCGGGCGCGTGCGGACCTGCAAGCTCGGCCTGCGCCGCCTGGAGGAGGAGACGGCATGGATCGAGAGATACCGCCAGCTCTGGGCCGCACGCTTCGACGAGCTGGACAAGGTTGTCGAGGAAATGAAACGGAAGGAGGAAGCCGATGGACGAAACAAGAGCGAATGAGCCCACCCCCATGCAGAACCGCACGACGGTGGAACGGAAGTCCGACCGCGAGCTGGTCGTCACGCGAAGCTTCGACGCGCCGGCCCGCATCGTGTTCGAGGCCTGGACAAAGCCCGAGCTGTTCAAGCAGTGGTGGACGCCGAAATCGATGGGCATGTTCCTGCGTTCCTGCGAGATGGATGTTCGTGTGGGAGGCGGGTACCGCTTGGTGTTCGGGCATGATGACTCGCACCCCGCCGAGTTCTTCGGCAGGTATCTCGAAGTGACACCGCCCTCGCGCCTCGTCTGGACCAATGACGAAGGTGGTGACGGTGGACCCGTGACCACAGTGACCTTCGAGGAAAAAGGCGGCAAGACGCTGCTGGTCATGCACGAGGTCTATCCCTCGAAGGAGGCCCTCGACGCCGCCGGTACCGGGGCGGCGGATGCGATGGCCGAGACGTTCGGGCAGTTGGACGAGCTTCTCGCCACGCTGCGGCACGGCGCCGCCTGATCCGGCAGGCGCCAGAAGGCGGCGGTTCGGTTCAGCCCGAGACTACGCCGCCCTCAGCCCTTCCCATGCGGTGAACACGGAGACCGCGAAGAGCAGCAGCCCGGCCGCCCGGCCGGCAAGGATGGTCACCCGTGGATTGGCGATCAGAAGCTTGCGGCTGCGGCCGGCCGATATTGCGAGCCCGCCATAGACCGCGGCCTGCGTCAGCACGGTCAGCAGGCCCATGATCGTCGCCTGCATCCAGATCGGGCCGTAGTCCGGTTTCAGGAACTGCGGATAGACGGCGAGCACGAAGAGGTAGGCCTTCGGGTTGATCAGGCAGGTCACCAAGCCTTGGCGAAACGCCTTCCATGCCGAGCGGCTGCCGGCGGGGCCCTCGTTGCCGACGGTGATGGAGCTGCGCATCAGCGTGATGCCGATGAAGGCCATGTAGGCGGCGCCCGCAAGCAGCAGCGGCTTGAACAGGATCGGCAAGAAATGCACCAGCAGGCCGACGCCGATAGCGCCGTTCAGCGTGTGCACCATGCCGCCGACCATGATGCCGCCGGTCGCGGCAAGACCCCTGTCGCGGCCGCCGGTCAACGCATTGGCAAGCACGAACAGCATGTCCATGCCTGGAACGGCGATGATGCCGAACAGGAGGATAAAGAACAGCCAGAGATTTTCAGCATAGCCCATGTCAGTTGCCTTTTGTTCCGCTCGGCCCAGCCTCGGCGGAACCTGTTGATTTTCAAATCGATAGGCAGTCCTATAGGCAGGCCCAACTGACGATGGTGTGTCAGTTGTGATCGGTACCGGGTTAGAAAAATGCGCAAGGCGTCACGCCTGTTCGAGATCATCCAGATCCTGCGGCTGGCGCGGCAGCCGGTGACGGCGGCAATGATCGCCGGGCAACTGGAAGTGACGATCCGCTCGATCTATCGCGACATCGCGGCGCTGCAGGCGATGCGCGTGCCGATCGAGGGCGGGCGTGGCATCGGCTACATCCTGCGCCCCGGCTTCGACTTGCCGCCGCTGATGTTTTCGATCGAGGAAATGGAGGCGATCGTCCTGTCGCTGGCGCTGCTGGAGCGCACGGGCGACGACGAGCTCAAGCAGGCGGCCAAGCGCGTCGGCGCCAAGATCGCCGGCGCCGTGCCGCCGCCCTTGCGCCAGACGCTCGACGCCAACGCGTTGCACGCCTGGGGCTTCGCCGCGCCCTCCGCAGGTGTGATCGACCTGGCGCTGGTGCGCCGCGCCATACGCGACGAGGAGAAGCTAGAGCTCTCCTATCGCGACGAGCTTGGTCGCGCTTCCGAGCGCCTTATCCGCCCGATCGCTCTGATCTATCACGCCGAAACCGCCAACATCGTCGCCTGGTGCGAGCTGCGCCAGGCGATCCGCAACTTCCGCAGCGACCGCATCGAGGATTGCCAGCCGACCGGGCTAGGCTTCAAGGGCGAAGGCGATCGTTTGCGGCAGGTCTGGGTCGACGGATGGGAAGTCAATGCAGCGGCCGCCGGCTAAAGCGACCAGCATAGCGAACCCTACCTCACATCCACCCAGCGCTTCTCCTCGAAGGAGCGCGCCATGGCGTGCACGGTGCGCTCGATCTCCAGTCCTTCGGCGAACTCGATGAGCCGGGCCGGCTTGCCGGCAAGCCGTGTCAGCAATTCATGGCATTCGATGATCTTGAGGTCGTTGAAGCCGAGGCCGTGGCCGGGCGCCGGCACGAAGAGGTCATAGGGCCTGTGCTGCGGCGCCACCAGAATGGTGCGGTAGCCCTGTTCGGTGGGTCGGTCGGACGTCAGGTAGAGCTGGAATTCGTTCATCCGCTCCTGGTCGAACAGGATCGATCCCTTGGACCCGAAGATCTGGATGGCGATGCGGCCCTTGCGGCCCCAGGCCGAGCGGTTGACCTGCAGCGTGCCGGCAATGCCGTTCTCCAGATGCATGAGCACGCTGGCAATGTCGTAGGTCTCCACCGCGCGCCGGCCGCCTGAAGCCAGCTTGCGGTCGGCATAGGGCTTGGCCATGTCGCAGATGACGCTGCCGACGCGGCCGAACAGCGCGGAGACCAGCGACAGCGGATGCACGGCGAAATCGTCGAGCGCGCCATAGCCGGAAGTCGCCTCGTGTTTCCAGAAGAACAGCGCCTCGGGATCGGCCATGAAATCCTCGTCCATCTCGATGCGCAGATGGTTGACCTCGCCGATGATCTTCTCGTCGAGCAGCGCGCCGATGTGACGGATGGCCGGGCTCTGGATGTAGTTGTAGCCAAGCGCGGCGACCTTGCCTGATTTCTCCGCCGCGGCCGCCATCGCCTCGGCTTCGGCAAAGCTCGGCGCCATCGGTTTTTCGCACCACAGATGCTTGCCGGCTTCGAGGACAGCGATGGCCATTTCCGGATGGAACTGGTTCGGCGTTGTCAGCGACACGATATCGACCTCCGGGTCGTTGACGACGGCGCGCCAGTCGCCGGTGGCTCTGGCGAAACCGAACTCGCCTGCCTTGCGCATGGCGAGATCCTCATTGACCTCGCCCAGATGGACGAGCCGTGGCTTGGCCGCATCGGGGAAGACGGCCCCGACGGCGCTCCACGCGATGGCGTGGCATTTGCCCATGAAACCCGTGCCGATAAGACCGACGCCGACCATTTTTCGTTCCTCCGCTGCCATAAAGCTGAGTGGATGAATTAGTCCATTTTTTCCAGGAATGGAATGTCTGCCTCATTTTTTATGGCGTTCTTGCGCAGGCTCGCTATGATGGGGCAGAGAGGGTGTCCAGACAGGCTTGGGCAGAGGGATGATGGACGAACAGGTACCTCGCGACTTCGAGACGCTGCGTGCCACGATTCTGGACCGGCGCGAGAGCCTGCCCAAGCGCATCGCCCAGATCGCCGCCTACGCGCTCGACAATCCCGACGACATCGCCTTTGGCACTGCCGCCAGCATCGCCGCTTCGGCCGGCGTGCAGCCCTCGACCCTGATCCGCTTTGCCCAGCAACTCGGCTTCGACGGTTTTACCAGCCTGCAGCAGGTGTTCCGGGAACGTCTGCGCGAGCGCAACTCTTCCTATGACGAGCGGCTGCAGGCGCTGCGCGCCAAGGCCGAGGGCGGCGCCGGCCATCGGGCAATCTTCGACGGCTTCATCGCCGCCGCCAGCACCTCGCTCAACGACATTTCCCGCACGCTGGATGATGCGCATCTGGAAGAGGCAATTTCGCTGCTGGCGAAGGCGCAGACCATCTATGTCTTGGCCAAGCGGCGCTCCTATCCAGTGGCTTCCTACATCGCCTATGCGCTCGGCAAGCTGAAGATCCGCAACCAACTGATCGAATCGGCCGCCGGCCTGAATGCCGAGATGGTCGGCTTCGCCACACCGGCGGACGCCGTCATCGCCATCAGCTTCTCGCCCTACGCGCCGGCCACGATCGAGGAGGCGCGCGCCATTTCCGAGCAGGGCGTGCCGATCGTCGCCATCACCGACAGCTCGTTCTCGCCGCTCGCCCAGTTCGCCAGGGTCTGGTTCGAGGTTGCCGAGGCGGATTTCGCCGGCTTCCGTTCGCTGTCGGCGACAATGGCGCTGGCCATGGCGCTGACCGTCGGCGTCGGCGAGAAGCGGCGCGACGCGAGCCGTAAGCGCAAGGCTTGATCAAGCGTCCCATCAAGGCAATTTTAGCCTAGGGAATGCTCATTCCATATTGACTATGGATTGGAATTATTATTTCATATTGCTGGCGCCACGCAGCCGCTCGCGCGTGTTACCCAAAACAATGTTGTCCATGACGACAAGACCGACGGGAGGTTCCAATGAGCGAAGCCGTGGACGCAAGACAGGCGCCGCTCGATGTCATCACCATCGGCCGCGCGACAGTCGACCTCTATGGCCAGCAGATCGGCTCGCGGCTGGAGGACATCACCTCCTTCGCCAAGTCTGTCGGCGGCTGCCCGGCCAATATTTCGGTCGGTACGGCAAGGCTCGGGCTGCGCTCGGCTCTGCTGACGCGCGTCGGCGACGAGCAGATGGGCCGCTTCATCCGCGAGCAGCTGAAACGCGAAGGCGTCAACACCGACGGTCTGAAGACCGACAAGGAGCGGTTGACCGCGCTGGTTCTGCTTTCGGTCGAGAGCGAAGGCGTTTCGCCGATGATTTTCTACCGATCCGACTGTGCCGACATGGCGCTGGCCGAGGAGGACATCGATGAGGCGTTTATTGCCTCGGCCCGTTCGATCGTCGTCACCGGCACGCATTTTTCCCGCCCCAACAGCGATGCCGCCCAGCGCAAGGCGATCCGCATCATGAAGGCCAGGGGTGGCAAGGTCGTGTTCGATATCGACTATCGCCCGAATTTGTGGGGCCTTGCCGGCCACGCCGAAGGCTTTGAGCGCTATGTCAAATCCGACCGCGTCTCGGCCCAGTTGAAGACGGTGCTGCCCGATTGCGACCTCATCGTCGGCACCGAGGAAGAGATCATGATCGCGTCCGGCGCCGACGACTGCCTGAGCGCGCTGAAGACGATCCGCTCCCTGTCCTCGGCCACCATCGTCCTGAAGCGCGGCGCCATGGGCTGCATCGTCTATGACGGACCGATCAGCGACGATCTCGAGGACGGCGTCGTCGGCAAGGGTTTCCCGATCGAGATCTACAATGTGCTCGGCGCCGGTGACGCCTTCATGTCCGGTCTGCTGCGCGGCTGGCTCGGTGGCGAAAGCCTTGCCACGGCGGCGACCTGGGCCAATGCCTGCGGCGCCTTCGCCGTGTCGCGGCTGCTCTGCGCGCCGGAATACCCGACCTTCGAGGAGCTGCGGTTCTTCCTCGAGAATGGCAGCAAGCATCGCGCGCTGCGCAAGGACGAGGCGATCAACCACATCCATTGGGCAACCACACGCCGGCGCGACATCCCCTCGCTGATGGCGCTCGCCTGCGATCACCGTGTGCAGCTCGAGGATGTGGCGGCCAAGACCGGCGCCGATCCGGCACGCATCCGTAATTTCAAGGTGCTGGCGGTCAAGGCAGCGGCCAAGGTCGCGGCCGGCCGCGACGGCTATGGCATGCTGATCGACGAGAAACATGGCCGCGAGGCGATGTTCGAATTCGCTCGCCACCCCTTCGCCTGGCTTGGACGCCCGGTGGAACTGCCGGGCTCGCGGCCGTTGCGCTTCGAATTCTCGCAGGACATCGGCTCGCAGCTTACCGAATGGCCTGTCGACCACTGCATCAAGTGCCTGTGCTTCTATCATCCCGACGATCCGGCGGAACTGAAGGAAGAACAGCAGCAGAAGCTGCGCGCGCTGTTCGAGGCCGCGCGCAAAGTTGGCCGCGAACTTCTCATCGAGATCATCGCCGGCAAGCACGGCAAGCTCGACGACACGACGATCCCGCGCGCGCTGGAGGAACTCTATGCGCTCGGCATCAAGCCGGACTGGTGGAAGCTCGAACCGCAGGCGTCGAGCGGCGCCTGGGCCAGGATCGAGGCGGTGATCCTGAAGCACGATCCCTGGTGCCGGGGCATCGTGCTGCTTGGCCTGGAGGCGCCGCAGGACGAACTGGAGGCCGCTTTCGCCGCTACGGCCAACGCGCCCATCGTCAAGGGCTTTGCCGTCGGGCGCACCATCTTCGTCCACGCAGCCGAACAATGGCTGGCCGGCAGGATGTCGGACGACGAGGCTGTCGCCGACATGGCGTCGCGCTTCGAACAGTTGACCGAAGCGTGGCTTGTCGCGCGCGGCCGCAAGGCGGCATAACAAGGCGCAACGGCGTAGGACTGCGGAGGAAAACACCATGAGCAAGACAATCCGCCTGACGATGGCGCAAGCGCTGACCCGCTTCCTGTCCCGCCAGATGACCGAGGTCGACGGGAAAAAAACGCCGATCTTCGGCGGCGTCTGGGCGATCTTCGGCCACGGCAATGTCGCCGGCATCGGCGAGGCGCTCTACCAGGTGCGCGACGAATTGCCGACCTTCCGCGCCCACAACGAGCAGGCGATGGCGCATGCGGCGATCGCCTATGGCAAGGCCAATTTCCGCCGCCGCTTCATGGCCGCGACCTCTTCGATCGGTCCCGGCGCGCTGAACATGGTGACGGCGGCGGCCCTTGCCCACGTAAACAGGTTGCCCGTCCTGTTTTTGCCGGGCGACGTCTTTGCCAACCGCATTCCCGATCCCGTGCTGCAGCAGGCCGAGGATTTTTCCGACGGCACGGCGACGGTCAACGACTGCTTCCGCCCGGTGTCGCGCTATTTCGACCGCATCACCCGGCCGGAGCAGATCATCCCGGCGCTGAGCCGCGCCATGCAGGTGCTGACCGATCCGGCCGAATGTGGACCGGTGACTTTGTCGCTTTGCCAGGACGTGCAGGCCGAGGCCTATGACTATCCCGAGAGTTTCTTTGCCGAGCGGATCTGGCGCCAGCGCCGGCCGCGTCCGGACCGTGACGAACTGGCGGCGGCCGTGGCGGCGCTCAAGGGAGCCAGGAAGCCGCTGATCATCGCCGGCGGCGGCGTGCTCTACTCCCAGGCGTCCGACGAACTGGCCAAGTTCGCCCAAGCCGCCGGCATTCCGGTCTGCGAAACGCAAGGCGGCAAGTCCTCGCTGCCGGACGATCACCAGCTCAACATGGCAGCGGTCGGTGTTACCGGCACCTCTTCCGCCAACCGGCTGGCGGAAGAGGCCGACGTCGTGCTGGCCATCGGCACGCGGCTGCAGGATTTCACCACCGGCTCGTGGGCGCTGTTCAAGAATTCCGGCAAGACCATCATCGGGCTCAACGTGCAGCCCTTCGATGCCGGCAAGCACCGGGCGCTGCCGCTGGTCGCGGATGCCTGGGAAGGGCTGGCCGAGTTGGCAACCGCTCTGCAAGGCTGGAAGGCGCCCGCCGCCTGGACCGACAATGCGGCCGCCGGCAAGAAGGCCTGGCAGGCCGACGCGGCCAAGGTGACGGCCTCGACCAACGCTGCTTTCCCCTCGGATGCGCAGGTGATCGGCGCCGTGCAGCGCGCCATGGGCTCAGGCGTGACGCTGCTGCATGCGGCAGGCGGCCTTCCCGGCGAACTGCACAAGCTCTGGCAGGCCGGCGCGCCCGGCTCCTACCACGCCGAATATGGCTTCTCGACCATGGGTTACGAGATCGCCGGCGGGCTCGGCACCAAGATGGCCAAGCCCGACGAGGAGGTCGTCGTTATGATCGGCGACGGCTCCTACTTGATGCTCAACTCCGAGATCGCCACCTCGGTGATGCTCGGCCTGAAGCTGACCGTGGTGCTGCTCGACAATAGGGGTTTTGGCTGCATCAACCGGCTGCAGATGGCGACCGGCGGCGCCAACTTCAACAATCTCTTGCAGGACTCGCGCCATGAAATCCTGCCTGACATCGACTTTGCCGCGCATGCGGCGAGCATGGGTGCGATATCAGAGAAAGTGCCGTCGGTTGCCGAGCTGGAAAACGCGCTGCAAAAAGCCAAGAAGAACGACCGCACCACCGTGCTGGTCATCGACACCGATCCGCTGGTTTCGACCGATGCCGGTGGCCATTGGTGGGACGTGGCGGTGCCCGAGGTTTCGGCGCGGCTTCAGGTGAACGCCGCGCGCAAGGCCTATGACGAGAAGCGGCGGATGCAGAGCGTCGGCGATTGACGCCAGCTCCCTTCTCCCCGTCACGATACGGGGAGAAGGTGCCGGCAGGCGGATGAGGGGCGGCGCCAGCGCCAAAAAAATTGAACTGTCTAATCCGGAGTGACGACTTGAAAGCCAAATTGGGCATGTCCCCCATCGCGTGGTGGAACGACGATCTTGCCGAACTGAGCGATGACGTGTCGCTGGAGGAATGTCTGCGCCAGTCGCGCTCTGCCGGCTTCACCGGCATGGAGATGGGCCGGCGCTTTCCCAACGACCCCGCCATCATGCTGCCGATCCTGAAGGCCGCCGACGTGACGCTGTGCGGCGGCTGGTTCTCGGGCACGCTGGTCGATGAGGAGATGGCTGCCAACAAGGACCGCATCCAGCCGATGATCGACCTGTTCAAGGCAGTCGACGCGCCCTGCATCGTCTATGGCGAGGTCGGCCGCTCGATCCAGGGCGACCGTTCCAAGCCGCTCGCCACCAAGCCGAAGTTCACTGGCGACGAGATGAAGGCCTACGCGCGGCGCCTGACCGAATTCGGCGAATGGTGCGCCGAGCAAGGCATGCCGCTGTCCTATCACCATCACATGGCGGCTGTGGTCGAGACCGAGCCGGAGCTCGATGCCTTCATGCGCCATTCCGGCGAAGGCATCCCACTGCTGCTCGATGCCGGACACCTCGCCTTTGCCGGCGGCGACGTGCTGCGCGCCATCGACAACCACCACAAGCGCATCAGCCACGTCCATGTGAAGGACGTGCGCATGGGCGTGATCGAGAAGCTCGACCGTACGAAGCAGTCCTTCCTCGATGCCGTGGCGCTCGGCGCCTTCACCGTGCCGGGCGACGGTTCGCTCGATTTCGGCGCCATCGTGCAGCGCTTCGCCGACCACGGCTATGAAGGCTGGTTCGTGGTCGAGGCCGAGCAGGACCCGAAGAAGAACCCGCCGCTGAAGATGGCGCAGGTTGGCCACAAGGAGCTGATGCGGGTGATGACATCAGCCGGTTACACGGTGGAGACGCAAGGGTTTCCGAATGCCTGATCGGGTTCTCGCCAGGCCGGGCTTGCTGTAGGCTGGCCAGATGAAAGATTCCGAGCACCCCTTCTTCCGGCCATTGTGGCGGCGTGTCGCCGTCGTCGCGGTCTGCCTCATCTGGTCGGTCATCGAGTTCGCCACCGGCACGCCGTTCTGGGGCGTCATCGCGCTCGGCTTTGCCGGCTACGGCGCCTGGCAATTTTTTTATCTTTATAAGCCGGCCGACGAGACGAAGCCTCCGGCCGATCCGAAGGAATAGGCGGTCCATGGCGCGAGCAGTTTTGTGGATTGGATACTGCGAGCGTAACGGATCGCACACGTCGGCGATTGGCCGAAACGCCCCTCGCTTCGTCATCCTAGGGTCTTCGCGACGGAGCTTCGCTCCTGCTCCGCCCCAGGATGACGAAGTTGGAAGGCTAGGATAGGAGAGACAAAATGTCGAAACTGCTCGTCAAGGCCGACAAGGGCCATGGCCGCGTCGCCCATGTGACGCCGAAAAGCGCCGGCTGGACCTATGTCGGTTTCGACCTGCATCGGCTGAAGCCGGGCGAAAGCGCCTCGGGAAAGACGGACGACCGCGAAGTCTGCCTGGTGTTCGTGACCGGCAAGGGTACCGCGAAAGCCGGCGGCAAGGATCTCGGCCTGCTCGGCGAGCGCATGTCGCCCTTCGATGGCAAGCCGTGGTCGGTCTACGTGCCGCAGGGATCGGACTGGTCGGTAACGGCCGATACCGAGCTGGAACTTGGCGTCTGCTCGGCGCCTGGTCTTGGCGGTGGCCTGCCGGTCCGGGTGATCGGACCGGACGATCTCGGCCAGGAGGTGCGCGGCAAGGGCACCAATACGCGCTACGTCACCAACATCCTGCCGGAAGGCCAGCCGGCCGACTCGTTGCTGGTCGTCGAGGTCATCACGCCCGGCGGTCACACGTCGAGCTACCCGCCGCACAAGCATGACCAGGACAATCTGCCTGCCGAATCCTATCTGGAGGAAACCTATTACCATCGCCTCAACCCGCCGCAGGGCTTTGCCTTCCAGCGCGTCTACACCGATGCCGACAAAAGCGGACATCGTGCGCTGGACGAAGCCATGGCGATCGAGGACGGCGATGTGGTGCTGGTGCCCAAGGGCTATCACCCCTGTGCCGCCTGCCACGGCTATGACCTCTATTATCTCAATGTGATGGCCGGACCGAAGCGGACCTGGAAATTCCACAATGCGCCCGAGCACGAGTGGTTGATGAAGGCCTGACCGTCTCGCGTTTCCGGCCGAACTTATTGGTCCAGCTGGGAAAAATCGTCGGCTAAGGACCCTAGGGGTCGATTTGCCTTCTAAAACCCGTCAAAGCTTCGTCAATCCGTCATGGAAATCACCTATGGCAACGGTTCTGACGAGGACTTCCCATGCGTTATGCCATTTATTTCACCCCCCGGCAGGACGAGCCGCTGGCGCGCATCGCCGCCGACTGGCTGGGCCGCGATCCGTTCGGTGCCGCGACCAGGCCGGTTGAGGCCGTTGCCGATCTGTCGGCGGCGGAAGTGGCCTTCCACACCGCCTCGGCACGCCGCTACGGCTTTCACGCGACGCTGAAGGCGCCCTTCCACCTGGCTGCCACGGAGACCGAGACCTCGCTGCGCGCGGCGCTGGATCATTTTGCCGAGGTTACGCCTGTCGTCACGATCCCGCGCCTTATCGTCAGCCAGATCGACAGCTTCTTCGCGCTGGTGCCGGAAGGGCCGCTGCCGCCGCTCAACCGCTTCGCCGACAATGTGGTACGCGATTTCGACCGGTTTCGCGCACCGCTGTCAGAGGCCGAGATCGAGCGGCGCAGCCCGGATTCGCTGAAGCCGGCCGAGTTTCGCAATCTCTGCCAATGGGGCTATCCCTATGTCTTCGAGACCTTCCGCTTCCACATGACCCTGTCCGGCCGGGCCGGCCCACAGGAAAGCCCTCGCCTGCGCGCCGCGATCGACAGCCTGTTCGCCGATGTGTTGCGCCAGCCCGTGCTCGTGGACGCGCTGACATTGTTCGTCGAACCCGAGCCGGGGGCGCCATTCATGGTGCTTTCCCAGCACGCGCTCGGACGCCGCCCGGCCCGGAAAACCGCCTGAACGAAACCCGACTGCAAGAACCAAGGACTACCCGCAATGACCGCCGAAACTGTTCTTTCCAACGCCCGCATCGTTCTTGCCGACGAGATCGTCGAAGGCTCACTGGTGCTGCGCGATGGCTTGATCGCCGGCATCGATGCCGGTGCTGCCCGGACCGGCGAGGACATGGGCGGCGACTTTATCATTCCAGGGCTGGTCGAACTCCACACCGACCATCTCGAGGGCCATTATGCGCCGCGGCCGAAAGTGCGCTGGAACCCGATCGCCGCGGTGCTCGCCCATGACGCGCAGGTGGCGACCGCCGGCATCACGACCGTGCTAGATGCCTTGCGCGTCGGCATGGACGAGGACGCCGACCTGACATTGGACGACATCCGCAAGCTGGCCGATGCGATCGAGGACAGCGTCGCGCGGGATCGTCTGCGGGCCGATCACTTCCTGCATCTTCGCTGCGAGGTTTCAGCGCCGGATTGCCTCAACGCATTCGCCAATTTCGACGGTGACGAACGGGTCAAGCTGGCGTCGCTGATGGACCACGCGCCGGGCCAGCGCCAGTTCGTCAACCTTGAAACCTATGCCTACTACTACCAGCGCAAGCTGAAACTCTCGGATCGCGATTTCCAGAAATTCTGCGAGAAGCGGATGGACGAATCGGCACGCAACTCCGGGCCGAACCGCGTCTTCATCGCCGCCGCCTGCCAGGAGCGCGGCATCGTGCTCGCCAGCCATGACGATGCGACGTCCGCTCATGTCGACGAGGCCATCGAGCAGGGCGTGCGGGTCGCCGAGTTCCCGACCACCGAGGAAGCGGCGCGGGCCTCGAAGGCCGCCGGGCTCGGCGTGCTGATGGGCGCGCCGAATGTCATGCGCGGCGCCTCGCATTCGGGCAATGTCTCGGCACGCACCTTGGCCAGCGATGGCCTGCTCGACATCCTGTCGTCCGACTACATTCCCTTCAGCCTGATCCAGTCGGCCTTCTTCCTGGGCGACATGGTGGAAGGCATTTCGCTGCCGCAGGCCGTCGCCATGGTTTCCAAAAACCCGGCGCAGGCAGTCGGCCTCGACGACCGCGGCGTCATCGAGCAGGGTCGTCGCGCCGATCTGGTGCGCGTGCGCGTCGACGATCATGTTCCGGTCGTGCGCACCGTCTGGCGGCAGGGGCGCCGGGTGGCATGATGGTGTCGGCCTCGATCGAGCGCGAACTGTCCGCCGAAACCTTTCCGATCCGTCACGGCGTCTTTGTCGCTGTCGTGGGCCCCAGCGGTGCCGGCAAGGACACGGTGATCGGCTATGCCAAGGCGCTGTTTGCCGACGAGACGCAGCTGGAGTTCGTGCGCCGCGTCATCACCAGGCCGAGCGATGCGGCGAGCGAAGACCACGATACGCTGGCCGACGCCGCCTTCGCCGAGGCCGATGCCGACGGCGCTTTCGCCATCTCCTGGGAAGCGCATGGCCTGCGCTATGGCCTGCCTGCCGATGTCGACTGGTCTGTTTCCAATGGACATGTCGCCGTCGCCAACGTGTCGCGCGCGATCATCCCCACCTTGCGCGAGCGCTATGCCAATCTGGCGATCGTCGAGATCACCGCTTCGCCCGAGGTGCTGGCCGAGCGGCTGGCGATGCGCGGCCGCGAGTCGCGCGGCGAGGTGCTGGCGCGGCTGGCGCGCAGCGCCAATATGAGCTTGTCCGGCCCTGGCGTCACGTCGATCGACAACAGCGGTCCGCGCGAAGTGGCCGGCGAGCGTTTCGCCGAAGTGCTGCGCAAGGCCATGGCGTTTTCCGACATGTCGGGCCTGATCTGATCCGGACTTGTTTCACCCGCCTGCTTGCGCTGTCGCTGGAAATGCTCCGGGCTGCTGGCCGCATAGGGTGATTCTGGATTACGCTCCGGGAATTCGCCCCAGGAATCAGGGGCGAGCCAGACAGGAAGCTTCATGCAGACACTGACACCCATCCTCTCGACAGTCACGGCGGCATTTCTCGCCTCCCTGGTCGAGGTCGTCGAAGCTTTCACCATCGTGCTCGCGGTGGGGGTGACACGCAGCTGGCGCCCGGCATTGACCGGCGCCGCGCTGGCGCTGGCGGTGCTGGCGGCCCTGGTGCTGGCCTTCGGCCCGCTGCTGGCGCTGGTCCCGATCACCACCCTGCAGTTCGTCGTCGGGGTGCTGCTCATCCTGTTTGGCATGCGCTGGCTGCGAAAAGCCATCCTGCGCAGCGTCGGCGTCATTGCCCTGCATGACGAGGAAGCGGCCTTCGCCAAGGAAACCGCGGCCCTGCACCGGCAGGCCGCCGACCGGCGCGCCGACTACCTCGCCGGGCTGGCCTCGTTCAAGGCGGTGCTGCTCGAGGGTGTCGAGGTGGTGTTCATCGTCATTGCCGTCGGCGCCGCGCATGGGCAGACATTTTACGCCAGCATGGGTGCGCTGGCGGCTTTCGTCCTGGTGATGCTTGTCGGCCTGGCCGTCCACCGGCCGCTGGCGCGCGTGCCCGAGAATGCGCTCAAATTCGTGGTCGGGCTGATGCTGACCAGCTTTGGTATCTTCTGGACCGGCGAAGGCATCGGCGCCGATTGGCCTGGCGCCGATCTTGCCCTGCTGGCCATCTTCGCCATCGTCGCGCTAGCGTCCTTCGCCATGGTGCGCTGGCTGCGCGGCATCAGTCCAACGGCAGCCGGAGGGCTCGCCCGATGAACGTCCTTCGTCTCGTTGCCAGGGAAGTCTTCGGCATGTTCGTCGATGACGGCAATCTGGCGCTGCTGGCGCTGGTCCTGGTGGCCGCCGTGACCGCGGCGGTGAAGTTGCTCGCGCTGCCGCCGCTGCTTGGCGGCGGGCTGCTGCTGGTCGGCTGCCTTGCCATCCTGTTGCAAAGCGTTCGCCGCGCCGCGCGCCAGGGCGGCAGGTAATTTCAGTCAAGCCGCATGGCTGATAACCAGAGGGTGGCCGCGAAAGGCACGCCACCCCGTCAGCTCCCAGCACCGGTAAGCTATTTCTGCCGGGAGGAACCTATTCGGCGGCGGCGCCGACCGCGCCCTTACGGGCGGCATCGACCATCCGCCGGCGCGCCCGGAACACACCCCATTGCTGGTCGACCAGCACGCCGATGAGGATGACGCCACCCATCACCGCGAAGTTGAGGGAGGAGGGAATGCCGAGCAGGTTGACGAGGTTCTGCAGTTCCTGCAGCAGCACCGTGCCGAGGATGACGCCGATCAGCGAGCCCTCGCCGCCGCGCAGAGAGAAGCCGCCAAGCACCGCGGCCGCAATGGCGTAGAGCTCGTAGAACTGGCCGTGGCTGGCCGGCGAGATCGAGCGCGTGTACATGGCGAAATAGATCGCCGACAGCGCGGTAAGCACGCCGCAGATGACGTAAGCCGCCATGACGACGCGGCCGGTGCGAATGCCGGAATATTTTGCCGCTTCCTCGTTCTTGCCGATGGCGTAGAGATAGCGCCCGAACACCGAGCGGTGCAGCACCACCCACATGACGATGGCGATGACGATCAGCGCGAAGAAGGAGTTCGGCACGCCCCAGGAGCGGCCGGCGGTCAGGAATTCGAGATCGGGAAAATTCTGCCCGAAGGCGAAACCGGCGGTGCCGTCGGCGGTGTAGAAGCGCGCGACGCCGCGATAGATCAAAAGCCCGCACAAGGTGACCACGAAGGGCTGCAGCTTGAGCCGCGTGATCAGCCAGCCATGTGCCAGGCCGATGATGGCGCCGAGCACCAGGATGAGCACGAAGGCAACAGGCCATCCCATGCCGCGCACGGCGATGAAGTCGATGAACAGCGTCCCCAGCAACGCGACAACGGAGCCGACGGACAGTTCGATGCCGCCGGTGATGATGACGAACGCTTGGCCGATGGAGAGGATGCCGAACAGGCCGATCAGGTTCGAGGTGTTGGCGAGGTTGATCGGCAAGAGGAAGCGCGGATTGATGATGGCGACGATCGCCCCGACCACCAGGATCAGGATCAGCAGGCCGAGATCTTTCTTTGTCATCGTCGTCTCCGCTTACGGCCTGTTCGCCTGTTTGCCCACCGCGAGCAAAAGCACGTTTTCCTGGCTGAACTGATCCTTGTCGAGAATGCCCGAGATCTGGCCCTCATGCATGACGGCGATGCGATCGGAGACGCCGATCACCTCTTCCATGTCGGAAGAGATCATCAGCACGGCGACGCCGGCGTCGGCCAATGCCCGCATCAGCCCGTAGATCTCGGCCTTGGCGCCGATATCGATGCCGCGCGTCGGCTCGTCGAGGATCATCACCTTCGGGTTCATGGCCAGCCATTTGCCGAGCACGACCTTCTGCTGGTTGCCTCCCGACAGCGTGCCGGTGCGCGTCTGCACGGAGGGCGCCTTGATGCCGAGGTTTTTCTTCTGCTTCTCGGCGGTGGCGGTCTCGGCGCTTGCGGAGACCAGCGAGCGCCTGGCATGCGCCGGCAGATTGGGGAGTGAAATATTCTGCGCGATCGACAGGTCGAGCAGGATGCCGGTCAGCTTGCGGTCTTCCGGCACAAGGAAGATGCCTTGCGCGACTGCGTCCGCCGCGCTGGCCAGCGTTAACGGCTTGCCGTTGAGCTCCAGCGTGCCGCCAAGGCTGGCTTCGATGCCGAAGAACACCCGCGCCAGTTCGGTTCGGCCGGAGCCGACAAGGCCGGCAAGGCCGAGGATTTCGCCGCGCCTGACGTCGAGATCGACCGGCCGGCTGGGGTAGGTGGGGGTGCGGACGGCCTTGGCCGCAAGCGCCACGGCGCCGGGCGCACGCGCCGCCTCGGAGGCCTTCTCGCGCTCCTTCAGCATGCGGCCGATCATCAGCTTGACCATCTGGTCGTGATTGATGTCGCGCTTGCCGAGCGTCCCGGCCAGCATGCCGTCGCGCAGCACCACAACGCGGTCGGCGACGCGCTCGATCTCATGCAGGCGGTGCGAGATGAAGATGACGCTGATGCCGTCGGCCTTCAGTGCCTTGATGACGTCGAGCAGCTTGTCGGTCTCGGCCAGCGGCAGGCTCGATGTCGGCTCGTCGAGGATCACCAGCCTCGCCTTGATCGACAGCGCCTTGGCGATCTCGACCATCTGCTGCTGCGCCAGCGACAGATCTGCGACCTGCGTGTCGGCGGAGAAGTTGGCGCCGACGCGCTTCAGCAGCGGCGCCACCATGTCGCGCAGTTTCGCGCGGTCGACCAGTCTCAGCTGTCCGGCGCGCAGCGGCTCGCGGCCGAAGAAGATGTTGGCGGCGACGTCGAGGTTTTCGAAGAGGTTGAGTTCCTGGTGGACGAAGGCGATGCCCGAACCCAGGCTCCCCTCCACGCTCAGGCCTTTGTGGGCGGCGCCGTCGACCGTGATGGCGCCGCTATCGGGCGTGGTAACGCCGCCGAGGATCTTCATCAGCGTCGATTTGCCGGCGCCATTCTCGCCGACCAGGCCGATGACCTCGCCCGGCCTGACCTCCATGGAAAACCCGTCGAGCGCCACGACGCCCGGATAGGTCTTGCGCACGTTCTCGAGGCTGAGAAACGGGGTGGTCGCCGCGATGGATGTGTCGGAATAATTCATCATGCCTGACAGCAGCCGGTGGGCCGAAATGCCCATTCTGCAGACTGACGACCCCGGCAGGGTTCGTCAATGCGAACAGCCGGCTCAAGCGAAGTTGAGCCGGCTGAACTGCTTCTGGTCTTAGTTTCCAGCCATCGCCTTGAGATTGGCGGCGTAAGCGTCGACGTCATCCTTGCCGATGATCTTGGTCGGGATGATGATCAAATTGCCGGCCGGGATGCCCGACTTGTCACCCTTGAGATAGGCGGCCATCAGCTTCATGCCCTGATAGGCCCATTCGAAGGGCTGCTGCACGACGGTGGCGGCAATGGTGCCTTCCTTGACGCCGCCCAGCGTGATCGGATCGTCGTCGAAGCCGACGACGGTGATCGAGCCAAGCTTGCCGGCATCGCGCAGCGCTTCATAGATGCGTGGCGTGTTGTAGGAGTAGAAGCCGACCATGCAGGTGACGTCGGGGCTGGCGACCAGCGCGTCCTCGACATTCTTCTTGGCACGCGCCTGGTCGATGTCGTCACCGCGCACGTCGACGAGTTCGATCTTGGTGCCGGCGAGGCCGTCCTTCATGCCCTGGATGCGCTCCTTGGCATTGTCGGCGCCAAGCAGGCCGACGAAGCCCAGGCACTTGCCGCCGTCCGGCATCGCCTTCTTGGCGATTTCGGCAGCCTGCTTGCCGGCGTCGACATTGGACGAGCCGATATAGGCCACACGCTTGGTCTGCGGCGCGTCGCTATCGGTGGTGAACAGCGCCGTTTGCGAAGCGATCTTGTTCAGGCCATCGGTAGAGGTCTTGGGATCTACGGCCGAGACCATGATGCCCTTGACGCCGGCGGTCACCAGATCGTCCATCAGCCGCTGCTGGATGGCGACCGAGGATTGTTCGGGATATTTGAGTTCGAGCGTGTAGTCGGGCAGTTCGCCCTGCGCCTTCTTGACGCCGGCTTCGGCTGCCTTCCAGAAATCGGAAGCGCCGTTGACGACGAAGGCCAGCGTCGGCTTGTCGTCGGCGCGCGCGATTGCCGTCGCCGTCAGGCCAACAGCCAGGGCCGCGGCGGCCACGGATGCATTGCGTATCAAGGATTTCATGTTCAACCTCCCGTTTTGGTCAGTCGTAGGGCTGACCGGACTTGCTCACTGGATTGTCTTGCACACTAAATTTGTCTTGCTCACCTGAATTGCCGTCTGCGGCGTGGACGCCCTCCTCCTCAAGGGGTTCCCGGCAGTGAAAGAATGGCGTCGTTACCAGCCACGGCCACGGACTTTAGAGACTCATTCCTCGTTCGTAAATAGTCCGATTTGTCTGACATATCACATATCTGAGACATGGTTTGCGGAAGTCATATCCGCTCCCCATCGGGCCATTCACAGACACTTCCATCGCAGCCGGACCAATGGGGCCGGAGGCGATGGATTGACGGTATAGCGCATCCTTGTATTAGTAAACACTATTAGCAAACGACCGTTCCGGTGGCGCTCTGGTGTCACGGCCGAATCGGTTTGCCGACGCGGTGATGGCTGATCCCACGCAGCGGGGGCTTTGCGACCTCTGGTTTTGCGAGGGCTCGAGCCTGTATGGCGGGAGTGGGCCTAAGGATGGTAATAGTTATTAGTTCGGTCGATGCGCATGTGAATCGGAAGCGTCGCCTCATCTTGTCGGCCCGGCGGGCTACAGCTAGACAGGCTGGGAATTTGGGGGCGGCATGAGCGAGACGACGGACCAGGCCATCAGGAAGCGCCGCAAGGCGGCGGCAAAGCCCAAGGGCCGCGTCACCATGACCGACATCGCACGCGCCGCCGGCTGCTCGCAGGCGACGGTTTCCTTCGTGCTCAACAATTCACCTGGCATTCGCCTGTCGCGGCAGACGCGGGAGCGGGTAATCGAGGCGGCGCGCGCGCTCGGCTACAGCGCCCCCGCCTTCTCCGCGCTGAAGCCCGTTGCGGCTTTTGATGGCCCGGCCTTCGAGGGACTTGACGGCGTGATCGGCTTCGCCGTCGACCAGCTCGCCACCAGCCCGGAAGCGGTGGTCGCCATCGAAGGCGCGCGCCAGGCCTCGTGGAATGCCGGCAACGTGCTTCTGGTGGCGCAGACCATGGGCGACGCCGTGATGGAGCCGCGCGCCATCTCGGCGCTGACCAGGCGCGGCATTTCGGCATTGATCTACATGACCATCTTCACCCGCGAAATCACGGCGCCCGATTTCCTCTACGGCCTCGACATCCCGGTCATCCTGCTCAACTGCTACACGGCGGACTATGCATTCCCCGCCGTGGTGCCCTCCGAAATCGCCGGCGGCCAGAGCTCGACGCGACACCTGATCAGCCACGGCCACCGCCGCATCGCCACCATCACGGGCGAACCCTGGATGCAGGCAGCACAGGACCGGCTGAAAGGCTACCGCCGCGCGCTCGCCACCGCCGACATCCCCTTCGACCCCGAACTGGTGGTCGAGGGCGACTGGTCGGCCAGCGCCGGCTACGCCGCGACAGTGAAGCTCTTGGCCCTGAAGGACCGCCCGACCGCCATCTTCTGCCAGAACGACCGCACCGCGATCGGCTGCTACGAAGCCCTGAAGGAAGCCGGCCTGCACATTCCCGCCGACATCTCGGTCGTTGGCTATGACGACGAGGAAATCGCCCGGCATTTGTTCCCGCCGCTGACGACGTCGATCCTTCCGCACATGGCCATGGGCCAATGGGCGATCGAGCAGCTGGAAGCGCCTGCGATAGTGGGGCGGGGGCGACATCCAATCACCAAGCTGGAATGCCCGCTGGTGGAGCGCGAGAGCGTGGCGGCATTCAAGGGTGTCGCATAAGAGCCGGACTTTTCCTCCCGCACTCGGAGGCAGGCGTCCGCCGTGCTCCCCTGCCTTGGCTTCATCCTGATAGAGGTCTAGCCTGCGCCCGCAGCCAAGGGAGGGGCATATGACGTCGAGTTTCACCGTTCATGACGCGTCCGGCTATGAGCAACTGATGGGCCGCTGGAGCCGAAAGCTCGCGCCCAGCTTCATCGGCTTCGCCGGGCTCGCCCCCAGCGAAAAGATCCTCGACGTCGGCTGCGGCACCGGCAGCCTGGCGTTCGAACTGGCGAAATCCGCCGACCTCGCGGCGATCGCGGCCATCGACTTTTCGCCTGTTTTCGTCGAGGCCGCAAAGCGACGCAACACCGATCCGCGCATCGAGATATCGCAGGCCGACGCCACCGCCTTGCCGTTCGCCGACAATGCGTTCGACCGCGCGTTGGCGCTGCTGGTGCTTCACTTCGTGCCGGAAGCCGGCAAGGCGGTTGCCGAAATGCGCCGGGTGACGCGGCCGGGCGGCGTGGTCGCGGCCGTGGTGTGGGACCATCTCGGCGGCATGGCGGGCATGCGCATGATGATCGACACGGTCGCCGCGCTCAGCGAGAGCGGGCGCCAGCTGCGCGGCCGCTATTGCTTCCAGCCGATGATGCAGCCCGGCGAAATGAAGCGGACCTTCATCGAGCAGGGGCTGGCCGACGTGACCGAAACCGAGCTGATGATCCGCATGGATTACCAGGACTTCGCCGATTACTGGGCGCCGATTTCAGCCGGCGAGGGCCCGCTCGGCAAATACGTGACCACGCTGGAGGCAGCCGAGCGCGAGCGCACCGAGGCTGCCGTCCGCGATGCCTATCAGGCCGGGCGACCGGACGGCCCGAGGTCGTTCGCCAATGTCGCCTGGGCGTGCAGGGGCGTGGCGCCCTGACCACCCAGGCGGCGAAGCGCCTTTGAACCGCGATCAGGCCTGCCGAGCAACCAGATCGGCATAGCGCTGCAGGTAAAGCGGCCAGCCCTGATCGCCGGCGACGCTGTCGCGCACACCTTCCCAGCCCTGGCCATGGCGCTCCAGGTTGCGGTGCTCGATCTCGACGCGGGTACGCCCAGCCGTTTCGGCGGTGAACCGCACTTCCCACTCGCTGGTCTTGGCCGGATCGGTCTCGATGCGCCATTGCGGGCTGATGTCCCAGCTCAGGAGCACGCGGTTGGGGGGCTCATAGGCCAGCACGCGCGCCCAGCGGCACTCGCTGCCGTCGACGCCGCGGTCATAGACGTGGCCGCCGACGCGAGGCTCGAACACCGTCTCGGCGATCTGGGCTGCAAGCAGGTTATGCTCGGGCGGTTTGAAACTGCCGAAATCCTCGGTGAAGACCTTGAAGGCGCGCTCGATCGGCGCCTCGACGACGACGGATTGTTTCACGGAGGCGATGGGGATCTGGGTGTTCATGGTCACTCCTCTGGTGGGGTCTCGACGGCCAGCTTGTAGGCCGCGAGCGTCTTGCTCCAGAACCGGTCGAGCCAGGCGCGCATCTGGCCCAGCCCGTGCGGATCGATGTGGTAGACGTTGCTGGCGCCCTTCGGCTCCGCGCGCACCAGCCGCGAGTCGCGAAGCACCTTGAGATGCTGCGACACCGCGGACTGCGACACGCTGACCTGCCGCGTGACCTCCGCCACCGAGCGCGGACGCTCCGCGATCAGCTCGAAAATCTGCCTTCGGGTCGGATCGCCCAGGGCGGCAAGCTGTGCGCTATCAACAGTCATGACTTATGATTAGTGCAGGCTGATGGTTGAGTCAAGTGACGGTGCCAGCGGCCAGGTGGCGGCGGGGAAATTTCTAACGAGAATAGAGGTTACACTTCATTACGGTGGAAGGAGTTGCGCCAAGGTGGAAATCCGCCAAGGCATGAGACTGGCCGCGCCGTCTATCCCTTGCGTTCTTCAAGGCTGTTGCCGCCATCGACCACCAGCAAGGCGCCGTTGATATAGCTGGCGCTCTCGGAAGCCAGGAACACGACCGCCGCCGCGACCTCGTCGGGCCGGCCGGCGCGGCCCGGCGGCGCATGCAGGGCCGCCATCCGCTCCGCCTCGCTCGACGCGCCGGTTTCGATCCAGCCGGGCGCGACGGCATTGGCGGTGACCCCGTGGCGCGCCGCTTCCAGCGCCAATGTCCGGGTCAGGCCGACCATGCCGGCCTTCGCCGCGGAATAGGCGGCGGTGCCCTGGTAGGAGACCAGCGGCCCGGTCACCGACGCGACGTTGACGATGCGCCCATACCCCGTTTCGACCATCGCCGGCAGAAACGCCCTGGTGACGAGAAACGCGGTCTTCAGGCTGGTCTCGATGCCCCGGTCCCACTCGGCCTCGCTCATCGCCAGGAACGTCTTGTCCACGGACGGCGACGCCAGCGATCCCATGCCGGCATTGTTGACCAGGATATCGACAGCGCCGACCTCGGCCCGCAGCCGCTCCACCTCCGTCGCGATGGTAAGATCGGCGACCGCGGCCGTGGCATCGACGCCATCGCCGCGAAGCTCGCCAGCGCGCTCCAGCACCCGCGCGCTGGCGCCGGTCAGGAAAACCGCATGCCCGGCCCGGCCAAACTGCCGCGCAATGGCAAAGCCGATGCCGTCAGCCGCGCCGGCGCCGGTGATCAGGACACGTCTGGTGGTGGTTGTGGCCAAGTCTGGCTCCAAAACCCGTTCGGGCCAAAAGTGTTACCCATGTCTCCGGTATAAACCGTAACCTATGTGTCCGGAACGGACCCCCTTGGAAGCATGGCGCACCCGACAGGATTCGAACCTGTGACCTCTGCCTTCGGAGGGCAGCGCTCTATCCAGCTGAGCTACGGGTGCTTTCAAGGCGAAGAGCCCGGAAAACGAACCAGCCGGCGAACCGGCAAGTCACGGCTTCTTAGCGGAAGCGGGCGCGGGCTTCAACGGGCAATTGGCGGCGTTGCGAACTTGGCTTGATGCGTCTGGGCCTCGCGTACGGCATCCTGCCCTTCGCAGGCTCAGGGCGTTCGAAGCTCGAAAGGCCAAGCAGTTGGCTTTTCGTCCGCTACACAGACCACTCCTCACCCCCTCACTGCTCTACCGGGCTCTTCACCGGCCGCCGCCCGCGCACCGCCCGCTTTGCCTTCTTGGCGCTCGCCAGCTCATGCATGGCATCGAGCTGCATCTGCTGCATCTCGGCCAGCCGCGTCCATTGCCGCGAGATGAGGTAGTCGAGCTTTTCGTGCAGGTGGCGGACTTCCAGTTCGGCCTTGAGGTTGACGCGGTAGTCGTTGAAGGAGCGCAGCCGATCCTTGGCCTCCGTCCGTCTCTGGCTCATCATGATGATCGGCGCCTGGACGGCGGCGATGCAGGAGAGCAGCAGGTTGAGCAGGATGAAGGGGTAGGGATCGAAGGCCCCCGCCATGCCGGCAATCAGGTTGATGCCGATCCACACCAGGAGCACACTGGCGAACGAGATCAGGAACCACCAGCTGCCGCCGAAGGCGGCCATGTTGTCGGAAACGCGGTCGGCGAAGGAGCGGTGTTCTTCGAACTCTTCTTCGCTGTTTTCCGAAATCGTGTCCTGCCGGGCGATCGATTCCACCACCTGGCGGTCGAGCTCGGAGAATTCGCCGTGCTCCTGCTGTAAGAGCTCCTCCATGTAGCGCATGCGGTAGCGGCCGAGCTCCTCGCGGCTGATGCGTGCGCCCTTGGGCAGGTCGGGGTGGTCCGAATGAATGCGGTCGGCGAGGCTCGGGCGCAGCGTGTCGATGCGCACAAGGTCGCGCTTGCGGAATTTGCGGCCCGAGATCGCCGACGGCTTTTTCTTCGGCTTTAGCCGCGACCCACCGGGGCCTGATGGCTCGGAATCCGGCACTTCGGGCGTGTCGAAATGCTCGTCGGAAACCTCGTGCAAATCCTCTTGCGTGGTCGGCGCCTCGAAATACTCGCCGCCGCTGTCGTTCTCATTGTCGGCCGACGTCTGCTCGGATGCCTTGGGAACGGTGCTCATGATGGGCTCCTGCGCTGCAAGTTAGGATACGCTGAGGCGACGGCGCTTATCCACTGTCGGATTCGCAGCCTATGCCACGTCTTCCGCACGATTGCGTGACAGTCGCAAGATGGTAGCCGGCTGCAAGGTTTTTACAGTGACCAAGGCACGACTTGGGTCGGCGTCCACCCAAGGGCGGACCGTGTCTTCACCGTTCATCGTTCACAAAGCCAGGCAATTGGCTTTTTGTCCGCTGCGCGGATCACGCCTCACTTCACTGCTGTTCGGCGAACATCAGCCTGGTCTTGGTGTCGGCCATGGTGGGCGACAGGCTGCGCTGGATCAGCGCTTCGACATGGTCGTTGCGCTGGCGGGCACTGTCGGCGCCCATCACCACCACGATCAGCTGGCGGCCGTCGGCATCGTAGGAGGTGACGATGTTGAAGCCGGAAGCCCTGATATAGCCTGTCTTGATGCCGTTCACGCCGCGCACGCGGCCGAGCATGTCATTATGGCCGCGCACCAGCCGGCCGCGAAACATGAAGTCGCTTTCGGAGAAATAATGGAAGTGCTGCGGGAAGCGCCGCTGCAGTGACATGCCGAGCACCGCCATGTCGTGGGCGGTCGTCATCTGGCCGTCGTCGGGCAGGCCCGATGCGTTGCGGAAGGTGGTGCTGTTCATGCCAAGCTGGCGCGCCTTGGATGTCATCATGGCGGCGAACTGGTCTTCAGAGCCGCCGAGATATTCGCCCACCGCCACGGCCACGTCATTGGCCGATTTGACGACGATGGCGCGGATGGCGGAATCGACGTCGATCGTCTCCCCGCGCCGGAAACGCATCTTGGTCGGCGGCTGCGAGGCGGCGTGGTCGGAAACCGGGATCTGCGTTTCCTTGGTGACGCGGCCGGTCTCCATCGCCTCGAACAGCAGATAGAGCGTCATCATCTTGGTCAGCGAGGCCGGATAACGCTGCGCCGTCGAATTGACCTCGAACAGCTGCTTGCCGCTCTTTCCATCGACGACGATGGCCGCGTATTTCTGCGGCGGCGCCGGCACGGCCAGAACGCTGTCGGGCGGAGCCGTGGTCGAGCAGCCGGCGATCAGGGCCGCCAGGGCCAGGACAGCCAGGATTTTCTGGAAGAGCGGAAAGAGACGCGGCAAGGACAAGGGCTGGACTGTTCTGGCGATGCTGTTGCTGAGATAAGGCGAAGCTAACGTAACGCGGCGGGTGCGTCCATTTGGTTAATGCCGGTTAGCCCCGGGAATGTCGAGTGCCGGCGCGACCTGTTTCCCCACCCGCCAAAGCGGGGAAGAGGAACCAGGCCTTGCCACCGCCCCGAAATCGCCCGTTTCCTGTCTTTCCTTGCCAAAGCAGCGTTTCCCGTGGGAAGGAGCGTGGCATCTGGCGGCAGGGGGGCTCGCAAAATGGCTGACATTGGGGCTGGCGCCGCGCCGTCATTGATCAGGGCGTCGCTCAGCCGCACCGGCAAATGGGCCGGCAGCATCGCCTTCATCGGCGGCGCCGTTTCCGACATCCTCAACCCGCTGGCGCCGTTCGCCGCCTATATCGCGCTGGCTGCCTCGATCGCGGCCGTCATCATCGCCATTGCCATCGTGCTCAGGCTCGTGCTGGCGGCCAAGGCGCTGCCGGCGCTGGTGTTCGCCACCAGTGCGGCGGCGGTTGCCGGCGGCGTCTACGCCGTGCAGAAGGAGACCAATTCGCAGAGCGGCATCATCGCCAGCCTGGTGCCGGCGATCGCGCAACTGCAGCAGTCGATGGGCATCGTCGCCGAAAAGGTGGCCAGGATCGAGCAGACGGTCACGCAAACCCAGAAGACCGTCGAAGAGGTCAAGAAATCGACCGACACGGTTGCCCAGAAAACCGATCAGATCGCCTCCGCCCAGCAGCAGCAAGCGGCCCAAGGCGCCGCGACGCAAAGGACCGTCGAAGCGGTCAAGCAAACCACCGAGACACTCGTGGGCGGCCAGCAGCAGCAAGTGGCCCAGGCCGAAAAGCTTCAGGCGACGACTGAGCAGATCGCCGCCTCGATCGACACGATAGCCAAGGGGTTTGCCACCTTGGCCGCGCAAGGCGGCGCCATCGCCGAGCCGAAGCGGCCGGACGAGTTCTACCACAATGCCCGCGTCTACGAGCTCTCGGGCGACATGCTCAACGCGCGGCGCTCCTACCTCGCCTTTGCCGGCTTCGATGTCGACGCCATCGACCCCTATACGCGCTTTGCCACACTTCTGCGGGTCCAGGATGGCAAGGCCGGCGCCCGCGAGGTGTTCGGCCAGCTCGCGGAGAAAGCCAAGGCGCCATCGATCAAGCTCGTCCACCTGCTGCAGTTCGACGATACCCAGCGGCTCGACAAGCTCAACGCCTTCATCGCGGCCAATCCGGACTATGCGCCGGCCTATTTCCTGTTGGCGCAGGAGTTCTCGGAGGATCGGCTCGGCAGCCAGACGCTGGCCGATAAGCGCAGCGAAGCCCAGGCGCTGACCAAGTTCGTCTCTTACGAGAAGGATGGCGGGCTGCTCGGATATTTCGTCGACCAGACCCAGCTTGCCGACTGGCTGGACCGCGGCCGCAGCCGGCTGGCGGCCCTTGGCGACGTGCTCGACCCCGCCCGCTTCGCGCCGTCGCTGACGCCGATGCGTTCCAACCAGGGCTGGTCGATGACCATTTCGCTGCCCGAGCCGGCGACCGCGATATCCTGGCGTCTTGGCGGCACCGGCCCCTTCACCGACACCGGCTTGCTGGCGCTCAACGACCAGCGAACCGGCAAGCCGATGCCCAATCCGAGCTTCGAATTGCCCGACAGCACGGCGCAGACCACGATCGCGATCAAATATCTCGACATCAGGGGGCGCGAGACTGGCCCGTTCGACATAGGCTTCGACCCGGATGCCGCCCTGCAACAGGGCAACAAGCAGATCCTCGACCAGTTCTGGACCTCATGGATCGCCTTCGACGCCAGCGGCAATCATGGGCTGGTCTATTTCACGCAGATGCTGTCCTACCGCTGCGCCATCAAGGAAGTGCATTACAGCCTGAATGGTGCCGCGCTCGACAAGACCCTTCCCATGCCGCCCTGCAATGCCAGGGATCCCTACGCCATCCCCGATGATTTCCAGCCCTATTTCAAGGTCGCCGAAGGCGTGACCTCGATGTCGGTGCAGGTGACCTATACCGACGGGACGAAATCGCCGGTGCGGGACTACAAGCGGCAATAGAGCTCGCATTTTCCGACGACGGCGAGCGCAAAACCGATGCAAAATACGCGCCCGCGCGCTTGCGCGGTGCGCCGAACGGGTTCTTCTTGGCACTCTTCGGATTCGGGTGAGAGAGCCATGGATACAGTCACGATCAACGCCAAGGGCATTTCGGTTTCGCTCGACCTCACAGTCGGCCACATCGCCGACATGATCATCGAGAGCGGCGCGCGCCGGTTGAAGCCGCTGCACCGCGCACCCTGGATCGACGCGGGCGAGACGCTGCCTCCGGACCTGCCGCGGGGCACCGTCCGGCTCTCCGGCGACTTTCTGTGCGCGCCGTTTTCGCGCAGCGATGTCGAGGAGGCGCCGCTGCATGGCTGGCCGGCCAACAGCGCCTGGGATGTGGTCGACAGCGGCGCCACGGATGGTGGCTGGCGCGCGGTCTTCCGGCTGCGCCATAAGGTGATGGGCGCCAGCGTCGACAAGATTTTCACGCTGCGCGACGGCCATCCTTTCCTCTACCAGGAACATGTGTTTTCCGGCGGGTCCGGCGCGATCTCGGTCGCCCATCACCCGATGACGGCAATGAAAGGCGGCGGCAGGCTGGCTTTCTCGCCGAAGCGGTTTGCCGCCACGCCAGCCGACCCGCTGGAGCCGGACCCCGTGCGCGGCCGCTTCATGCTGGCCTACCCCGGTCGGTCGTCGGACCTCGGGCATTTCCCTGCTGCCGGCGGCGGCACGCTCGATCTGGCGGATTACCGCATGGATGACCGGCGCGAGGATTTCCTCACCCTGGTCGAGGCCGACCATGGCGGGCCGGGCTGGACCGCGCTGGCGCGCCAGGCCGAGGACGATCTGGTGCTGGTGCTGAAGAACCCGGCCGAACTGCCTGTTACCATGCTCTGGTTCAGCAATGGCGGGCGCGACTACGCGCCGTGGAGCGGCCGCCATCTCGGCGTGCTCGGCATCGAGGATGGGCGCACCGCGGTCGGCCACGCCGCCTCGCTTGGCGACAACTGGCTGAAGCGCGAGGGCGTGGCGACCGCGTTCGCGCTCGGCCAGGATCGCGGCGTCTCGTTCCGCCATGTCATCGGTGCGTTGCCCCTGTCGGGTGGCGAGCCTCCGCGCGCGATCACCACGGCGGGTGGCCACCTGCGGTTGGCTGGCGCCGCGGCATCGGAGGTCCCGTTCGATAGCGAATTTCTGCGTATCGGCCAGCCAGCGGCGCGCTGAAGACAAAGCCGTAACGGACTAATCGCAGTCGCCACTGCTGACTCCACAACCGGTCGCTCTAAATCGTGCAAATCGCGGTTTGAAATTTCAAGCGACCGCCGACAAGATGCGTCCAAAATCTGCGGAAGGAGCCGAAAAATGTCCGAAATCGCCCACCTCGCCGCCACCATCTTCAAGCGTGCCGGCAAGGCAAATCGCTTCATCGTCGCCATTGCCGGGCCGCCGGGCGCCGGCAAGTCGACACTGTCGGCAAGCCTGCATGACCTTTTGCCGGAAGGCGCGGTGGAGGTCGTGCCCATGGACGGCTTCCACTATGACGACATCGTGCTCGAGCGGCGCGGTCTGCGGGCGCGAAAGGGCGCGCCCGACACGTTCGACTTTGGCGGCTTCGAGACGCTTTTGAAGCGCATCCGCGCCGGCGAGGCCGAGATTGCCATTCCGGTGTTCGACCGCGGCATGGAATTGTCGCGCGCCGCCGCGGCAATTGTCGGCGCCGAGACCAAGTTCATCCTGGTGGAAGGCAATTACCTGCTGCTAGACGAGGAGCCGTGGTCGCGCCTGGCGCCGCTGTTCGATTTCTCGATCTTCGTCGACGTGCCGCGCAACGAGCTCGAACGCCGCCTGATGGAACGCTGGCACGAGCATGGACGTTCCGAGGCGGATGCGCGCGCCTGGATCGCCTCCAACGACATGCCCAACATCGAACGCGTGCTTGCGCGGCGCCGGGCGGCCGACCTGGTCTTTGGTCAACCCGGTTAATTTTCAGTATTTTTCGGCCGGAACCTTAAGACTTACAACGCGTTATCCCGACCAGGCAATCATGCCAGAAGAGGGATTCCGTCCGATGGCAACAAACGCAAAAAAGCCCGCCAGGGGCAAGTCGGCACAACCGAGGGCGCAGTCGACGGCCGGGGCTGGCCCGGCGATCGCCCAGCGCTCCAAGGATGCGAAGGCCTTCGGCAAGGCGGCGCCGAAAAAAGTCGTGCCAGGGTCGAAAGCGACCGTGCCGAAAGCGGCCGCCAAGCCCGCCCAGGCGAAGAAGCCGGCCGTGGCCGGCGGCTCGAAAGCAGGCGGCGGCTCGAAGGTTCGCACCGCGGCCAATGTCGCCGCCGGCGCGGTCGTGGCCACAGCGCGGGGCGTGGCATCCCTTGCCGCCTCCGTGGTCGGCAGGGGCGGACCCAAGGCGAAAGCAAAGTAGGCCGCTCTTCCCGTGGGCTGACAGGTTCAGCCTCGCGCCGGAATGGTCAGGCCTTTCTGCACCGCCGGCCGCGCCAGGCCTCGCTCCAGCCAGGCTGCCAGATTGGCGAAATCGTCGAAGCCGACCAGATCGCGGGCTTCGTAGAAGCCGATCAGGTTGCGCACCCAGCCGAGCAGCGAGATGTCGGCGATGGTGTAGTCATTGTCCATGATCCACTTGCGGCCCTTCAGCCTGACGTCGAGAACGCCGAGCAGGCGGCGCGATTCGTCGCGGTAGCGCTCCAGCGGCCGCTTGTCGGCGATCTCGCGGCCGGCGAATTTGTGAAAGAACCCGACCTGGCCGAACATCGGCCCAATCGCCGCCATCTGGAAGAAGACCCACTGGATCGTCTCGTAGCGCCGCGCCGCGTCGACAGGCATGAGCAGGCCGGTCTTTTCCGCCAGGTAGAGCAGGATCGCACCGGATTCGAACAGGCCGATCGGCGCACCGTCCGGTCCGTCGGGATCGATGATCGCCGGGATCTTGCCGTTGGGATTGAGCGACAGGAATTCCGGGGTCCAGCTCTCGTTCTTGCCGATGTTGATCAGGTGCGGCTCATAGGGCAGGCCGATTTCCTCCAGCGCGATCGAGATCTTCACGCCGTTCGGCGTCGTTGCCGAATAGAGCTGGATCTGGTCCGGATGCTTGGCCGGCCAGCGGCTTGCGATCGGAAAGGCGGACAGGTCGGCCATCGGGAACTCCTGAGCGGGGGGATGCGCACCAAGCGGTGCGATATTGGCGGGTCGGCCAAGAATTAGGGCTGCGGCGAGGCCGGATCAATATGGCGGCGCCGCTTTCACCACGCACGGACAGTCACCCAATTCGGACCGCGCGAACGGTGGTGACCGCGCGGCCAGGTGGTGACCGCCCGGCCGGTGGTAACCGCCCGGGGTCAGATTGCCTTGAAGGCCAGCACGGCATTGGTGCCGCCAAAGGCAAAGCCATTGCTGATGGCGGCGCGCACCTTGCGCTCGCGCGCGACATTCGGCGTGACGTCGAGATCGCAGTCGGGATCGGCCTCGCGGTAATTCGCCGTTGGCGGCACGACGCCTTCGCGGATCGCCATGACGCAGGCGATCATCTCCAGCCCGCCCGAGGCGCCGAGGCAATGCGCGTGCATCGACTTGGTCGAGGAGACGGATAGCGCGCGCGCATGGTCGCCGAAGACGCGCTTGATCGCGAGGGTTTCGATCTGGTCGTTGGCCTTGGTGCCGGTGCCGTGCGCGTTAAGGTAGTCGATGTCTTCGGGATTGAGCCCGGCATCCGCCAGGCAGAAGCGCATCGCCGCTTCCGGCCCCTCGACGGTCGGCGCGACGATATCGGAGGCATCGGCCGAAAGGCCGGCGCCGGCGATTTCAGCCAAAATGGTGGCGCCGCGTGCCATCGCATGGTCGTAGCTTTCCAGAACCGCCATGCCGGCGCCTTCGCCCAGCACCAGCCCCTGGCGGTCGGCCGAGAACGGCCTGCATGTGTCGGGCGAAAGCACACGCAGCGCCTCCCAGCCCTTCAGCACGCCCCACACCAGCGGCGCATCGGTGCCCCCGGCCACCATCACGTCGGCGCGCCCGAGCCTGATCTGGTCGACCGCCGATGCGATGGCATGATTGGCCGACGAACAGGCCGAAGTGACGCCGAACACCGGTCCGCGCAAACCCAGATGCATGCTGACCTGACCGGCGGCGGCGCCCGGCATCACTCTTGGAACGGTGAAGATACCGGCGCGATTCTTGCCCTCGAGCAGGATGGCGCGATAATTCTCCTCGACGGTCTCGAAGCCGCAGACGCCAACACCGACAATGGTTCCCATCCGATAGGTGTTGTCCGCATGCGGGACCAATCCGGACTGCCGCATGGCTTCTTTCGCCGCTAGCACCGCCAGCAGGCTGAAGCGATCCATCGACACCAGTTGCTTGCGCTCGATGCCGTGATCCGGCAGGGCTTTGATTTCGCAGCCGGTCTTGACCTTCAGGTCGTGCAGGAAGGGGTTGTCGATCGGGCCAATCGCCGACCGGCCGGCCCGCATCTCGGCCCAGATTGCCTGCGCATCGGTGCCCAATCCGCACAGTCCACCGATGCCGGTAATGACGACGCGCTTCAGCATTCGGTCAGGCTTTTTTCGCGATCAGCGCGCGAACGGCCTCGACCATGTCGCCGACGTTCTTCAGGTTGCTCCAGGCGTCGACCGTGTTCATCTCGATCTCGATGCCATATTGCTCCTCGAGGTCGAAGATGATCTCGGTCAGCTCCAGCGAATGGATGCCGAGCGCCGTCAATTCGGTTGTGGTGGTGATGTCCTCGCCGCCCGGCTCGGCATGGGCCTTGATCTTATCGATGATGTCCGCTGCCAGCTGGTCAGCCATTCGGTTTCTTCCCCACTGTGTCGTTTCCCGACGCCAACTGAACGGCGCCTTCTTGTCCTCGATATCAGGCCGCGATCTTCGCCTTATCCCTCCGCCAAGCGTCGCCTGACCGTACCAAGGTGGTTCCCTCTATAGAAACGGAAACGCCATCAAGCAACAAGCTATATGTCGACAAAAGCGCCACAGTGCTTAACCTGACGGCGTGGATACGATCGAAAATACCAAGTTTTCAGGTCAGCTGGCCCAGCGCGCGGCGGGCAAGGCGCGGCTAGGTTGCGCCAGCATTGACGGCCGCACGCGGCTGCGGCGCCTCTATCAGGACGGCTCCGCCAAGATAAGGCTGCCGTATGTTTCGGCCGGCCCGCTGGAGGCCGTCCTGATCAACACCGCCGGCGGGCTGACCGGCGGCGACCGCCTCGGCTGGGATGTCGATGTCGGCCCGCATGCCAGCGCGGGGATAACGACCCAGGCCTGCGAAAAAGTCTATCGCGCCGCATCGGACCATGCCGAAGTCCGGGTCAGGCTGACCGTCGGAGAGAACGGCAGCATCGCCTGGCTGCCGCAGGAAACCATCGTCTTCGATCGCGCCGCGTTTGTCCGTACGTTGGACGTCGAGCTTGCCGCGGGGGCCGAGGCGCTGGTGCTGGAAGCGGCCGTCTTCGGCCGCCTGGCCATGGGCGAACGTGCCACACAGGGCACTTTTCGCGACCGCTGGCGTATCCGCAGGGAAGGAACCCTCATCCACGCCGAGGATTTCCGCATCGGACCTGATATCGCCGACATCATGGCCCGTCCGGCGATAGCAAATGGCGCGATCGCCGTGGCCACGCTGCTGCTGGTGTCGCCGCGCGCGGAAGCCTTGCTCGACCAGGCCAGGGAGATCATTGGCGACCGGGGTGGCGCCAGCGTCTGGACCGTGAAGACATCTGGCAAGCTTCTTGCGAGGCTTTACGCCGGGGACGGCTACCAGCTGCGCCAGCGGCTGGTCCCGCTCGTCGGATTGCTCAACGGAAAAGCGGGGCTGCCCAAATTATGGTCACTGTGACTGTGTCCGCATCATTTCAGGAAGACGCATGAACCTGACGCCAAGGGAAAAGGACAAGCTGCTGATCGCCATGGCGGCGATCGTGGCGCGCAAGCGGCTGGAGCGCGGCGTCAAGCTCAATCATCCGGAAGCGATCGCGCTGATCACCGATTTCGTCGTCGAGGGCGCCCGCGATGGCCGCCCGGTGGCCGAGCTGATGGAGGCCGGCGCCCATGTCGTCAGCCGCGCGCAGGTGATGGAAGGCATTGCCGAGATGATCCATGACGTACAGGTGGAAGCGACCTTTCCCGACGGCACCAAGCTGGTGACCGTGCACGAACCGATCCGGTGAGGAGAGAGACATGCTTGAACTGCGCCCGAACTGTGAATGCTGTGACAAGGACCTGCCGCCGGAAGCGACGGATGCGCGGATCTGCACCTTCGAGTGCACCTTTTGCGCCGGCTGCGTCGAAAGCGTGCTTGGCGGCGTCTGCCCGAATTGCGGCGGCAATTTTACGGCCCGACCGATCCGCCCCGCCGCGATGCTGAAGAAATATCCGGCTTCGACCAAACGCGTGCTCAAGGCCGAGGGCTGCGGCCCCCGCAAGGCCGCGTGACACCGCAAAACGAAAGGCAAGTAAGATGATCCCTGTCAAACGCCTGTGCCTCTCAGCGATCCCGCTCGTGGCGGCGGCGATGCCTGCCTACGCCCATGTCGGTATGGGCACGACCTCCTCCGCCATGGCCGGCTTCACGCATCCGCTGTCGGGCCTCGACCACATGACGGTGATGCTCGCCGTCGGTCTGTGGGCGGCCCTCAAGGACGGCAAGGCGATCTGGGTCTGGCCGGCGGCGTTCGTCGGCGTGATGCTGGGTGGCGCGGCCCTGGGCATGGCCCATGTGCCGCTGCCCTTCGTCGAGCCGGGTATACTGGCCTCCGTCGTGGCGCTCGGCCTGCTGGTGGCGCTGGCGGTCGATCTGCCTGTTTCGGCCGGTGTCGCCATCATCGGCCTGTTCGCGCTGTTGCACGGCCATGCCCATGGCACGGACGTGCCGGAAAATGCCGGCGGCCTCGAATATATGGCCGGTTTTGCCGTCGCCACCGTGCTGCTCCATGCCGTCGGCATCGCCGTCGGGCTTGGCCTCGGCATGAGGTCCCGCGGCGTGGCCCGCGTCATGGGCGCCGCCTGCGCGGCGATCGGCATCGGCCTCGCCTTCGGCGTCGTGTGAGGACCCATGATCCCAGGCGAAATCATCCCCGTTCAAGGCGACATCGAGCTCAACAAGGGTCTGCCGACCGTCATCCTGAAAGTGGCCAACAGTGGGGACCGACCGGTCCAGGTCGGCAGCCACTATCATTTCTACGAAACCAATGAGGCGCTGAAATTCGATCGTGAACGGGCGCGCGGCATGCGCCTCGACATCGCCGCCGGCACCGCAACGCGCTTCGAGCCGGGGCAGGAACGGGACGTCACGCTGGTGCCGCTTGGCGGCAAGCGTGAAATCCATGGCTTCCAGCAGAAGGTGATGGGCAAGCTGTGAGGGCTTCTTATGCGTGGCCGGCAAGGCCAGCGCGCGCAAGCGCTGCGTGGGGCTCAGCCCGAGGGCTTGGCGGCCGCATAGATGACGATCTTTCCCGGATCGTCGAACTCCACGGCGAGAACGTCCTGTGCAAGGACGCGCCGCGAATCGAGGGCATTGAAAAGCAGGGCGTTGGCCTCGATCTCCTTGCGCAGCTCAGTGACATCGTCCTGATGCTGCCGAACCTTGTTCTCGATGGCTGGCGGCGGGCCGCCTTCGCTGCGCGCCGCGTCGGTGAGGAACACGATATCGACCTTGTCGAGCTTGGACGTCTTGCGCACCGTGCTGATGTTTTCGCGCGTGCGGTCGATCGCCGAACTGACTTTTCCGATTTCAGCGGTCGTCTTGGCCTCTTCCTGGTTAACTTGCGATCCGACGATGCGGTCGACGGTCTCGGGACTTTCCAGGCCCTGCGCGTTGAGCGCCGCCCGCGGGACACTCGCCGCCAGAAACGCAGCCGCGGCAATGACATGCAACCATCGCGCATGGCATCGGGGATCGGGCAGGGTGGTGAGGGTCATCGTTCGCTTTCGCAGTTTGCTTCAAGGCCTTTGAAACGAAACGTCCCCAGCCCTGTCACGGTTCCCTCTCCGGTTCGGTGGGCGGACCGGATACCGGCCCGCCGCGCCGGTTCGTCAGCTGGCTTTCTTGGTGATCAGGGTCAGCGCGCCGTTCGGCTCCATGCTGGCCGCGACCACCTGGGCCGACGTCATGCCCTTGGCCTGGAGGGCGGATTTCACCTTGGGGGTGGCATCGATCGAACTGCGCAATTTCTGCAGGCCGGCATCGCCACGCTGGGCAATGACCTGGTTGACCTGCGTCTGGGTGTCCTTCGGCAACTCGCTGATGTCGATCACGTTGACGCTCTGGATCGCCGGCGCGGCCTGCTGACCGCTGGGCGCGGCTGGAGCCGGCGTAGTCGGGGCGGGCTGTTGCGCGGGCTGCTGCTGGGCGCTGGCGGCACCCGCCAGCATCAGGCTGGCGGCGGCTGCAAGAATTGTCGTTTTGCGCATGGATTTTCCTTCCATCGATTTGGCAAACGGTCGTTTTGGGGTGACCCTTCAACCTCAACCGCCAAATGGGTCCGGAAGGTGTCGCCCAGCGGGTCATTGCGTGACCATTGGAGGGCGGCAATGTGCAGCCCGGCTTCACCAACACCGCATTTCGGGAGCAACCGCTGATGGCCAGACTAACGCGTGCCGCCTACGCCCAGACGTATGGCCCGACGGTCGGCGACAAGGTGCGGCTTGCCGACACCGGACTCTTCATCGAGGTCGAGAAGGATTTCACCATCCATGGCGAGGAGGTGAAATTCGGCGGCGGCAAGGTCATTCGTGACGGCATGGGTCAGGGCCAGGTTTCCCGTGCCCAAGGTGCGGTCGACACCGTCATCACCAATGCGCTGGTGATCGATGCCAGCGCCGGCATCTTCAAGGCCGATATAGGTTTGAGGGATGGCCGCATCGCGGCCGTCGGCAAGGCCGGCAATCCGGATACGCAGGACGGCGTCACCATCATCATCGGCCCCGGCACGGAAATTATCGCCGGCGAGGGCAAGATCCTGACCCCGGGCGGCTTCGACGCGCATATCCACTTCATCTGCCCGCAGCAGATCGAGGAAGCGCTGATGTCGGGCATCACCACCATGCTCGGCGGCGGGACCGGTCCGGCGCATGGCACGCTGGCCACGACCTGCACACCGGGGCCGTGGCACATGGCACGCATGATCCAGTCCTTCGACGCCTTCCCGATGAATATCGGCCTGTCGGGCAAGGGCAATGCCTCGCTGCCGGCCGCGCTCGAGGAGATGGTGCTGGGCGGCGCCTGCTCGCTCAAGCTGCACGAGGACTGGGGCACGACGCCGGCGGCGATCGACTGCTGCCTGTCGGTGGCCGACGATTACGATGTCCAGGTGATGATCCACACCGACACGCTCAACGAGAGCGGCTTTGTCGAGAACACGGTGGCGGCGATCAAGGGCCGCACCATCCATGCCTTCCACACCGAGGGCGCCGGTGGCGGCCATGCGCCCGATATCATCAAGGTCTGCGGCCTGCCCAACGTCATCCCGTCCTCGACAAACCCGACGCGGCCTTACACGGTCAACACGCTCGCCGAGCATCTCGACATGCTGATGGTCTGCCACCATCTGTCGCCGTCGATCCCCGAGGACATCGCCTTTGCCGAAAGCCGCATCCGCAAGGAGACCATCGCGGCCGAGGACATCCTGCACGACATCGGCGCCTTCTCGATCATCTCGTCGGACAGCCAGGCCATGGGCCGCGTCGGCGAGGTGGCGATCCGCACGTGGCAGACGGCCGACAAGATGAAGCGCCAGCGCGGGTCATTGCCGCAGGAGACGGGCGACAACGACAATTTCCGCGTCCGCCGCTACATCGCCAAATACACCATCAATCCGGCCATCGCGCATGGCCTGTCGAAGGACATCGGCTCGATCGCGGTCGGCAAACGCGCCGATCTGGTGCTGTGGAACCCGGCCTTCTTCGGCGTCAAGCCAGACATGGTGCTGATCGGCGGCATGATCGCGGCCGCCCCGATGGGTGACCCCAACGCCTCGATCCCGACGCCGCAGCCGATGCACTACCGGCCGATGTTCGGCGCCTATGGCAAAGCCCGGACCAATTCGTCGGTGACCTTCGTTTCGAAGGCCGCGCTCGAGTCCGGTTTGCACGGCCGGCTCGGCGTCGACAAGCAGTTCGTCGCCGTCGAAAACACGCGCGGCGGCATCGGCAAGCACTCGATGGTGCTCAACGACGCCACGCCGCATATCGAGGTCGATCCGGAAACCTACGAAGTTCGCGCCGATGGCGAACTCTTGACCTGCGAGCCAGCGACCGTGCTGCCGATGGCGCAAAGGTACTTTCTGTTTTGAGACGTTCCGCTGAAATTCATGAATGGGCAATGAACTGCCATGAAAGCGCATGCGCTTCGTCAACTGCGGCAGCGGAATGTTGCGCCGAAGGGTTCGGATAAGGGTCTACCTTTTCCGTCTGGCTTGGAAATTACGTGCTTTGAGAGCAATATCACTTAAATGAACAAGATTTTTCGAAAACAGCAATTGACGCCCTATGAGGCCGATTATGCTCAGTGGTGCGCCGAGCAAGGCGCGCTGTTGCGCGAAGGTCGCCTCTCAGACCTCGATCGCGATAACCTGGCGGAGGAGATCGAGAGCTTGGGGCGGAGCGACAAAAGAGAAATTGCGAGTAGACTTGGCACCTTGCTCCTGCATTTGCTCAAATGGGAATTTCAGGCCGAAAGGCGCAAAGCTGGATGGTTGCTGACCATCCGCGAGCAGCGATTTCAGATCGAAGATCTGCTCGATGAAAGCCCTAGCTTGAAAGCCTATCCGGGACGGCGGCTCGGACGAGAATTCAAAATAGCGAGATTGAAGGCGGCGGACGAGACCGGCCTGAGGGAGGGCAATTTCCCCGCGGACTGTCCGTATTCGATCAGGGAAATTCTCGACCATGACTATTTTCCCGGCACGCCGTGGTCATCGGATCAGCTTATTCGCGAATAGCACCACGTGGTCCGCTAGAGCTTTTTCATAGCATCGAGAGCATTATTAGCTATCTATGGACCAGCAAATAGCCTCCGCCCACGACATTTTCCCGCATATTCGCATCGTCATGGGCATGGTGATCGGGCTTGGCGTCGCGCGCCTGCTGTCGGGGGTGGCGCGCATTGTCCAGCATCCCGGCCAATACCGGCTCTACACGGTGCATCTGGCCTGGGTCGCCTCGGTGCTGTTGATGCTGGTGCATTTCTGGTGGTGGGAGTTCGGCCTCTACACCATCGAAACATGGACCTTCGGCAAGTACCTGTTCATCATTTTCTACGCGATCACCCTGTTCCTGCTCTGCGCGCTGCTGTTTCCGGATTCGATGCTGGACTACACCAGCTACGAGGATTTCTTCTATTCGCGCCGCGCCTGGTTCTTCGGCCTGCTGGCGGCGACCTACCTGCTCGACGTGGTCGACACTTTGCTGAAGGGGCCTGAGCATTTCGCCCGCTTCGGCAGCGAGTATCTGTTCCGCACGCCGGTCTTCGTCGTGCTGTGCGTCGTCGCGATCCTGGTGCGCGACCGCCGGTTCCACATCGCCTTCGTCGCGGCGGCGCTGATCTACCAGATATCGTTCATCCTGCGGCTCTTCGACACGATCGTATGACGGCTGCGGATGCACTAGGCTGCTCGGGAAAGGCAGGGTTCAACGATGTACAAGGCCGTCGGATCGCGCGGATCCCGGGTCAGTCGCGTCCTCTGGATGCTGGAGGAACTCGGCCAGCCCTATGAGTTCGTCGAGGTCAAGCTGCGCTCGCCCGAAGCCTATGCGCTCAATCCGTCGGGCAAGGTGCCGATCCTCATAGACGGTGAATTGACGGTGACGGATTCGGCGGCGATCTGCGTCTATCTCGCCGACAAGCACGCCGATAAAGGCATGGGCGCCAATCCCGGTCTCGCAGGCCGCGCCGAAATGGATTCCTGGATGCATTTTGCCCAGAGCGAGTTCGAGGCGCCGCTGTGGAACAAATTGCGCCACCGTTTCCTCCTGCCCAGGGAGGTGCGGGTCGATGTCGGTCCTGCCGCGGCCTTTGACTTCGCCACGGAGGTCAAGGCGCTGGAGCGCCGGCTCGGCGACAAGCCGTTCGCGCTCGGCGACCGGTTTTCCGCCGTCGACGTTCTGCTCGGCGACATGGGCGGCTGGGCGCGTGCCGGCCGTTTCCCGATCGACTCCGAGCGCGTCAATGCCTATTTCGATCGCGTTCTGGCGCGGCCAGCCCGGACCCGGGCGCAAGCCAATGCATCGGTCCGAAAATCGGAATCGATTTTCGGAAAGCACGATGCATAGGTTCAAACATGTTAGAGCATCCTTTGCGCGTCCAAGGGGACGCGCGGCGCTCTGATGGAGGTTCCATGAAATGAAGCTCAACCTCAACACCGACTTCACCAAATTCCCGCGCGCCGTCTCCGTATTGCCCGCCGGCGCGGCCGCGACCACCGCGCCGTCCGGCCGTGCCGTTCTCGCCCATGACGAGCGGCATCTGCGCCGTCGCGCCATCGAACTTGCCGACGGCGGCAAGGTGCTGGTCGACCTGCCCGAGCCTGTCGCCCTGAACGATGGCGACCGCCTGGTGCTGGAGGATGGCGGCCACATCGAGATCATCGCGGCGCCCGAAGAGGTCTATGACATCCGCGCCCGCGACGCCGTGCATCTCGCCGAACTCGCCTGGCATATCGGCAACCGCCATCTCGCCGCAGGCATCGAGGCAGACCGCATCCTCATCCTGCGCGACCATGTCATCAAGGCCATGCTGGAGGGGCTAGGCGCCACGGTGCGCGACGTCTCCCAGCCGTTCAAGCCGGTGCGCGGCGCCTATTCCGGCGGGCATGATCACGGCCATGCGCATGCGCACAGCCATAGCGAAGCGCATGCGCACAGCCACGCGCATTCGCACGATCACCACCATGATCATGACTGACCAGCCGTCCGGCATCGCCCTGCTGCGGCTGATGGCGTGGCTGTCGCCGGCCTTTCCGGTCGGCGGCTTTGCCTACAGCCATGGCCTCGAGCGCGCGGTGCATGATGGGCTGGTGACCAATGCCGCCGGCCTTGCCGGCTGGCTGGAGGCGCTGGTCGAGATGGGCTCGGGCTGGAACGATGCCGTGCTGTTCGCCGAAAGCTGGCGCCGCGCCCGTGAAGGTGGCGATCTGGCCGAGGTTGTCGCACTGGCCGAGGCACTGGCCGGCTCGCGCGAACGCCACGCCGAGACCATGCTGCAAGGCGCGGCCTTCCTCAAAGCAGCCGCCGCCTGGCCCAATGCCGTGCTGGAGCGCTTGCCGGCCGATTGCGCCTATTGCGTGGCCGTCGGAGCCGTGGCCGGCGGCAATGGCATTGCGCTGCACGACGCGCTGTCCGCCTTCCTGCAGGCCTTCTTCTCCAATCTCGTCCAGGCGGCGATCAGGCTCGGTGTCGTCGGCCAGAAAGAGGCCACCACGCTGCTGGCGGGATTTGAGTCGCTGGCACTGGCGACCGCGGGACGCGCGTCCCGCTCGACACTGGACGACCTCGGCGGCTGCGCCTTCGTCTCCGACGTCATGGCGATGAGGCACGAAACCCAGTATTCGCGGCTGTTCCGTTCATGATTCTCCTCGCCTTCGTCCTCTCCTTCGTCCTGCTGCTGGTCACGGCGCTGCATGTCTATTGGGGCATAGGCGGCGTCTGGCCGGGCAGGGACGCGGCGTCCTGCGCCCACGCTGTCGTCGGCTTTCGCGGCGTCGACGAAATGCCGACGCCGTTCGCCAGTTTCGCCGTTGCCGCCTGCCTCGGCCTGGCAACGCTGTGGCCGCTGGCGCTCATCGGTTTCTTTGCCTCGCCGTTTCCCAAGCAGGGCCTCGCGGCCACCGCGATGCTGATCGGACTGGTGTTCCTTGGGCGCGGCATTGCCGGTTTCACGCCCTGGTGGCGCCGGCTGGCGCCGCAACAGCCTTTCGCTCGGCTCGATTCCAGTTTCTATTCGCCGCTGTGCCTGTTGATCGGGCTCGGCTTCGCGATCCTCGCCATCATGGAGTTCCCGACATGACACAACCCAACGGCCCCCTTCGTATCGGCATTGGCGGCCCCGTCGGTTCCGGCAAGACGACGCTGACCGAAAAACTCTGCAAGGCGCTGCGCGACGAGTTCTCCATCGCCGTCGTCACCAACGACATCTACACAAGGGAAGATGCCATGATGCTGGCCCGGCTGCAGGCGCTGCCGGAGGAGCGCATCGTCGGCGTCGAGACCGGCGGCTGCCCGCACACCGCCATCCGTGAGGATGCCTCGATCAATCTGCAGGCGATCGCCGAGCTCAACCGCAAGTTTCCCGACCTCGACATCATCTTCATCGAATCCGGTGGCGACAACCTTGCCGCCACCTTCTCGCCGGACCTTGCGGATCTCACGCTTTACGTCATCTCGGTCTGCCAGGGCGAAGAAATCCCGCGCAAAGGCGGCCCGGCGATCACGCGGTCCGATTTCCTGGTCATCAACAAAAGCGATCTTGCGCCCTATGTGAACGTCAATCTCGACGTCATGGAGAGCGACGCCGGCCGCATGCGCGGCAAGCGGCCGTTCGGCTTCACCGATCTTTCGCGCGGCAAGGGCCTGCGGGAGGTAATCGATTTCATCATCGAGCACGGCGGACTGCGAACCGTTGGCGCCGCAAGCACCGCGGCATAACTGGTCTTCTGCACCAAGCGAAAGCGGTTGCGGGCACCAGCGGCGCGCGGCATTCTGGGCCAAACCGGAGGATATTTTCGATGAGCATCGCCCGCCTGCAGAAGGAAACGCTGACCAACCTGCCCTTCTACGAAGAGCGCGTCGATCTCGCCTGCGCCTTCCGCTGGACGGCGCGGCTCAACATGCATGAGGCGGTGGCCAACCATTTCTCGCTGGCGGTCAATGACGACGGCACCAGGTTCCTGATGAACCCAAACCAAGTGCATTTCTCGCGCATCAAGGCCAGCGACCTGATCGAGATCGACGCCAACGACCCCGAGACGCTTTCCGGGCCGAATGCACCCGACCCCACGGCATGGGGCCTGCACGGCGCCGTCCATCGCAACGTGCCGCACGCGCGCTGCGTCATGCACGTCCATTCGATCCACGCCACCGTGCTGGCCTCGCTTGCCGACTCGACGCTGCCGCCGATCGACCAGAATTCGGCGATGTTCTTCAACCGTCACGTCGTCGACGCCCATTATGGCGGACTGGCCTTCGAGGAAGAGGGCGAGCGCTGCTCGCAGCTTCTCGCCGACCCCAAGGTCAAGGTGATGGTGATGGGCAACCATGGCGTGCTGGTCATCGGCGACACCGTCGCCGACGCCTTCAACCGCATGTTCTATTTCGAGCGTGCCGCCGAGACCTACATCAAGGCGCTGTGGACGGGCCGGCCGCTGCGCACCCTGTCCGACGCGATCGCCGAGAAGGCGGCGAGCGAGATGGACAACTATCCCGGCCAGGCCGAACGTCATCTCGCCGAGTTGAAGGCGATCCTCGACGAGCAGGAGCCGGTGTACCGGAACTGAACGCTACAGTCCGAGCTGAGCCCGCAATTCCCCGGCGCTGTTGATGACAATGGCGCCGGGCGGTCCTTCCATCGGCTTTTCAGGCCAGAAGATCGTCTTCATTCCCGCCGCCAAGCCCGCCATGGCGCCCGGCCAGCTGTCGTCGACCGCGACGGCGTGCGCGGGATCGACGTCTGCCAGATAGGCGGCGCGAAGGAAAGGCTCCGCGTGCGGCTTGCCTTCCCGCACATCGTTGCGGCTGATCGTCTTCATGCCGGGGTAGGTCAGCCCGACCATATGCAGATTGGCGTCGACGATCATCCGATCCGAGTTTGAGACCACCGCCTGCTGCACGCCGAGCGCGCGCAACTCCTTGAAGATCTCGATGGCGCCTGGGCGCGGCTTCAGCCCCTCGACCAGCGGCAGGTAATGCTCATATTTGTGAACGATCCATTCGTCGAAGGGCAGTTGCAGCCCGAACTCGTCGCGCATCATTTCGTAGACCGGCCAGGCGGCGACGCCGAGCACGCGTTCGTGCAGATCGGCCGGAGGCGTGAGGCCGGCATTGCGCATCGCTGCGATGAGGGCTGCCTCATGCAGCGGTTCGCTGTCGACCAGCGTCCCGTCCATGTCCCAGAAAACCGCCTTCGGTGTCATGCAGCGCTCCTTTTTTCGATCCCTTAAAGGGTTTGCGCCGCGAGATAAACCTTTGGCGGCCATTGAACATGCCTTCAGATGGGGAAACGGACCCGCGACGCTTTCTCCGATAGGATGTTTGCGGAGAAATCACCGCTGCTTCGGCGCAGGCATTTGCTCTTGCGATTGACAATTGCGCAGGCGGTCATTCCCTGCGAAACTGATACGACCGCCTGATGATCGGCGGTTTCGGGAGGCAGGACGTGAATACCCGGCAGGATGGCGGCAGCAACAGGCTGGACGACGCGGCGCGCGCCGGCTGGCTCTACTATGTTGCCGGCAACACACAGGACCAGATCGCCGCCACGCTCGGCATATCGAGGCAGACGGCGCAGCGTCTGGTGTCGCTGGCGGTGTCGGAAGGCCTGATCAAGGTCCGCGTCGATCATCCGATCGCCAACTGCCTTGATCTCGCCGCGCGGCTGAAATCGCGCTTTGCGCTCGACCTGGTCGAGGTGGTGCCGAGCGACCCCAATTCATCCTCCACCACTATCGGCATCGCCGAAGCGGCGGCCGCCGAGATCGAGCGGCGGCTGCGGTCGCCGACGCCGATCGTCATGGGCATCGGCACCGGACGGACGCTGAAGGCGGCGATCGAACAATTGCCGCCGATGGAATGCCCGCAGCACAAGGTGGTGTCCTTGACCGGCAACATCTCGCCGGACGGGTCCGCTGCCTTCTACAACGTCATCTTCACCATGGCCGACAGGGTCAAGGCGCGGTCCTTCCCGATGCCGCTGCCGGTCATCGCCTCTTCGCCGCAGGAGCGCGAGATGCTGCTCAACCAGCCGATGATCCAGCCGACACTGGTGCTTGCGGCGGAGGCCGACGTCACCTTCATCGGTATCGGCGACCTCGGCCCGAAGGCGCCGCTCTACGAGGATGGCTTCATTTCCGAAAGCGAACTGAAAGCCTTGCAGAAGGCCGGCGGCGTCGCTGAAATCGTTGGCTGGGTGTTCGATCGCGAGGGCCGCATGATCGACGGCATCACCAATGACCGGGTGTCGTCGGCGGCGCTGCCGTCGCGCGAGAAGTCGCTGGTGATCGCGCTCGCCATGGGCGAGCGCAAGCTGCCCGGCATCCTGGCGGCGGTCAACCGACGGCTGGTCAACGGGCTCATCACCGACGAGCGGACGGCGGCCGCCCTGCTGGCCAGTATCTGACGGCTTCGCGATAAAGCCAGCAAGGCTATTGGTGCCGGCCGAAAGGGTCGTTGCCATCGAGGAAACCGAGGTCGCGCTGCAGATGCGGCGACAGGTCCCTGACGTCGAGATGCGCCCTTTTTCGGGTCGCGAACCAGCCGAATCCGTCCGCAAGCCACGAAATCCAGCGATGATCGGGGGCGGGAGTGCATTTTTGCTGCGCCATGGTCATGAGCGTCAACCTTCGTTATCCTGAACCCGAATGACGGGTTGAGGATGAATGTCGGCCTTGCCGGCCGCTTTTGCCAATCGAACGTCGATAACGATCCATAAGGAGGCTTTATGCCTGATCTCAGCGCGCCGCAGGTTTCGCAGCTGCCGCCGTTACAGGCGATCCGGGTGTTCGAGGCGGTGGCGCGGCATCTTTCCTTCACCAAGGCCGCTGGCGAACTCGCCATGACGCAAGCGGCGGTCAGCTATCAGATCAAGGTGCTGGAGGAGCGCGTCGGCGCTCCGCTGTTCCTGCGCCGGCCGCGGCAGATCGAACTGACCGAAGCCGGCCAGCGCCTGGCGCCGGCGGTCAGCGAGGCCTTTGCCATTCTTAGCCAGGCCTATGCCGCCGCGCGCGGCGGGGCGGACGGGTTGTTGTGCGTCACCACGGTGCTGACTTTTGCCTCGAACTGGCTGGCGCACCATCTGGGCGCATTCCAGATCGCGCATCCCTCGCTTGCCGTGCGGCTCGACACGTCGAGCCGGTTGACGGATTTCGCCCGCGAGGATGTCGACCTCGCCATTCGTTCTGGCGGCGGCAAATGGCCGGGGCTGGAAGCCCACAAGCTGCTCGATGCCGATTTCACGCCCATGCTGAGCCCGAAGCTCGCTGCGAGCATCGGCGGCATCAACGAACCGGCCGACCTGCTCAAGCTGCCGATCCTCGATCCCAGCGATATCTGGTGGACGCAATGGTTCGAGGCCGCCGGCGTGCACAGCCACGACCTTGCCAGGCGGCCCGGCAGCAGCATGGGCGCGCAGGCCTATGAAGCCAACGCGGCCATATCGGGCCATGGCGTGGCGATCCTGACCCGGGCGCTGTTCAAGGCCGAACTCGCCGACGGCCGGCTGATCCAGCCATTCGAGCTGGTCGGCGACGACGGGCACGCCTACTGGCTGGTCTACCCCGAGGCGCGCCGCAACGTGCCCAAGATCCGCGCCTTCCGCGACTGGCTGCTGGCCGAGATCGCCTGCTGACCGGCACATAAGCTGACGTCAGACCGGGGCAACAAACGACATCCCGTTCGAGAGGCTTTGGCCCCGCCGCCTGGACTCCAGACGGCGGCAACCCGAGCCCTGTCGCCGAACCTCCGCCCCATTCGCCGGCCGTGTGCTGCGCTGCAGCATCGAATCCGGCTTGACATAATTAAGACTAAGTGAGTAATTGCTCACAACCAAGGCAAATGCTCAACTTGGTTTATGGGAGGAATTTGATGAAACTTCGCACGCTCACCCTGGGCTTGTTGTCGGCCAGCACGCTTGCGTTCGCCGCACACGCCGAATCCATCACCATCGCCACCGTCAACAATGGCGATATGGTCCGCATGCAGAAGCTGACCGACGACTTCACCAAGGCTAACCCGGACATCCAGCTCAACTGGGTCACGCTCGAAGAGAACGTGCTGCGCGAGCGCGTCACCACCGACATCGCCACCAAGGGTGGCCAGTATGACGTGATGACCATCGGCACCTACGAGGTTCCGATCTGGGCCAAGCAGAGCTGGCTCCTGCCGCTCGACAAGCTCGGCGACGACTATGACGCCAAGGACATCATCCCGGCCATTGCCGGCGGCCTTTCGGTCGATGGCAAGCTCTATGCCGCGCCCTTCTACGGCGAGAGCTCCTTCGTCATGTACCGCAAGGACCTGATGGAGAAGGCTGGGCTGAAAATGCCCGACGCCCCGACCTGGGATTTCATCAAGCAGGCGGCCGACAAGATGACCGACCGCGCCAATGGCGTGAACGGCGTCTGCCTGCGCGGCAAGGCCGGCTGGGGCGAGAACATGGCTTTCCTGACCGCCATGTCGAACTCCTTCGGCGCCCGCTGGTTCGACGAGAACTGGAAGCCGCAGTTCGACCAGCCGGAATGGAAGAAGACGCTGCAGTTCTATGTCGACCTGATGAAGGCCGACGGTCCCGAGGGCGCCTCGTCCAACGGCTTCAACGAGAACCTGGCGCTCTTCCAGCAGGGCAAGTGCGGCATGTGGATCGACGCCACCGTCGCCGCCTCCTTCGTCTCCGACCCGAAGAACTCCACCGTCGCCGACAAGGTCGGCTATGCCCTGGCGCCCGACAATGGCCTAGGCAAGCGCGGCAACTGGCTGTGGGCGTGGTCGCTGGCGATCCCGGCCGGCACGCAGAAGGCGGACGCCGCCGAGAAGTTCGTGTCCTGGGCGACCAGCAAGCACTATGCCGAGCTCGTCGCGTCGAAGGAAGGCTGGGCAAACGTGCCTCCGGGCACGCGTTCCTCGCTCTACGCCAATCCCGAGTACCAGAAGGCGGCTCCGTTCGCCAAGATGACGCTGGACTCCATCAATGCCGCCGACCCGACGCATCCGACCGTCAAGCCGGTGCCCTATGTCGGCGTGCAGTTTGTCGCCATCCCTGAATTCCAGGGCCTTGGCACCACCGTCGGCCAGCTCTTCTCGGCGGCTCTTGCCGGCCAGTCGAGCGTCGACGATGCGCTGAAGCAGGCCCAGGACGCCTCCACCGCGGCGATGACCGAGGGCGGCTACATCAAGTAAGGCTCCTCCCGGTGCCGAACGCCGGTCACCTCCTCGACCGGCACCGGCCGCCCGAAACCCAGTTCGGGCGGCCGCCTTTCCAGAGCCTGTGAAAATTCAGCCTGATCCTTGAAGGGTGACCGTCATGGCTACTCAGCAGACCCGTTCGCTTGCCCGATTCATGATGGCGCCTTCCGTGGTGCTGCTGTTCGTCTGGATGATCGTGCCGCTGGTCATCACGATCTGGTTCTCCTTCCAGCAGTACAATCCGCTCAATCCGATGCGCGACGGGTTCGTCGGCTTCTCCAACTACGCGCTGTTCTATTCCAATCCGGCCTTCCTGCAGTCGATCCTCAACACGCTTGTCCTGGTGGTCAGCGTGCTGCTGATCACGGTGATCGGCGGCATCCTGCTGGCGCTGCTCATCGATCAGCCGATGTGGGGCCAGGGGATCGTGCGCATCCTCGTCATCTCGCCGTTCTTCGTCATGCCGCCGGTGGCCGCATTGGTGTGGAAGAACATGATCATGCACCCGCAATATGGCGTGTTCGCCGACATAGCGCGCTTCTTCGGGGCACAGCCGATCGACTGGTTCGGGCAGCATCCGATGACGGCGATCATCATCATCGTCGCCTGGCAGTGGCTGCCTTTCGCGACATTGATCCTCCTGACCGCGCTGCAGTCGCTCGACGGCGAGCAGAAGGAAGCCGCCGAGATGGACGGCGCCGGCTTCATCAGCCGCTTCATCTATCTGACGCTGCCGCACATGTCGCGGGCGATCACCGTCGTCATCCTGATCCAGACGATCTTCCTGCTCTCGGTCTACGCCGAGATCCTGGTCACCACCAATGGCGGTCCTGGATACGCCTCCACCAACCTGCCCTTCCTCGTCTACCAGAAGGCGTTGCTGGAATTCAAAATCGGCCAGGCATCCGCGGGCGGTGTGATCGCCGTCATTCTCGCCAACGTCGTCGCCTTCTTCGCCATGCGCGCCGTCGGCAAGAACCTGGACAAGTAAGGGAGGATACGATGGCACGCTCAGTCACCACCCAGCACAAGACAATCGCGACAATTGCCGCCTGGACCGTCGCGCTGCTGATCTTCTTTCCGATCCTCTATACGATCATCACCTCGTTCAAGTCGGAACAGGAGGCGATCCAGGGCTTCAACCTGATCCCGTCCGGGACTTTCGAGAGCTATGCCGAGGTCCAGGCGCAGAGCGGTTACTTCAAGTTCTTCCTGAACTCGGTGCTGCTTTCTGTCGGCTCGACCATCCTGGCGCTGTTGGTCGCCATTCCGGCGGCATGGTCGATGGCGTTTTCGCCGACCAAGCGGACCAAGGACATATTGATGTGGATGCTGTCCACCAAGATGATGCCGGCGGTCGCCGTGCTGTTCCCGATCTACCTGATCTTCCGCAATCTCGGCCTGCTCGACTCGCGCATCGGCCTGATGATCATGCTGATGCTGATCAACCTGCCGATCGTGGTGTGGATGCTCTACACCTACTTCCGCGAAATCCCGGGCGAAATCCTGGAAGCCTCGCGTATGGACGGCGCATCCTTGTGGGGTGAAATCTGGTACGTGCTGACGCCGATGGCGGTGCCGGGCATTGCTTCGACCATGCTGCTCAACATCATCCTGGCCTGGAACGAGGCGTTCTGGACGATCCGGCTGACCACCACGGAAGCCGCCCCACTCACCGCCTTCATCAGCTCCTTCTCCAGCCCGCAAGGCCTGTTCTGGGCCAAGCTTTCGGCCGCCTCGACCCTGGCCATCGCGCCGATCCTGATCATGGGCTGGTTCAGCCAGAAGCAGCTGGTGCGCGGCCTGACATTTGGCGCGGTGAAGTGACGGAAATTGCCTGAAGCAATCGGCGAAAAACAGCCCTCGGGGAGGAAACCATGGGAAACATCACGCTCAAGAACGTCTCCAAGTCCTTTGGTTCGACGTCCATCATCCCCGGCCTCGACCTGGTGATCGAAAACGGCGAGTTCGTAGTCTTCGTCGGCCCGTCGGGTTGCGGCAAGTCCACGCTGCTCAGGCTGATCGCTGGCCTTGAGGACACCAGCGGCGGCACCATCAACATCGATGGCCGCGACGTCACCGGCGAGGCGCCGGCCAAGCGCAAGCTTGCCATGGTGTTCCAGTCCTACGCGCTCTACCCGCATATGACGGTGGCCAAAAACATCGCCTTCCCGCTGAAGATGGCGGGCGAGGACCAGGCGACCATCGACAGGAAGGTGAAGGACGCGGCGCGCGTGCTCAACCTCACCAATTACCTCGAACGCCGCCCCGGCCAGCTCTCCGGCGGCCAGCGCCAGCGCGTCGCCATCGGCCGCGCCATTGTGCGCCAGCCCTCGGCCTTCCTGTTCGACGAACCGCTGTCCAACCTCGACGCGGCACTGCGCGGCACCATGCGGCTGGAGATCAGCGAACTGCACCATCAGCTGAAAACCACGATGATCTACGTCACCCACGATCAGGTCGAGGCGATGACCATGGCTGACAAGATCGTCGTGCTCAACGCCGGCAATATCGAGCAGGTTGGCTCGCCGATGGAACTCTACAAGACGCCGAAGAACCTGTTCGTCGCCGGCTTCATCGGCTCGCCCAAGATGAACCTGATCGAAGGCGCGCCGGCTGGCAAATACACCGCCAAGACCATCGGCATCCGGCCCGAACATATGCAGATATCGACCACGGCGGGCGACTGGAAGGCGACGGTCGGCGTGGCCGAGCATCTGGGCTCCGACACGTTCCTGCACGTTCAAGCCGACGGCGTCGGGCCGCTGACGGTGCGCGCCGACGGCGAACTGGCGGTCCGCCATGGCGACACGATCTATCTCACCCCTGACAAGGCCAAGCTGCATCGCTTCGGCGCTGACGGCAAGGCGATGGCCCAGTGAGGGTGGGCCAGTGAGGATGGGCCGGTGAGGATGGGACAGTGAGGCTGCAAGGCAAATCGGCGCTGGTCACGGGATCGGCGCGAGGCATCGGCAGGGCTTTCGCCGAAGCCTATGTGCGCGAGGGCGCCACTGTCGCGATCGCCGATATCAACCTTGAAGCCGCGCAGAAGACGGCCGCCGCGATCGGCGACAACGCCTATGCCGTGAAACTCGACGTCACCGACCAGGCATCCATCGATGCGGCGGTGAAGGCGGTGGAGGACAAGGCGGGCGGTCTCGACATCCTGATCAACAACGCCGCTTTGTTCGACCTGGCCCCGATCGTGGAGATATCTCGGGCGAGCTATGAAAAGCTTTTCTCCGTCAATGTCGCGGGCACGCTGTTCATGCTGCAGGCAGCCGCCCGGTCGATGATCGCGCGGGGCAAGGGTGGCAGGATCATCAACATGGCAAGCCAGGCCGGGCGTCGCGGCGAGCCGCTGGTTGCGGTCTATTGCGCCACCAAGGCCGCGGTCATCTCGCTGACCCAGTCGGCCGGGCTCGATCTGATCAAGCACCGCATCAACGTCAACGGCATCGCGCCCGGCGTCGTTGACAGCGACATGTGGGACGAGGTCGATGCCTTGTTCGCCAAATACGAGAACCGGCCGAAGGGCGAGAAAAAGCGGCTGGTCGGCGAAGGCGTGCCTTACGGCCGCATGGGCAAGCCGGAAGACCTCGCCGGCATGGCCGTGTTCCTAGCCAGTGACGAAGCCGAATACATCGTCGCCCAGACCTACAATGTCGATGGCGGCCAATGGATGAGTTGAAAAGAACGATTTGAGGGGGACGGCGCCTCTTTCTTTCCTCCGGAGAAGGCGCCGCGGGGGCGGGTGAGGGGCCGCATGCTGGAACACCAGGTGCGGCCCCTCATCCTCGCCCTCCCGAAGGAGGCGAAACAGTCGGGCTGCAAATCGGCCAAAGGGTAAAGCAGATGACCGTGAAACTTTCGTCCTCGAGCCTCGTCAGGCTTCCGCCCAAGGTCGCAGGTCCGAACTATGACCGCTCGGCGCTGAAAGCCGGCATCGTGCATTTCGGTGTCGGCAATTTTCACCGCTCGCACCAGGCCGTCTATCTCGACGACCTGTTCGGTCAGGGCATCGGTCATGATTGGGCGCTGGTCGGCGCCGGCGTGTTCGACGGCGAGAAGATCGGCCGCGGCAAGCTTGAAGAGCAGGATTGGCTGACCACAGTGGTCGAGCAGGACGAGGGCCATATGAGCGCCCGCGTCACCGGCGCGATGATCGATTTCCTGATGCCGGGAGATGCCGCCGCCATCATCGATCGGCTGGCTGATCCGGCGATCAGGATCGTTTCGCTGACCATCACCGAAGGCGGCTATTTCATCGACCCGGCCTCCGGCGTCTTCAACCCGACCCATCCCGACATCGTCGCCGACGCGCAGCCGGGCGCCACACCGAAGACTGTGTTCGGCATTATCCTGGCCGGGCTGGTGCGACGCCGCCAGGATGGTATCGTGCCGTTCACCGTGATGTCCTGCGACAACATTCCCCACAACGGCCATGTCACGTCGGATGGTGTTATCGGCCTTGCCCGCCTGATCGACGAGGATCTGGCGAGCTGGGTCAGCGAGACGGTCGCCTTCCCGAACGCCATGGTCGACCGCATCACGCCGGCCACCAGCGACCGCGAGCGCAAGATCCTCGCCGACGATTTTGGCATCGAGGACAACTGGCCGGTGTTCTGCGAGCCGTTCCGGCAATGGGTGCTGGAAGACCATTTCACCGATGGCCGCCCGCCGCTGGAAAAGGTCGGCGTGCAGTTCGTCAAGGACGTCGCCCCTTATGAGCTGATGAAGATCCGCATCCTCAATGGTGGCCATGCCACGATAGCCTATCCGGCTGGGCTGATGGACATCCACTTCGTCCATGAGGCGATGCAGGAGCCGCTGGTGCGCGGGTTCCTCGACAAGCTCGAGCACGACGAGATCATCCCGACGGTGCCGCCGGTGCCGGACACGGTGCTGGAAGACTATTACCAGCTCATCGAGAAGCGCTTCTCCAATCCCAAGATCGGCGACACGGTGCGCCGGCTCTGCCTCGACGGGTCCAATCGCCAGCCGAAATTCATCATCCCGACCATCGCCGACCGGCTGAAGGCCGGCAAAGGCGTTGCCGGACTGGCGCTGGAATCGGCCCTTTGGTGCCGCTACTGCTTCGGCACGACGGATAGCGGCGCCGTCATCGAGCCCAACGACCCGAGCTGGGACCGGCTGAAGGCAACGGCAAAGGCGGCAAAGGACGCGCCCGCCGCGTGGCTTGCGATGGACGATATCTATGGCGACGTCGGCCGCGCCGCCGCCTTCGTCGAGGCCTTCGCCCACGTGCTCAACGTGCTCTGGGCCAATGGCACGCGCGCCACGCTGACGCGCTACCTCGCCGGCAAGCTCTGAGAGCCAGCCGGCATCATGACGCCTGAACTGGTCATCTTCGACTGCGACGGCGTGCTGGTCGACAGCGAGGCGCTCTCCGTCTCGGCGCTGCTCGGCATGATCGAACTCGCCGGCGGCAGTCTCGGCGAGGACGCTGCCTACGAGTATTTCCTAGGCAAGAGCATGAAGAGCGTGCGTGAGATCCTTGGTCGCGACTTCGGCCTGGAGATCACCGATCAGCATCTCACCGCCATGCGCGTCGAGCTCATGCGAAAGTTTCGCGAGGAGCTGAAGCCGATCCCCGGCGTCAAGGAGATGCTGCCGAAGCTCGGCCTGCCGTACTGCGTCGCCTCTTCCGGCACGCTGGAACGCATCCGTTACGCGCTCGACGTCACCGGTCTGCTGACGCTGATGGAGCCGCATCTGTTCAGCGCGGCCATGGTTGCCAAGGGGAAGCCGGCGCCCGACCTTTTCCTCCACGCCGCCGCCACCATGCGAGCCCATCCGCGCAGATGTCTCGTCATCGAGGACAGCCCGGCCGGTGTCGCCGCCGCACGCGCGGCAGGCATGCGCGTCCTTGCCTTTACCGGTGGCGCGCACGCTGGCAATCCGGCATTGAAAGCGCGGCTTGCGTCGACCGAACCGGACTTTATATTCGCTGACATGCTGCAATTGCCCGATCTGATTGCAGGCCTGGGAGCGAGAGTTAGAGCATCTTGACGAAACAGTTTGTCTGCGCGGTCGATGTCGGCACCGGGAGCGCTCGCGCGGGCATTCTCGACGCCAGTGGCACCTTGCTCGGCCGTGCCGAGCGGCCGATCGCCATGAACCAGCCGAAGCCGGATCATGCCGAGCACGATTCGCGCGATATCTGGTCCGCCGTCTGCACCGCCGTGCGTGCCGCGCGGGAAAAGGCCGGCGTCGCCGCCGGGGATATCGCCGGCATCTCCTTCGATGCCACCTGTTCTCTGGTCGTGCGGGATAGGCAAGGCGGCCAGCTCAGTGTGTCGACGACCGGCGACAAGCGCTGGGACACCATTGTCTGGCTCGATCACCGCGCCATCGCCGAAGCCGACGAATGCACGGCGAGCGGCCACGAGGTGCTGAATTATATCGGCGGCGTCATGTCGCCCGAGATGGCGACGCCGAAGCTGATGTGGCTGAAGCGTAATCTACCGAAGACATGGAATGAAGCCGGCTACCTGTTCGACCTGGCCGATTTCCTGACCTGGCAGGCAACGGGCTCGCTGGCCCGCTCGCAATGCACGCTGACAGCGAAATGGACTTATCTGGCGCACCAGGACAGCGCATGGCAGCGCGATTTCTTCGAACTCGTCGGCCTCGACGATCTTTTTGACCATGGCAATCTGCCCGAAAAGGCAAGCCCGGTTGGCGCCGATATCGGTCCGTTGATGGCGCAGGCAGCGGCGGAACTCGGCTTGACCGAAAACTGCCGCGTCGGCGCAGGCGTCATCGATGCCTATGCCGGGGCGCTTGGCGTGCTCGGCGGTTTTGCCGGCGACGACCAGAATATCGGCCGCCATCTGGCGCTGATCGCCGGCACGTCCTCCTGCGTCATGGCGATGTCGCCCGACCCGCAGCCTTTCGCCGGCGTCTGGGGCCCTTACTACGGCGCCGCGCTGCCGAAGCTGTGGCTATCGGAAGGCGGCCAGTCGGCGACCGGGGCGCTGCTCGACCACATCATCCGCTGGCACGGCGCCGGCGGCGAGCCGAACGCGGCCATGCATGCCAGGATTGCCGGGCGCGTCGCCGAACTGCGCGCCGCCGAGGGCGAGAACCTTGCCGCGCGGCTGCATGTGCTGCCGGATTTCCACGGCAACCGCTCGCCGCTGGCCGACCCGCACGCCGTCGGCGTCGTCAGCGGTTTGACGCTGGATTCGTCGTTCGACAGCCTGTGCAAGCTCTACTGGCGCACCGCCGTCGGCATCGCGCTCGGCGTGCGCCATGTGCTGGAGGCGCTGAATGAGAACGGCTACCTGATCGACACGCTGCACGTCACCGGCGGCCACACCAAGAACCCGCTCTTGATGGAGCTCTATGCCGACGCCACCGGCTGTACGGTGGTCGAGCCGCTGGCCGACGAGGCGGTGCTGCTCGGCACCGGCATGGTGGCGGCGACCGCCGCCGGGCTGTTCCCCGATCTCAACGCCGCCTGCCTTGCCATGCAGCAGGGCGGCAAGACACGCGCCGCCAACCCGGCGGCCGGCCCCCGCTTCGATCGCGACTACCGTATTTTCCTGGAAATGCACCGGCAGCGGCAGGTGCTCGACGCCATCCGGTAGGTTTTGGCGCTCTACTGCTTGCGCAGGGACACGCCCGATGTCGCGTCGAACAGGTGGATCGCTTCCTCCTCGAACGTATAGCGGACAGGCGCATGCAGCACCGGGCATTCGCGTGCCGGAACCAGTGCGCTGATCTCCTTGCCGCCGGAGCCGAAGGTCACCAGCGCGTCATTGCCATGGAATTCGATGAGATCGGCAGTGCCTTGCAATATGCCGCCGGCGCCGGCGCTGGCCGTCTTCAGGTCCGGCGGGCGGATGCCCAGCACGGCGCGATCGCCCGGCTGGAGATGAAAACCCGCCCCGTCTATCGAAAGCACCGTTCCGGCGCCGGTCAGCGTCAAGCCGTTCCCCGCCCGGCCAACCGTCACCTCGATGAAATTCATGTTCGGCGTGCCGATGAAGCCGGCCACGAAAATATTGCCCGGCTGCCGGTAGATTTCCGCCGGCGAGCCGATCTGCTCGATGACGCCGTCCTTGAGCAGCACGATGCGGTCGGCAAGCGTCATCGCCTCCAGCTGGTCGTGGGTGACATAGACGGTGGTGGTCTTCAGCGACTGGTGCAGCCGCGCGATCTCGACGCGCATATGGTTGCGCAATTTGGCGTCGAGATTGGACAACGGCTCGTCGAACAGGAACACCTTGGGCGTCTTGATCATGGCCCGGGCGATCGCCACGCGCTGCTGCTGGCCGCCGGAAAGTTCGGCTGGCTTGCGGCCGAGATAAGGGTCGAGCCCCAGCGTCCCCGACACCGCTTCGACCCGCTTGCGGATCTCGGCCGCCGGCACCTTCTGGCGCCGCAGCCCGAAGGCGATGTTGTCGAAGATCGTCATGTGCGGATAGAGCGCGTAGTTCTGGAACACCATGGCGATGCCGCGATCCCCCGGATCGAGGTCGTTGACCACCTTGCCGCCGATCGAGACCTCGCCGCCGCTGATGTCCTCCAACCCCGCCAGCATCCTGAGCAAGGTCGACTTGCCGCAGCCGGACGGGCCTAGGAACACGACGAATTCGTGCTCTTCAATGCTGAGGTTGAGATCGCGGATGACCGTGGTGGAGCCATAGGCCTTGTCGACGTGGGAGCAAACGATCGCGGACATGGTCAGCCCTTTTCGCCTGTAAGCAGGATCTGCAGCTTGACGTCCTGCGGGTTGCCTTCGGCGGCCCGTTCGAACGCCTTGATGCTGTCGGCGAAATCATAGGTGCCGGTGATCAGCGGCTTGAGGTCGACCTTGCCGGAGGCGATGAGCTGCAGGGCGCGGTCGAAAATGTTGGCATAGCGGAACACCGTCTCGATGCGCACTTCCTTCGAGATCGCCGCCGGTACGTTGAGGGCCACCGGCTCCACCGGCAGCCCGACCAGCACCACCGCGCCACCTGGCCGCACGACATCGAACAGGTCGGCGAAGGCCTTGGGGCTCCCGCTCGCCTCGAAGACGATGTCGGCGCCCCAATTGTCGGTCGCCGCCGCGACGGCGTCGACAAGCGACTGCTCGCCGATATTGACCGGCACGATGCCGGCATATTGCGCTGCGATCGTCAGCTTGGGCGCGGAAAAGTCGGAAATCAGCACTTTCGAACAGCCGCCGGCAAGGGCGGCAAGCGCGATCATGATGCCGATCGGGCCGCAGCCGACGACGACGGCGACATCGCCCGGAATGATGCGGGCACGGCTTGCCGCCTGCATGCCGATGGCGAAGGGCTCGACCATGGCGCCCTCGGCGAAGGAGACATTGTCGGGCAGCCTGTAGGTGAAAGCCGCCGGGTGCACGGCATAGGGAGCAAGGATGCCATGCACCGGCGGGGTCGCCCAGAAAGTGACGTCCGGGTCGACATTGTAGATGCCGAGTTTTGTCGCGCGCGACGACAGGTTCGGCACGCCGGGCTCCATGCAGACGCGGTCGCCGACTTTCAAACTCCTGACATTAGCGCCGACCTCGACGATTGTGCCGGCGGCCTCGTGGCCGAGCACCATCGGCGCCCGCACGACATAGCTGCCGATGGCGCCATGGGTGTAATAGTGCACGTCGCTGCCGCAGACGCCGACCGTATGGATGGCGATCCTGACGTCGTCGGGTCCGACATCGAGCGGCAACGCGATCTCGCGCAGCGACAGTTCGCCTTTTTTTTCAAGTACCAAAGCCCGCATCGGGTCGTCCTCACTTCAAGTCTTTTTTTGCCGGAAAACGGAATTCAGGAAACCGCTGAGCACGCCGAGGAAAAGCAGCGGCGGCAGCGACAGGAGCACGACCGAGGCGTTCAAAATCCCCCACGGCACATTCATGCCTTGCTGGGAGAGTTCGGAGGCGACGATCGGCAAGGTCTTGGCATTGGAACTCGACAGCATCAGCGCGATCAGGAACTCGTTCCAGACCAGCACGAAGCTGAAGGCAATCGCGCCGATCAGCGAACGGGCAGCCACGGGCAGCGCGATCCGCCAGAACACCGCGTAAGCGCCGTACCCGTCAACGAAGGCGGCTTCCTCGATTTCCTTCGGCACGGCCTGGAAGGCTGGAATGGCCAGCCACATAATCACCGAGATGGTGAGCAGGGAGTAGGTGACGATCAAAGCCGGCAAAGTGTCGTAGAGGCCGAGCTGCAGCCAGATCACCATCAGCGGGATCGCCACCGCCACCGGCGGCAGGAAACGCAGCGACAGCACGAAGAACTGGATGTCGCCGGCCCAGCGGTTGGGATAGCGCGCCACCGCGTAGGCCGCGGGCAGGCCAAGCACGACGCCGATCAGCACGGCCGTGCCGCAGGCGACGACCGAATTGTAGAGGCCGGTGATGACGCTGTCGCGGCCAAGGATATAGCTGATATTGGCTAGCGTCGGCGTGAACACGACGCGCGGAACGCGGGTGATGATGTCGACGCTGTTCTTCAGCGAATTGAGCGCCGTCCACAGCAGCGGGAACACGGCCAGAAATCCGGCGAAGGCCAGGACGGCCTTGGCGATGATGCGGCCGGGCCTCATGCCTGCACCCGCTTCCACAGCATGGTGAAGGTGATGACGGTGGCGATCATCATCAGCACGGCCATCGCCGAGGCGTAGGAGACCTTGCCGGACTCGATGAAGCCTTGCGAGAAGGCGTACATGTCGAGCGTTTCGGTTGCCACGCCCGGCCCGCCGCGGGTCATCACATAGATCAGGTCGAAGGAGCGCAGCGACTCGATCATCTTGACGAACATCAGGCTGATCAGCGGCGCCTTCAGCATCGGCAAGGTGACGTAGGCGTGGATCTGCCAGCGCCGGGCGTGGTCGAGCCGGGCTGCCTCGATCGGCTGCGGCGGCAACGTCTCCAGCAGCTTGAGCACGATGACGGCGAAGAACAGGCCCCATTGCCATACGTCGACCGAAGCCACAGCGAACAGCGCCGTCGCGGGCTTGGACAGCGGATCGAAGATCAGCCCGCCGGTGAGCAGCCGGTAGGGGTAGGTGGCGATGCCGTAGAGTGGATGATAGGCGAACTTCCAGACGAAGGCGGCCGAGACGCGCGGCAGCAGCACCGGGATGATGAACAGCAGGCAGTAGAGATTGCGCAGGCGCGGCGAAGCGACCTCGAACATCAAGACGCCCAACCCAATGGCCACGGCCATGGTCGCCACGACGGTGACGATCTCCCATTTCACCGACACCCAGACGGCATTGAGGAAGCGGCGGTCGGAGAATAGATCAAAGAAGTTCGAGAACCAGACCCAGGAATAGGCCGTCGAGCTCAGCTCGCGGTTCTGCAGGGCGATGATGATCGCGTAGAGCGTCGGCACCATCGACAGGATCAGCAGAATGACCAGCGTCGGCACGACAAAGGTGACCGGCAGGGATGAACGTCGAGGCATTGGTCTCAGGCCTTGCTGTGTCTCTGATATCTGGACATGACGGGCAGGCCCTCCTGCGACGCACAGATTCCGGCGGTCCCGAGACTGCCGCGAACCGCGCGCCGCAAGAGGGAGGGACCTACTTCTTCACCAGCTCATTGGCATAGGCCTCGAGCTCGTTGAGGCTGCCCTTGACGTCGGTGCGCGTGCCGGCGATCAATTCCTCGAGGATGATGCCCCAGCGGTCGCCGAGATCCGGCCAGCGTGGATCCTGCCAGAAGTTCACGGCCGTCACCTTGCCTGTTTCGGCAAGCGCCTGGCCGAGATCGGCGCCGTAGATATCGGCGAACTCCTTGCTGGACAGGATGCTGGTGCGGTTCAGCTCACCGAACTGGTGGGCGTCGAGCCGGCGCTTCTCGTTTTCCTTCGACGTTGCCCAGGCGATGAACAGGCCGGCGCATTTCTTCGAAGCGTCGTCGGCATTGGCTTTTGCCGCGATGGCGAGGCCATGACCGTAGCCGCCGCCGGGAAGTGGCGAGGGCGGCGGCAGGAAGCCGATCTTGCCGACCACTTGCGAGGTTTTCGGATCGACCGCCATGCCCGAAAGCGGCGTCGATTCGACGAGGATCGCGACCTGGCCCGACAGGAAGGCGCCGGTCGATTCGTCCCAGCTGCCGGTCTGCGTGCCGGGTGCCGAATCCTTGAACAGCTTCAAATAGGTCTCGGTCGCCTTGACCGCGGCCTCGGAATTGAAGGCCGGCTTGTCGCCGTCGAACCACTTGCCGCCATAGGCCTTGAAGAACGGCATCCAGCGCCAGACATTGGCGCCCGAGCCGCGTGCGCCCCGCAACGCGATGCCATACATGCCCTTGTCGGCATTGGTCAGCTTCGGCACGTCGGCGATCAGCTCGTCCAGCGTCTTGGGCGGCTGGATGCCGGCGGCCTCCAGCACGTCCTTGCGGTAGACCATCAGGTCGCCGCCGCCGGTCAGCGGCGCGAACCAGACCTTGCCGTCATAGGTGGCGACCTTCTGGCGGCCCGGGTCGAAGTCGGCATAGTCGTAGTCGGCCGGATAAAAATCGGTCAGCGGCACGATCCACTTCGACGAGGCGAAAAGCGCCACATTTGCTTCATCGACATAGTAGACGTTGTAGTTGCCCACTGTGGACGCGTCCGCGCGCGACTTGGCGCGGCGATCGTTCTCATTGAGATAATCGATCTTGAAGCTCGCGCCGGAGAGCTTCTCGAACTCGGCCTTTGAGTCCTCCAGAAGCGTCAGGCCGTCGCGTGGCTGCGCCAGCACCTTGACCGGTGCCGAGCAGACCGGCGCCTGCGCCAGGGCTAGGGTTGAAACGGTAGCGGAAAGCACGAAAGCTGCGCCAAGGCTGGCAGCGAGCCGAACTGGTTTCATGATCTTTTTCTCCTCCAGGAATACGTCGCAGGAAACGCAGGTCATCGGGTTGCGCGATCCTCACCATCGCCCGGACGACATGCCACCCGTCGCCAAAATGCGCAGTTGCGATGGGGCAAGCTAGAAGCCCCGTTGCAGCCGACATGTACTTTTATGCATTGTGCAGCGCAAAAATCGGCGCCCATATAGGGGACGCGTCACACGAGTATCGATCTGGTCCAAAAGGGTGATTCAGGATGCGCTTATGCGCGCATCGCCAGACGCTGCCGCGACAGCTTGCGATAGGATGACGGCGTCATCTTGTGCTTGCGCAGGAAGGCGCGGTTGAAGTTGGATATGTTCATGTAGCCGACCTGGAAACAGATGTCGGTGATCGGCACATCGGTATCAGCCAGGAGCTTGCACGCCTGCCACAGCCTGAGCTTGGCAAGATGGTCGCTGAAGGAATTGCCGGTGTTCTTCTGGAAGAACCGCGAGAAGGTGCTTTCGCTCATGCCGGCCAGCTCGGCCACGTCAGGCAGCTTCAGATCCTCGGCGAAATGCTGGAACAGATAGGTCAGCGTGCGCTGGATGATGTCGAGCGAGGCGGCATCGAGAACCGGCTGGAAGTTCGGTGACGACAACAGCTCATACTCATCGGTCCGGGCCAGCAGGTCGACCAGTTCGAGGAACAGGCAGAACCGGGCCAGCCCATGCACCGTACCCATCCGCTCCATCAGCGCGGCGCCTCCAAGCGCGGTCCCGCCGTGGAAGACCATGCCGCGCAGCGACCGTTCCAGGAACGGCTCCAGTTCGCGCAATTCCGGCAGCATGTCAGCCGATCCTCGCAGCCGCTCGGCATCGAATTGCAGCACGATGTCGCGACCCTCGATCAATTCGCCTGGCTGCACCGCGGTGACCCAGTCATGCGGCAGGCCGCCACCGACGATGGTGAGGTAGCCCGGCCCGAACTCGCCAATATGGTCGCCGACCAGGACCACGCCGGAGGATTTCCGCAGCAGGTGGATCTCGTATTCCGGATGGAAGTTCCAGACGTTGCGCTCCCAGGGATAGTCGTCCAGCCGCCACAGGAAACTGTCGCTCGCCTCGGTGACGATATGCTCGAAGGAAGGCGCCGTGCGCGGGATCGCCGCCGTGTTCTTTCTGCGTCTGAACGCCATCCTGCCTCCCATATTCGCCCGCCGCCGACGTTTTAATCCGGAGCAGCCCGGGCCGGCAAGGGAACGAGGCGACGCCTCCCGGCAATGGCGCTGGCTCAATCTGTTCTCGCGCCCCTCCCTTGCCTTCATGTCGCATTTCGTTCAAGAGACGGCGCAAACGCGCGAAACCGAAGGTTTTGCCGTTTGCAATGCGGCTTCCGGCTCTTTGCCGACGCGCCGCAACCTTGAAAGAGCAGGACAATGTCCGCGATCGAAGCCGGCGCTCGCGCGCCGGAAAATCTTTGGCGTCAGGAAATCAGGGCGACGCTGGCGCTGGCCTGGCCGATGGTGCTGACCAATCTCGGCCAGACGGCGATGACCGCCACCGACGTCATGATGATGGGCCGCCTCGGCGCGGACACGCTGGCCAGCGGCGCGCTCGGCGCCAACCTGTATTTCATGCCGCTGATCTTCGGACTCGGCCTGATGCTGGCGACTTCGCCGATGATCGCGACCGAGCTTGGCCGCCGCCGCTATTCCGTACGTGACCTGCGCCGCACCGTGCGCCAGGGCCTGTGGCTGGCGATTCTGATCTCGGTCCCGATCTGGCTCGTGCTGTGGCACGGCGAGGCCATCCTGCTGGCCATGGGCCAGGAGCCGGCGCTGGCGCGTCAGGCCGGCATTTACCTGCGCTGGCTGGAGTGGGCGGTGCTGCCCTTCTACGGCTACATCGTGCTGCGTTCGTTCATCTCGGCGCTGGAGCGGCCGGGCTGGGCGCTGGTCATCGTCTTCGTCGCCGTGGCCTTCAACGTGTTCGCCAACTGGGTGTTCATGTTCGGCAATCTCGGTGTTCCGGCCATGGGCATCGCCGGCTCGGGCCTTGCGACCTCGCTGTCCTCAACGCTGATGTTCGCCGGCATGGCTGTCGTGGTGATGTGGGAGAAAAAATTTCGGCGCTATCACCTGTTCGGCCGCTTCTGGCGATCCGACTGGCCGCGCTTCAAGGGCCTGCTGCGGCTCGGCCTGCCGATCGCCGGCATCCTTGCCTTCGAGGTGACGATCTTCAATGCCGCCGCCCTGCTGATGGGCCTGATCGACGCGGATTCGCTGGCCGCGCACGCCATCGCCATCCAGATCGCCTCGATTTCCTTCATGGTGCCGCTCGGCCTCAACCAGGCGGTGACAGTGCGGGTCGGGCTTGCCCATGGCGCCGGCAATCCCGAAGGTGTGTCGCGTGCCGGCTGGACCGCCTTCGTCATCGGCGTTTCTTTCATGGCGCTGATGGGGCTGGTGATGGTGCTTTGGCCGCATCTCCTGATCAGCGCCTTCATCGACCTTGGCAATCCCGCCAATGCCAGGGTGATCGCGCTAGCCGGTTCGTTCCTGGTTTTCGCCGCCCTGTTCCAGGTCTTCGACGGCGCGCAGGCGGTTGCCGCCGGCATGCTGCGCGGCCTGCACGACACCAAGGTCCCGATGATCTATGCCGCGATCGGCTATTGGGGCGTCGGCCTGCCGCTCGGCGTGCTGCTCGCCTTCCATTTCGGCTTCCACGGCGTCGGCATCTGGATCGGCCTGTCTTCGGGGCTGGCCGTGGTGGCAGCGCTGCTTCTTGCCCGCTGGCTGCGCCGCGACCGCATCGTGCCGTCAGGCGCGTTCGGACATTGAACCCGGTGGCCGGTTGCCAGCCTTCCGTCATGTCCTAACATTGCCGCCCATTAAAACGACGCCTTCAGATCGGACCACGGACGCCCGCTAAGAGAAGGCCCTGGCATGAGATATTGAACGGTTCCCAAGCGGCAAACGTTTCCACCAAGAGACAAATGACCGAGGAGAATTATCATGAAGGCAATTGTGGTGACGGACCAGGCTGCGGGAACGGCCGGGATGAAGCTGGTGGAGCGGCCTGAGCCGCAGCCAGCGATAAACGATGTCGTCGTTCAGGTTCATGCTTCGGGATTCGTCCCGACCGAGCTGGCATGGCCCTCGACCTGGACCGATCGCCGCGGCCTTGACCGAACACCGTCGATCCTTGGGCACGAGCTGGCCGGAGTTGTCGTCGCACTCGGCTACGGCACAACGGGACTGTCGGTAGGTCAGAGAGTATTCGGCCTCGCCGACTGGCATCGCGACGGCACGCTCGCGGAGTATGTAGCCATGGAAGCACGCAACCTCGCGCCGCTGCCGGGCGACGTCGACTTCACGGTGGGCGCAAGCCTGCCGATCTCGGGTCTCACCGCGTGGCAGGGACTCTTCCAGCATGGCCGGCTTCAGGCGGGGCAGAGCGTCCTCGCGCACGGTGCGGCCGGCGCGGTCGGGTCGATGGTGACGCAACTTGCACGAGAGGCGGGCGCCTACGTCATCGGCACCGGACGCGCCGCCGACCGTCATACGGTGCTCGAATTTGGCGCGAATGAGTTCGTCGACCTCGAGAACGACGCCCTCGAAGACGTGGGCGAAGTCGCTCTCGTGTTCGATGTGATCGGCGGGGAAATCGGGAAGCGGTCCGCCGGCCTGATTCGAGCCGGAGGAACACTGGTGTCCGTCGTCGGATCGACAGAGGCGCGGCCTGCCGACGGCCTGGCGGTCGACTTCGTTGTCGAGTCCGATCGTGGCCAACTGAGGGAGATCGTCCAGCGGGTGCGGGACGGACGACTGCGGACGAACATCGGCAACGTTTCGACCCTCAACGATGCCGTCGCCGCCTTCAACCCTATCGGGCGACGCACTGGGAAGACGATCATCCGCGTTCGTCCGTGAGGATTTGGAAACGGCGAGGGGCAAGGGTCCTCTTCGGTCGAAAGCTGAGCATCCAACAGATCAAATGACCTTCAAGAGGCGTTCGAACGCTAGGCACCGGGAGTTTGCGGCCGCCGTCGATGTTGGCCAGCGCAACACGCCGTCGGACTCAGCGCACCGCAACCCGCTTCTCGAGCCGTCGCGCATACTGCGTCAGCGGAAAGCATAGGGCGAAGAAGATCAGCGCCACCAGCCCATAGACCTTGAACGGCTCGAAGGTGGCGTTGTTGATGGCGTTGGAGGTCCGCACCAGCTCCTCGAAGCCGATGATCGAGGTCAGCGCGGTCGACTTGATCAGCTGCACCAGGAAACCGACCGTCGGCGCGCGGGTGATCGCGAACGCCTGCGGCAGAATGATCAGCCTGAGCTCCTGCAGATAGTGCAGGCCGAGGCTGGCGCCGGCATCCCATTGGCCCAATGGCAGCGCATCGACGCCAGAGCGCCAGATTTCGGCCAGATAGGCGCTGGCGAAGAAGGTGAGGCCGAGCACCGCCGCCGTCCACGGCTCGATGCGCAGGCCAAGCATCGGCAGGCCGAAGAACATGAGGAATAGCTGCATCAAGAGCGGCGTCCCCTGGAACAAGGCGATGTAACCGGAGGCGAAGCGTCGGCTCCATTTATTCTTGGCGATCCTCAGGAACAGCACCGCCATTCCGACCAGCGCGCCGCCGACGAAGGCGGCCAGCGACAAAAGCACCGTCCAGCGCGCGGCAAGCAGAAGGTTGCGCACGATGTCCCAGAGGGTGAATTCGATCATGACACGCCAGCTCCGAGCGCGCGGCGGCCGCCTGCAACCAGCAGCCGCCGCAAGGCCATCGACATCAAGAGATAGACCAGCGTGACGACGAAATACGTCTCGAAAGAACGGAAAGTGCGCGCCTGCAGCATGTCGGCCTCATAGGTCAGCTCGCGCACCGCGATCTGCGACACCACGGCTGATTCCAGCATCATGATGACGATCTGGCTGGTCAGCGCGGGATAGATGATCTTGAGCGCCTGCGGCAGCACGATCTTGATGAACACCTTGCGCGGCCTCAGCCCAAGCGCCAGGGCCGCTTCCGTCTGCCCGTGCGGCACCGCGTCAAGGCCGGCGCCGACGATCTCGATCGTGTAGGCGGCCATGTTGAGCGTCATCGCCAGCATGGCGGCCAGGATCGGATCGAGCCTGATGCCGAGGCTCGGCAGGCCGAAGAAGATGAAGAAGAGCTGCACCAGGAACGGCGTGTTGCGCATCACCTCGACATACCAGCCGATGGCCCTGCGCAGCAGCGCGGGGCCGCTTCGCCGCCCGGCGGCACCGAGGATGCTGAGCAGCGTGCCCGCAAGCGTGGTGACGGCGATCAAAAGGATCGTCGTCGCCGCGCCGTGCGCGATGTCGCCCACGGCACCTGGAAGCCAGCCGAAGGCCACGGCAACTCAATCCTTGAGGTTGTCGGGATTGAGCGGCGTCTTCAGCCAGGCCTTCGAGCTTTCGTCCAGCTTGCCGTCGGCCAGCATCTTGGCAATGGCGTCGTTGACCGCCTTCTTGAGGGCATCCTCATTCTTGTTGAGGCCGATATGCGAAGGCGAGGTCAGAAGCTGAAACTTCTGCTCCGGCTTCAGCGCATCCTGCTTGGCCAGCACCTGCGCGCCGACATCGTTGCCGACGACCATCAATTGGGTCTGGCCTGAGATGAAGGCCTGGATCACCGAATTGTAGTTGTCGAAACGCTTGATGTCCGCCGAGGCCGGTGCTGCTTCGGTGAGCGAGGTGTCTTCCAGCGTGCCGCGATTGACGGCGATCGACTTGCCGGCAAGATCTTCCTTGCCTTTGACTGGCATTGCCGCCGGACCGATCACCGCGATGTAATAGGGCGCGTAGGCAGCGGCGAAGTCGATGACCTGCTCGCGCTCTTTCGAGTAGCCGACGCTCATCAGGATGTCGACCCGATGGTCGTTCAAATAGGGGATGCGGTTCTGGCCGGTGACGGCAACGGTGTTGAGCTTCACCTTGAGCGTGTCGGCGATGTACTGCGCCACATCCATGTCATAGCCCTTGAGGCTCATGTCGGCACTGGCCGAGGAGAAGGGCGGGAAGTCGGCGAAGACGCCGACATTGATGGTGCCGGCCTTGGTGATGTCGGCCAGCGCGTCGGCATTGGCGGCTTGCGTGGCGAAGCCGGCTAACCCCACGAGCAGAACGGCGGCGATGGATGATTTGCGGTGGATTGTCATTGTCATTCCCCTCTGGAAGCTTTTGATTGTTTGGGTCGGCCGCCGGCTCCAGTGCGGCGGCCGCCTTTCTCTGTCAGGCCCCCTTGCCTGATACTGCCGGGCTGAACACCATCAGGCTCAGGATCTCGAACAGCACCTGCGCGCCGGCGTGCGCCGTGTTGGTGGTGGCGTCATATTGCGGCGCCACCTCGACGACATCGCCACCGACAATGTTGAGACCCTTGAGGCCGCGCAGCAGTTCGAGCACTTCGCGCGTCGTCAGCCCGCCGACTTCCGGCGTGCCGGTGCCCGGTGCGAAGGCGGGATCGACGCTGTCGATGTCGAAGGACACATAGGTCGGGCCGTCACCGACTATTCTGCGCGCCTTCTCGATGATGGCGGGAATGCCGAGACCGGTCACTTCCTCGGCATGGACCACGGTCATCCCGGACTCGTAGGTGAATTCCCACAGATATTCGGCCGAGCCGCGGATGCCGATCTGGATGGTGCGCGTCGGATCGAGCACGCCGTCCAGCACCGCGTTGCGGAACGGGCCCCCATGGTGGAATTTGGTCAGGTCGAACAGGCCGCTGGTGTCGCAATGGGCGTCGATGTGGATCAGGCCGACCGGGGCCTTCTTGCCGACCGCCTTCAGGATCGGGTGGGTGATCGAATGGTCGCCGCCGACCGACAACGGGATGACCCCGGCGTCGACGATCTGGTTGATGCGCCGCTCGATATCCTCATGGCTGGTCTCCAGTCGGTAGCGGCTCTGGAACGGAACGTCGCCGATGTCGGCGACCCTGAGTTCATGCGTCGGCGCGCATTCCAGCACATGATTGTAGGGGCCGATGCGCTCGATCGCTCGCAAGGCGCGCGGCCCGAAGCGCGAGCCCGGCCGGTTGGTGACGCCGAGATCCATCGGCACGCCTGTTATCGCCACCTGCAGGTCGCCGAAGTCCGGATTGTCCGCTGCAATTTCGCGGTAGGGCGCGGTGAGGAAAGTCGGGATGCCGGAATAGGGCGCCAGCCGCGTGCCGCTCTTGGAAAAGATCTTGTCGGCGACCTTGCGGAATTTCGGGTCGAACATCTCGCCGCCATGGCTCTCGCCATATTTGCGACGCAGCGCATCGAGCTTGCCGCGATCGTATCCCATATCCGCTTCTCCTCGGCTGATGCAGTGGTGCCGGCGGTCATTTCGGGCGAACCGACCGTCATCCGGCCGGGCCGTTGTCCCGCTGGCAGTCTGCAGATTTCACGTCTTGATATTGCTCCGGATCAAAGTGTCCGGCAGCCGCTTTGAAAAAGCAATTGATATTGTTAGGGTGTTTCCTGTGAGAAAATCTCACAGTAAAGCCGAGCATCCATGGCCAAGCGCCTGCCACCACTCAACCCGCTGCGCGCCTTCGAGGCCACGGCCCGCCATGCCTCGCTGACCAAGGCGGCGAACGAACTGAATGTCACGCACGGCGCCGTCAGCCACCAGATCAAGGCGCTGGAGCAATCGCTTGGCGTCAAGCTGTTCGAGCGCGTCGGCCAGCGGGTCAAGCTGACCCCGCATGGCGCCGAACTTTTGCCGGCGGTATCGGTCGCCTTCGACGGTATCGCCGCCGCCACCCAACGGCTGACGCGGCCGGCAAGCAGCGGCGCGCTGTCGGTGTCCTGCGTGCCTGCGTTGCTGCTCTTGTGGATAACGCCGAGGCTGGGCAGCTTCACCGCGCAATATCCCGACATCCAGCTGACGCTCATTCCCTCCAACGATCCCAGGGATAGCCGGGCGCCGCATATCGATGTCTGCGTGCACTATGGCGATGGCAGCTGGACCGACTGCTGGATGCGCAAATGGTCTGGCCTGGAGCTGTTCCCGGTGGTCAGCCCGACGCTGATCAACAACCGGCCGATCCGCAATGTTCGCGACCTCGCCGAACATGTCTTGCTGCATGGCGACGATGGCCGCGAGTGGCACACCTGGCTGGCCGCCGCCGACGCGCTGGACCTGGAGCGCGGCCGGCGTCATCATCTCGGCGATGCACGCATGACGGCGGAAGCCGCCGTCCATGGCCACGGCGTGGCGCTGGGCGACTCGGTGACGGCAAGCGCCCTGCTGGCCAGGGGCATGCTGGTCGCGCCGTTCAGCCTGTCGGTGCCGGCGGTCGACGATTTCTATGTCGTTTGCCGCAATGAAATGCGGGCGACGCCGATCGTGCAGGTGTTCATCGACTGGCTGTTTGCCGAGAAGGCCGGGGATGACGGCCGCGCCGACGCCCCGGTTGCGGGCCGCCTCGTCACCCGCCGCAAACGTCCCGCGCTCAAGGTGATGGGCGGCAAACCCACATAGCCGCATGCAGGGCTTTCTTTTTGTCGGGCCAGCCTGAAAGCGGGCAGAGTTTTTGCCAATTCGATGCTATGAGGCCTGTCGCGATTGTGGGTGGCAGGCAGCGAAGGCGGCAGCAAGCATGGCAAAGACCGATATTGCGCGGCGTGTCTATAACCACACCTGGAAGCTCGACCCGATCGTGCGCAGCCTGCTCGATACGGATTTCTACAAGCTTTTGATGCTGCAGATGATCTGGGGCATGTACCCCAAGGTCGACACCACCTTCTCGCTGATCAATCGGACGACTTCGGTCCGCCTCGCCGACGAGATCGATGAAGGCGAGCTGCGCGAACAACTCGACCATGCCCGCACCTTGCGCTTCTCCAAGAAGGAAATGATCTGGCTGGCCGGCAACAATTTCTACGGCCGCAAGCAGATTTTCGAGCCGGAATTCCTCGCCTGGCTGGAAGGCTTCCGGCTGCCCGACTATGAGCTTTCCAAGCGTGACGGCCAGTACGAGCTCTCCTTCTCCGGCCCCTGGATGTACACCACGCTTTGGGAGATCCCCGCGCTCGCCATCATCAATGAATTGCGTTCGCGTGCCGCTTTGCGATCGTTCGGGCCTTTTACGCTCGACGTGCTCTATGCCCGCGCCAAGGCCAAGATGTGGGCCAAGACCGAACGGCTGAAGGCGCTGCCCGGCATCCGCATCTCGGATTTCGGTACCCGCCGGCGCCATTCCTTCCTGTGGCAGCGCTGGTGCGTCGAGGCGCTCAAGGAAGGCATCGGCGAGGCTTTCACCGGCACCTCCAACGTGCTGCTGGCCATGGACAATGATCTCGAAGCGCTGGGCACCAACGCGCATGAACTGCCGATGGTGTTTGCCGCCCTTGCCAATTCAGAGAAGGAGCTGAAACAGACCCCCTACAAGGTGTTGCAGGACTGGCAGCGCTACTATGGCGGCAACCTCTTGATCGTGCTGCCCGATGCCTTCGGCACCGCCTCGTTCCTGCGCGACGCGCCGGACTGGGTGGCCGACTGGACCGGCTTCCGCCCCGACAGCGCGCCGCCGATCGAAGGTGGCGAAAAAATCATCGACTGGTGGCGCGAGAAGGGCAAGGACCCCAAGCAGAAGCTGCTGATCTTCTCCGACGGGCTCGAGGTCGAGACCATCGAGGAGACGTACCGCCACTTCAAGGGCAAGGTGCGCATGTCCTTCGGCTGGGGCACCAACCTGACCAACGACTTCGAAGGCTGCGCGCCGACGCAAACCAACAGCCTCGACGCCATATCGCTGGTCTGCAAGGTCACCGAGGCCAATGGCCGGCCGGCGGTCAAGCTTTCCGACAACCCGGCCAAGGCGACCGGCGATCTCAAGGAGATCGAGCGGTATTTGAGGATTTTTGGGCAGAAGGATCGCGTGGAGCAACTGGTCAAGGTTTGAGGGTGGTCGGGCTCTTGAACAGTTCGAGTTCCGCCGTAGAACGCCTCGGTCTGCCGTTCGCCTTGTGGTTCTCGGCCTTGTGGCTCGTCTCCCCCACTTCCGCCTTCGCCCACGCCTCCGACCGTGGCCACGTCCTGCTCCTCCCCACCGGCTACTATCTTGTCGGCGGCGCTTTCGCCGTGGCCGCCAGTTTCCTTGTCTTGGCATTGCTGCCGCCCGACACCCTCGACCGTTTCTGGCGCCGACGCCTGCCGCTATTCGCCTTCGGCGACAGCGTCCGCGCCGCCATCAGCTTGATCTCCTTTGCCGGTTTTGCAATTCTCCTCGCCGCCGGCTTCATAGGCAGCCGCGACCCGCTCTCCAACCCGCTGCCACTGGTGGTGTGGACGCTGCTATGGGCCGGCCTGACACTGCTGCAAGGCGTGTTCGGCGATCTCTGGTCGTGGCTCAACCCCTGGTACGGCCCGTGGCGGCTGCTGTCGCGGCTGACCGGCGGAAGCGATGACGGCGTCAGGCAACTTCCGCAATGGCTCGGCTGCTGGCCGGCTGTCATGCTGTTTTTTGCCTTCGCCTGGTTCGAACTCGTCTATCCCGCTCCTGACGATCCGGCGCGGCTGGCCTTCGCCGCCGGCCTCTACTGGCTGTTCACCTTGGTGGCGATGCTGGTGCTCGGCTACGACAGATGGGGTCGAAGCGGTGAATTCCTCGGCATCTTCTTTTCGGTGGTGGCGCGCTTCGCGCCGATCAAGCGCGGCGACAAAGGCCGTCTTGCGCTGTGCTGGCCGGGCGCCAAACTGCTCCGGGCCCAGCCGCTGCCCGCCAGCGGCATCGCCTTCCTGCTGCTCGCTTTGTCCTCGGTCTCCTTCGACGGCCTGTCGAAGACCTTCTCCTGGCTCGGCCTGTTCGGCATCAATCCGCTCGAGTTTCCGGGCCGCACGGCCGTGATCGGCAGCGGCACGCTTGGGCTCGTTATGACATTCGTGCTGCTCGCGGCGGTGTTCCTGCTTGCCGTCGTCCTCGGCCAGCGTCTTGCCCGCGGCGGCCAGCCTTTCGCCCAGGCAGCCGGCATGCTGGTGTGGTCGATCGTGCCGATCGCGCTCGCCTACCATGTCGCGCATTATCTGACGGCGCTGCTGGTCGACGGCCAATATGCGCTGGCCTCCCTGTCCGATCCCTTCGCGCTTGGCTGGAACCTGTTCGGCACCGCCGACATGCAGGTCGAGGCCGGCATCGTCGCCGGCGCGGTGTCGGCATGGTGGCTGTGGAATGTCCAGGCGGGCGCCATCATCCTTGGCCATGTGCTCGCTGTCCTCGTCGCGCACGGCTTTGCCTGGCGCCTGCATCCCCAGCCTGCCCGCGCCGCGCTCAGTCAGTTTCCGCTCACCGTGTTGATGATCGCCTACACCATTTTCGGTCTCTGGCTGCTTGCCACGCCGACAGTCGGATGAGACAAGCCATCTCCTGTGAGCCATGCCCCGAAGGAAAGCTCGCTTGCCAGGCCAAGCCTTTGGTGATTTAGTTTGTATACATGCAATTTTGCATCCTCTTGCCGAGGATGTTCGAGCCGCCTTATCGTTGGTCAAAACACAAAAACAGGGGAACGAACGTGACTGACAAGAACGGATTTTTCGATCTCTCCAAAACCACACTCACCCGCCGTACCACGCTGAAGGGCCTCGCCGCCGGCGCTGGCCTCGCCATGGCGCCCGGCTTCGTCCGCTACTCCCAGGCACAGAGTTCGGCGCCGATCAAGATCGGCTTCCAGTCGCACCGCACCGGCATTGGCGCCGCCTATGGCCGCTGGTACGAGAAGACGACCGCCGCTGCGATCAAGGCGATCAATGCCGCCGGCGGCATCAATGGCCGTCAGGTCGAGGTGATCATCGAGGATGACGGCACCGATCCCGGCCGCGGCGCCGAAGTGATCGGCAAGTTCGCCACCCAGCACAAGACCGACATCGTCTTCGGTACGCTGTTCTCGCATGTCGTCATCGGATCGGCGCCTGCCGCCGGCGAAAACAAGATGCCCTACTTCGTCGTCAGCGAAGGTCACCATGTCGCCTCGACCAAGCTCAACCGCTATGTCTTCCAGCCCGGCATCACCGACGTGAAGAGCCAGATCCAGTCGATGGCGCCATGGATCGCGGCCAATGCCGGCAAGAAGGTGACGCAGATATTCCCCGATTTCGCCTTCGGCTACGACCATCGCGACTACCTGCCGCCGGCGCTGAAGGCGCAAGGCGCCGAGGTGATCGCGCAGATCGCCATTCCGCCGACGGAATCGTCCTTCACCAAATACTTCCCGCAAATCCCGCCCGAGACCGAGGTGATCTACCACGTCATGGTCGGCCCGGCGGTGCTCACCTTCGTCAAGGAACTCGGCGAGTTCTACGGTTCCAACCGGCCGCAACTCTTCGGCTTCATCGATTCGCTGGAAGCCGTGGACATCAACAGCCCCGGCCTCGAATTCCTCGACGGCAGCCATTTCTGGGAAGGCTCGCCGCGCTACGCCCAGCCCGACGACACCGAAGCGCAGAAGGCCTATCGGGCCGCTGTCGGCATCGACGACAATGGCGCCGCCGTCGGCGACGCCAAGGATGTCTCCACCGCCGCGCACATGTTCGGCTGCTGGGAAACGCTCTACGTCGTCAAGAAGGCGATGGAAGACGCCGGCTACAAGGGGCCGGAAGACCGCGCCAAGCTGGTCGAGGCGACCGAGGCGCTGAAGGAATTCGCCGAAGGCCCGGAGCATCCGCAGGGGCCAAAAACCTTCAATGGCAAGATCCACCAGTGCTTTGGCATCCAGAACATCTCCAAGGTCGAGGGCGGCAAGCTGAAAGTCGTGCACAAGACCAAGATCGAGGATGGCCTTTACGAGGCCGAAGGGGATTACACGACGCAGGCGCTGTGAACTTGGCCATCTAGCAAGCGTGAGCGCCAAGGCACCCCCCTCTGGCCTGCCGGCCATCTCCCCCGCAAGGGGGGAGATCGGCAGTTCGTATGGCAGCGCCCATCTGCCCGCGTTGATGATTGGCGAAACCAGCGAGGACATCCAATCTCCCCCCTTGCGGGGGAGATGCCCGGCAGGGCAGAGGGGGGTGCCTCGCGCATCCGTTGGTGCATAACAAATGCACTTTGGACCCCACCTTCTCCTCGCAACCCTTGAAGGCCTCGTCACCTCGGCCGTGCTGGCGCTGACGGCGTTGGGCTTGTCGCTGGTGTTCGGCGTCATGCGTGTCGTCAACGTCGCCCATGGCGAGTTCTTCATGCTGGGCGCCGTGCTTGCCTGGGCGATCACATCGGCAATTGGCGGCCATCCGGCTCTTGGCTTCCTGGCGGCGCTGGTGATCGCGCCGCTGATCGTCGGCGCCATCGCGCTGGTCGCCGAACGGCTGGTGCTGAGCCGGCTCAACTACAATCCGGAAGCCACCATCGTCGCCACCATCGGCATGCTCTACATCATCCAGCAGCTGGCGCTGACCTTCTATGGCCCCGAAGCGCGGCCCGTGGAGCCGCCGTTCAGCTATCGCATCCTTCTGCCGTGGTTCGGCTATTCCGGCTACAAGCTGTCTATCATCGCCGCATCCGCTCTTCTGCTGATCGCGACATGGCTGGTGCTGACGCGCACCAGGATCGGCCTCATCATGCGTGCCACGCAGTATGACAGCGAGACGGCGCAGGCCTTCGGCATCCCGGTCGGCCGCGTCTATGGCGGCGTTTTCGCGCTCGGCGCCATGCTGGCGGCGATCGCCGCGGTGCTGATCGTGCCGATCAGCCAGGCGCACTACCTGATGGGGCAGGATCCGCTGCTCTTGTCCTTCATCGTCGTCATCATCGGCGGCCTCGGCTCGTTGCGCGGCACGGTCGTCGCCGCCGTGCTGATCGGCCTCTCCGACGGCATCATTTCGATGTTCTTCTCGCCGACGCTGGCCAAGATCATCGCCACGCTGCTGGTCGCCATGGTGCTGGTGTTCCGGCCGCAAGGCCTGTTCGGGACGGCATCGCGATGAGCGAAGCTTCGCCGGCAAAGGCCTATGCGCTGCATCTCGGCGTGATTGCCCTGCTCTTCATGCTGAGCTTCCTCTTGCCGGACTATTACCACGGCCTGCTCGCCCGCATCATGGTGCTGGCGGTCTTCGCCATGGGCTACAACATGCTGTTCGGCTATGTCGGCCTGCTCAGCCTTGGCCATGCGATGTTCTTCGGCGCCGGGCTTTACGGCGCCGGCCTTGCCGTCATCCAGCTCGGCTGGAGCGTGCCTCTGGCGTTCCTCGCCGGCCTTGCCTGCGGCGCGGCGTTGGCGCTGGTGATCGGCCTCCTGGCGCTGCGCACCACGGGCGTGGCCTTCATGATCGTCACCATGATGTTCGCGCAGGTGTTTTATCTGGCCATCCTCTATTTCGCGGCCTGGACCGGCGGCGATCAGGGTCAGGTCGTGCCGCAGCCGGCGCGTGTCCTCAATCTCGGCGCCACCTCGCTCGATCTCACCAACCCGACCGTACGCTACATGACGGCGCTCGGCTTGTTTTCGCTCGTGCTGCTGATCACGCTTGCCGTCGTCCGGTCCAGATACGGTCGCGTGCTGATCGCGATCCGGGAGAATGAGGAACGCACGAAGATGCTGGGCTACGACACCTTCTCCAACAAGCTTGCCGCCGTTATCGTCTCCGGCACGATCTGTGCGGCGTCCGGCGCCGCCTACGCGCTGCTGTTCGGCTATGTCGGGTCGAGTTTCGCCTCGGTACAGTATTCGATCCTGCCGCTGCTGTGGGTGCTGCTCGGCGGTGCGGCCACAACGCTTGGACCACTGATCGGCACGCTGTTCATGTACTATGTCATCGACGTCACCAGCGGCTACACGTCGGCCTACCTGCTGATCGTTGGCATGGCACTCATTCTGCTGGTGCTGTTTTTCCCGAAAGGCATTCTCGGCACCATCCGCCAGCGCTGGCTTGGATGGCTGCCATGACGCCGCTGCTGACCACCAAGGGCCTGTCGCGCAGCTTCGGCGGCCTGCGTGCGGTCGACAATGTCGACTTCACCCTGATGCCGGGCGAGATCCGCGCCGTCATCGGTCCGAACGGCGCCGGCAAGACAACCTTCGTCAGTCTGATCAGCGGCCGCATCCAGCCGTCTTCGGGAGCGATCGTCTTCGACGGTGCCGACATCACCGGCCTGCCGACCTATGCCAGGGTCCGCCGGGGCATCGCCTACACCTTCCAGATCACCAGCGTCTTTGCCAACCTCAGCGTCTATGACAATGTCGCGCTGCCGGTGCAGCTCACGCTCAGCGATCGCCGCTCGAAGGCTGAGCTGCGTGCCGGCGTCATCTCTGCGCTTGAACGTACAGGGCTGGCCGACCGCACCCATATGCCGGCCGGGCAATTGTCCTACGGCCATCAACGATTGCTCGAAGTGGCGATGGGCCTGGCGCTGAAACCGCGCCTGCTGATCCTCGACGAGCCGACGCAAGGTCTGGCCGACAGCGAGATCGACAATTTCATCGAACTCGTGCGCGACATCGCCAAGAGCGCCACCGTGATGCTGATCGAGCACAACATGCCGGTCGTGATGCAGCTTGCCGATCGCATCACCGTCTTCAACGCCGGCAGGATCCTGGCCGAGGGCACGCCCGAGGCGATCCGCGAGAACGCCGCGGTTCAGGAAGCCTATTTGGGAACGGCGCCATGACGGAGGCGAGCACGGTCGAAGCGCTGACGATTTCCGGGCTCGATTGCTTCTATGGCGCGGTCCAGGTGCTCTATGGGCTCGACCTGGTGCTGAACAAGGGCGAGGTGCTGTGCCTGTTCGGGCGCAACGGCGCCGGCAAGACGACGACGCTGAAGGCGATCATGGGCCTGGTTCCCGCGCGCGCCGGCTCGATCAGGCTCGCAGGGCAGGAATTGACCGGCCTGCCGGCGCATGAAGTGCCGAAGGCCGGTGTCGCCTACGTGCCGCAGGGCAGGCGGCTGTTCGCCGAGATGACGGTGGCCGAAAACATCGAGATCGGGCTGATGGCGCGCGGCAAAGGCAAGGCGACGCGCGAGAACGTTCTCGACCTCTTCCCGCTGCTGCGTCAGCGGCTGCGGCAGCGCTCGGGCACCTTGTCCGGCGGCGAGCAGCAGATGCTGGCCATGGCGCGCGCGCTTTGCCTTGAGCCGCAGGTGCTTTTGCTCGACGAACCGACCGAAGGGTTGATGCCGTCGATGATCGCCAGGATCCGCGACACGGTGTCGAAGCTGCGCGAGATGAATGTTTCCACCATCCTGGTCGAGCAGCGGGTCGATGCCGTGCTGTCGGTCGCCGATCGTGTCTGCTTCATCGAAAACGGCCGCAACCGCGAGACGGTCGATGTCGAGGCCCTGCGCGTCGACCCCTCGGCGGTCCGGCGCTATGTCGGCGTGGGCTGATCAACCGAAAAACAGAAAACCCGCGACCAAGAAGGTCGGTACCAGCACCAGCCCGGACCACAGCATGTACCCAAAGAAGCCCGGCATCTTGACGCCGCGATGTCTGGCAATCGCATAGACCATGAAGTTGGGTGCGTTGCCGATATAGGTGTTGGCGCCCATGAACACGGCGCCGGCCGAGATTGCGGCAAGCGTCGAGGCGAACTCCGTCATCAGGTGGCGAGGATCGCCGCCCGCCAGCTCGAAAAACACCAGGTAGGTCGGTGCATTGTCGAGGAAGGACGACAATGCACCGGTCAGCCAGAAATAGGCGAGGTCGTTGGGCGTGCCTTGCGCCGAGGTGACGAGCGCGACCAGCGGCGCCAGCGCACCGTTGTGGCCGGCCCTCAAAATGGCGACGACCGGGACGATGCAGATGAAGATGCCGGCGAACAGTTTGGCCACTTCCGCGATCGGACCCCAGTTGAAGCCGTTCGCCTCGCGGTGGCTCTTGTAGGAGAGCGGAAGCGATAGCAGGGCCAGCGCGAGGATGATCGCGTCGCGGACCAGGTTCTGCAGTTCGAGACCGACGCCGAACACGGAAAAACTCACGCCCGGCTTCCACGCCGCCGACAGCAGGATGGCCCCGATCACGCCGGCCAGCAGCGGGAGGTTGGCCAGGCCGCGCAGGCGCACCTTCGTATCGGGTGTCGGATCCTTGATCTTCGGTGCGCCGGCCTCGCGCCGGTGCAGGATGAGGTCGATCGCCAGGAACGCCGCCAGCACGACGACGCCAACGAACAGCGTCTCCCGGTAGAGGTTGGTGGTCGTCCAGAAGAAATCGACACCGCGCAGGAAGCCGACGAACAGCGGGGGGTCGCCGAGCGGCGTCAGCGAGCCGCCAATGTTGGACACCAGGAAAATGAAGAAGATGACGACATGGGCATTGAAAGGCCTGTTGTCGTTGGCGCGCAGGATCGGCCTGATCAGGATCATCGAGGCGCCCGTCGTTCCGATCACAGAGGCCAGCAGCGCCCCGACGATCAGCAGCCCGGCATTGACCAGCGGTGTGCCGTGGATGTTGCCGGCAAGCAGGATGCCGCCTGAAATCGTATAGAGCGCAAACAGCAGGACAATGAACGACATGTATTCGGTGAGCAGCGCGTGCAGCACTGCCTCGGTTGCCGCGGGAGCACCGAAGGCAGTCGCGAGCGGCACGATCACCAGCGCCGCCCACAAGGCCGCGATCTTGCCGTAGTGGTGTTCCCAGACATGGTGGAACAGCAGCGGACCGGTCGCGATCGACAACAGCAGCCCGGCAAACGGCAAGGCCCACCACAGCGACATCGCGCCGCCAGGCAGGCCGTGCTCTTCGGCCGCGAAGGCCTGGGCTGGCAACAGCATCGCGACGATGAGCGCGCCGCCCGCCCCGGTCGCTATCGGCAAGTATCCCCTTCTACCCCCCACGAGTCAGCCCGAAGTGTGATCTTCGAGCGTCACGCCGGCATCGCGCATCTTCGCCAGCATTGTCTCGAGCGATCCGTTGAGATCGATGCCACGGCAGGCATCGAGCCTGACCGTGGTTCTAAACCCTTGTTTGACCGCATCCAGCGCCGAGAAGGCGACGCAGAAATCGGTCGCCAGGCCGACCAGGGTCAGTGTGTCGATGCCGCGCTCCCGCAGATAGGCGGCGAGCCCCGTGGGCGTCGCGTGATCATTCTCGAAGAAGGCGGAATAGCTGTCGATGGCGGAGCGAAAGCCTTTGCGGATGACGAGTTCGGCCTTGGTCCAGGCAAGTCCGGAATGGAAATCCGAGCCGAGACTGCCCTGGATGCAATGGTCCGGCCACAGCGTCTGCGGACCATAGGGCATCTCGATCGTCGAATAGGACTGCGATCCCGGATGGCTGGAGGCGAAGCTGGAATGGCCGGCGGGGTGCCAGTCCTGTGTCAGCACGACATGGTCTGTTCGCCGGATCATGTCATTGACCAGCGGCACGATCTCGTCGCCGCCGGCAACGGCCAGCGCGCCGCCCGGGCAAAAGTCGTTCTGCAGGTCGATGACAACGAGCGCTTCGTCGGCCATGGGCTTCCTTCCTGTCAGGCTGGGGTCGGGCTCCGAACGAGGCACCCGGCGAAAGAAAAAGCCGCTGGCGCGACTGGAGGAGAAACTTGACCAGATGGCGGTCCGCGTCAACCTCCAGCGGCATAACAAATGCGTGGCGATGCCAGCCGGACGTATGCCGGCGCAAACTCTGGCTTTGACAATTTCCGCCGTCTTGATATCATTTGCATACGAATGAATTTACCGGTCGAGGCCGGTAAAGACTTCCTTGGGCAAGCGCCTCGGGAGGGCCAGTTCGGGCAAAGCCCATTTTATTGGGAAGGCCCACCTTATTCGGAAGGAAAGCGTGATCCGTTACGCGAAACCCACCACGGTCGACGAAGCGCTCGCGCTGCTTGGCGGGGGCGTCTGGCGTATCCTTGCGGGCGGTACGGATTTCTATCCGGTGCAGGGCAGCAAACCATTTCGTGACAATGTCCTCGACATCAACGGCCTGACAGCGCTGCGCGGCATCGCCGAGACCGGCAGCCACTGGATCATCGGCGCGCGCACGACATGGACCGACATCATCCGCCATCCCTTGCCACCGGCCTTCGAGGCGCTGAAACAGGCCGCGCGGGAAGTGGGTTCACCACAAATCCAGAACGTCGCCTCGGTCGCCGGCAATCTCTGCAACGCCTCGCCGGCCGCCGACGGTGTGCCGGGGCTGCTGGTCCTTGATGCCGAGGTCGAGCTGCGCTCGGCGGCGGCGACGCGCCGTCTGCCCTTGTCGGCGTTCATCCTCGGCAATCGCCGTACGGCCTTGCGGCCTGGCGAGATGCTGACGGCCATCCACGTGCCGAAGCCCGCCGGCACATCGGCCTTCGTCAAGCTCGGGGCGCGGCGCTATCTCGTTATTTCCATTGCCATGGTGGCGGTGCGTCTGGTTGCCGAGAATGGCACCGTCGCGCAGGCGGCCGTCGCCGTCGGCTCGTGTTCCGCCGTGGCGAGGCGGCTTGCCGGTGTCGAGGCGGCGCTGCGCGGGCTTCCCCTGGACGCCGGGCTTGTTGCCGCGGTCAGGTCTGCGCCGATGGCTGAGCTGCAGCCGATCGCCGACGTGCGCGGCAGCGCCGAATACAGGCTCGACGCGGTGCGCGAGATCGTTGCGCGCGCCGCGCTTGAGGCCGCGGGCAAGCCCACGGACGACAAGGTGGCCGCATGAGCATGGAACGCGCCGATATCGCCTTCGCGGTCAATGGCGCCGCCGTCTCGGTCAACGTGCCACCGCTGCGCCGGCTGTCCTCGGTGCTGCGTGACGAATTGCGGCTGACCGGAACAAAGGTCGGCTGCGACGCCGGCGACTGCGGCGCCTGCACGGTGCTGGTCGACGGCGCTCCCGTCTGCGCCTGCCTGATGTCGGCGGCCTCCGCTTCCGGCACTATGGTGACGACGGTCGAGGGCCTCGCCAATGGGCGCCTGTCGGCGCTGCAAGCCTCGTTTCTGGCGCATGGCGCCGCGCAATGCGGCATCTGCACGCCGGCGCTGCTGGTCGCGGCTTCAGCGCTGCTGGACACGAAACCCAGGCCGACCGAGACCGAGGTACAGGATGCGTTGGGCGGCATCCTCTGCCGCTGCACCGGCTACCGCAAGATCATCACCGCGGTGATGGAGGCTTCCCTCCAGACCGCGAGCCTGGACTTCCGTCTGCCTCGGTCCGGCCAGGCCATCGGCGCGTCGCCGGTCAGGCTCGACGGTGTGCCAAAGGTGACCGGTGCCGAGAAATTCGGCGGCGATTCCTTTCCGGCCGACGCGCTTGCGGTGCTGGTGATCCGCTCGCCGCATCATCATGCCGGCTTCGCCTTCGGCGACATCGATGGCTGGGCAAGCAGCCATCCCGGTATCAAGGGTGTTTTCACGGCAGCCGATATCCCGGGAAAAAACTGTTTCGGCGTTATCGGCCCGTTCGCCGACCAGCCGGCGTTGGCCGAGGGCTTTGCCCGGCTTCGCGGCGAGGCTGTCGCGCTGGTCGCCGGCGAACGCGAGGCGATCCTTGATCTCGATCTGTCGGATTTCCCTGTCCGCTGGATCGAACTGCCGCATGTTCTCCAGCCCGGTGATGCGCAGGCCGAAGGTGCGGCGCTGATCCATGAAAACCGCCCGGCCAATTTGCTGACCAAGGGCTTCGTCGAACGTGGTGATCCCGAGTCGGCACTTGCCGATGCGGCGTTCATCGCGAGCGATACGATCGACACCTCCTATGTCGAGCACGCCTATATCGAGCCGGAAGCCGGCTATGCATATCTCGACGGCGACACGCTCGTCGTCGTCGCCTGTACGCAGGCGCCTTACATGGATCGTGACGACACGGCGAAAGTGCTCGGCCTTGCCGTCGACAAGGTGCGCATCGTGCCGACCGCGACCGGCGGTGGCTTTGGCTCCAAGCTCGACGTTTCCCTGCAGCCGCTGATCGGCCTTGTCGCGCTGAAGACCGGGCGGCCCGCGGCCCTCGCCTACACCCGCAACGAATCCATGATGTCGACCACCAAGCGCCATCCGGCGCGGATGAAGGCCTCCGTCGGCGCGGATGCCGAGGGCCATGTCACCGGTATGATCTTCGAAGGCGATTTCAACACCGGCGCCTATGCGAGCTGGGGGCCGACGGTCGCCAACCGCGTGCCGGTGCATGCCTCCGGTCCTTATTTCACGCCGAATTACCGCGCCGAGGGCCGCGCCATCCACACAAATGGGCCGATTGCCGGTGCCTTCCGTGGCTTCGGCGTGCCGCAGGCCACGATCATGCAAGAGACGCTCTATGACGAGCTCGCCGGCAAATTCGGTATCGATCGGCTCGATTTCCGGCTGAAGAACTGCCTTCGGAACGGATCCGAAACGGTTACCGGGCAGGTCCTGGAGTCCGGAGTCGGCATCGCCGAATGCCTCGAAGCGTTGCGGCCGCATTGGGCGCGGGCGACAGCCGATGCCGACGCTTTCAACAGCGCCAACCTGGACAGGAAACGCGGCGTCGGCATCGCTTCGTGCTGGTATGGCTGCGGCAACACCTCGCTGCCCAATCCGTCGACCATCCGGGTCGGCATCGCGGCTGACGGCGCGGTTATCCTGCATCAGGGCGCGGTCGATATCGGCCAAGGGTCCAACACCGTCATCACGCAGATCTGCGCCGACGCGCTCGGCCTGCCGCTGGAAAAATTCCGGCTGAAGAGCGCCGATACGGCGATCAGTCCCGACGCAGGGAAGACCTCGGCCTCGCGCCAGACCTTCGTCACCGGCAAGGCGGCCGAGAAGGCGGGACGCGCCCTGCGCGAGAAGATCCTGCGCTTTGCCAATGTCTCGGACAAGGCTTCGCTTGAACTGGATGGCCCGGCGATCGTCATCCGCGAAGGCGAGGCGACACGAAGCATCGATCTTGCCGCGCTCGGCGTGGATACGGACGGCTTCGTCTTCCGTGCCGAGGAGACCTACGACCCGCCAACGCTGCCGCTCGATGCCAAGGGCCAGGGCAAACCCTATGCCGTCTATGGCTATGGCGCGCAGATCGCCGAACTTGAGGTCGACCTCAGGCTTGGCACGGTCAGGCTGATCAGGATCATCGCCGCGCATGACGTCGGCAAGGCGATCAACCCGCTGCTGGTCGAGGGCCAGATCGAGGGCGGTATAGCTCAGGGCATCGGCATGGCGCTGATGGAAGAATACATCCCCGGCCGCACCGAGAATTTGCATGACTATCTCATCCCGACCATCGGCGACGTGCCGCCGATCGAGACCATCCTTGTCGAGGTGCCCGATCCCGAAGGGCCGTTCGGCGCCAAGGGCCTGGGCGAGCACGTGCTGATCCCGACGGCGCCGGCGATCCTCAATGCCATTCGTCACGCCACCGGCGTGCTGGTCACCAAAGTGCCGGCAACGCCAAGCCGCATCCTGGCGGCCATCCGCGAGAAGGAGGCACGCGCATGAGCGAGCTTGCCGAGCGTTTCGAAACCCATGATCCCGGCGAGAAGCTGGTGGCGGAAAAGATCCGCTGCGACGCCTGTCCCGTCATGTGCTACATCGCTGACGGACGCACCGGCGCCTGCGACCGCTATGGCAATATCGCGGGCCGCATCGTGCGCATGGACCCGCTGACCATCCTCGACCATGCGGCCGAGACCGGGGCCGCCATGGTGCCCTTTGTCGCCGAGGGCGAGCAGTGGGATGGCGAACTCATCAACACCGGCCGCCGCTTCGTCACCGCAATCGGCGCCGGCACAACCTATCCCGACTACAAGCCCGCTCCCTTCATCGTCAGCCAGGAAGTGGAAGGCGTCGATCTCGTCACCGTGGTGACCGAAGGCATCTTCTCCTATTGCGGCGTCAAGGTGAAGATCGATACCGACCGTCATATCGGACCCGAAACAGCTGTTGTGCGGGCTGAGGGCGAAGCCATCGGCCATGTCACGACGGGAGAATATGGCTCGCAGATGCTGTCGCTGGGCGGCGTGCATCATCTGACCGGCGGCTCCAAGGCGGAAGGCCGCGCCACCTGCGACGCGCTGCTCAACCTGTGCAACCGCAAACCGGTGGAACTCACCATCGACGGCGGCGCCACGGTCATTGTCGAAGCCGGCAAACCACCCGTCATCGACGGCAAGCAGGAACATCGCATGCGCGTCGGCTGCGGCTCGGCCACCATCGGCATGTTCGCCACGCAATGGCGCGGGCTGGTCGACGAGGTGGTGGTGGTCGACGACCACATTACCGGCGTCGTTTCCGAACACCAGGCCGGCAAGGTGCTGGGCTGGCAGGATACCGGTATCAAGATCGTCGGCCGCCGCTCGACGCCGGGCCGCTATTTCAAGGTCTCCGAGCCCGGCCTCGGCTGGGGGGGCACCAGCATTTCAGATCCGCTGTCGATCCTCGGCGAATGGAACGCCAAGAAGGGCGCGCGGCCGGGCCTGTCGCTGCTGATGGTTTCGACCACCGGCGAGCAGTTCGCCTATTACGAGCTCGACGACGACTTGAAACCGGTCGAAAAACCGTTTCCGGAGCGGCTGCAAAAATCGGTCAACCTGATCGAGGACAATTGCGAGCCGGCTTTGTGCACCGTGCTGTTCATCGGCGGCGCCGGCGGGTCACTGCGTGCCGGCGTCACCGAAAACCCGGTCAATCTCACCCGTTCCGTGCAAGGCCTGAAAACCTACGTCACCGTCGGCGGCGCGCCGGTCTATGTCTGGCCGGGTGGCGGCATCACGCTGATGGTCGATGTCACCAGGGTTCCGCCAGGCGCCTTCGGCTACGTGCCGACGCCGGCGCTCGTGGCGCCGATCGAGTTCACGCTGCGCCGCGACGACTATGTCAGGCTTGGCGGCTACGAGGCCGAAATCCGCAGCGTCGCGGATATTGTCGCCAAGGGCGGGGAGTACCTCAATCCCCGGCGCGGCACGGGTGCCCTGGCCAGCAATCCATGGCCGCCGCTGGCGCAGTTGCGCCGCGCGGGCTCGGATGGGGCCGGCTGATGGAGGGCCCGCAAGCGCATTGGCTGCAGGATGGCAAGCGGCTGCATCTCAACCATGGGCCGATCGACCTGATCGTCGAGGCCTTTGGCGAGGCTGACGAGTGTCGCGCCGCCTATGCCCAAGCCGTCGCGCGCTTCCAGACGATCCTGATCGAGTTGGTCGAGGAGCTTCCCGAACTGCGCCTCCCGGCATTTTTCTTGGCGCCGCGAACCTTCACCGGCCCGACGGCGCGCCGCATGGAAGCAGCCGTCATGCCCCTGGCGGAATGCTTCATCACGCCGATGGCCGCCGTCGCCGGATCGGTAGCCGACGAAATGCTTGCCGCGTTGCTTGCCGGCCGCAAGCTCGACCGCGCCTATGTCAACAATGGCGGCGACAGTGCCCTCCATCTCGACAAGGCCACGTCGATTGGCTTGGTGGTCGCCGGCACCGGCAACGGCATGGCCGACCGGATCACGATCCGCGCGCAAGATGGGGTGCGTGGTGTCGCAACCAGCGGCTGGCGTGGCCGCTCCTTCTCGCTTGGCATTGCCGATGCCGTCACCGTGCTCGCGCGCACCGGCGCCGAGGCAGATGCGGCGGCGACGCTTATCGCCAACGCCGTCGACCTGCCCGGCAATCCCGCCATCAGGCGCACTCCCGCAAGCGACCTGTCGCCCGACAGCGATCTTGGCGCACGGCTGGTGACACAAGGCGTCGGCACGCTTGCCTCTGGCGAGGTGGCGCGGGCGCTGGACAATGGCCTCGCCGTCGCCGAAGATTTTCGCCGGCGCGGCCTGATTGCCGCATCGGCGCTGTTTCTCGGCGGGGAGGCCCGCATCAGTGGCTCCGTTGCACTCGGCCCGCCCAACAAGCATGAACCGGAGGAAGTTGCCCATGCCTGAGTTTCCGATCCGCAAGATCGCGGTGCTGAGCGAAGAGATTTTTCACGACGGCGGACCGGTCGCGGCGGTGCCGCGCCGGCGTGCCGCCGCCATGGCGGTGGTCAAGAACCCTTTCGTCGGGCGCTATGTCGAGGAGCTGCAGAGCGCCATGGACGATCTGAAGCCGCTCGGCCTGCTGCTTGCCGACCGGCTGATCGCGGCGCTCGGCGGCGACGTGAAACAGATCGACGGCTACGGCAAGGGCGCCATTGTCGGCAGCTCCGGCGAGCTGGAACACGGCGCGCTGTGGCATGTACCCGGCGGTTACGCGATGCGCGAGCGGCTGGGCGATGCCAAGGCGATCGTGCCTTCGGCCAAGAAGGTCGGCGCTTTCGGATCAAAGCTCGACGTACCGCTCGGCCACATCAACGCCGCCTATGTGCGCAGCCATTTCGACGCCATGGAGGTCGGCATCAGCGACGGCCCGCGTCCTGACGAGATCCTGTTCTGCCTCGCCATGACCTGTGGCCCGCGCATCCACAACCGCATGGGTGGCCTCGCTGCGGATGACATAAAAGCCTGGGACGGGCTGCGGTGAGCGGCGAGGACAACCTGCTCAAGCTGGTCGAGACCGAAGAGGCCGACGATCACGACTACCTCCTGCAGGAACAGGTCGGCTTCATCCTGCGCAAGGCGCACCAGCGCCATGTCTCGATCTTCGCCGCCCGTATCGCCGATCTGACGCCGCCGCAATTCGCCGCACTGGCCAAGCTGCGCGATGTCGGCGAGACCTCGCAGAACCAGCTTGGCACGTTGATCGCCATGGATGCCGCGACGGTGAAGGGCGTCATCGACCGGCTGAAGGCGCGTGGCCTGGTCGAGCTGTCCCGGCATGAGGTCGACAAAAGGCGGCTGCTGGTCAATCTGACGGCCGAGGGTCGCGACGCGATCGAGCGGCTGATCCCGCTTGCCCGGGAAATCACACAGGAAACGCTGGCGCCGCTCACGAACAAGGAAATCGCCACCTTCATGAAGCTGCTGGCGAAGCTGGCGTAGAGCGCGGCGAGGTCCTTCCTCTCCCTCCGGAGGGAGGAGAGGTGGCGCTGCAAAGCAGCGACGGAATGGCGGAACCACTTGGCAACCGCCGCCGACGGATATTGAAAGAGTACCAGGGCGCAAGAATCTTCCTGCACGCGCCAAGGGTCGACCCCCACTCCGTCGAGCTGCGCTCGACACCTCTCCCCCGATCGACGGGGGAGAGGAAAGTGCCAAGCTGTCCCTCGGACGAAGAACCTGGACCTTGGGCCGGCGCTTATCTCCGGCGAAAACTCACAGGCCGTTGTCCTTCAGCACCTGGGCGGCGTTTTCCTTGGTGATCTTCTGCGTCGGCAAGGTGATGGTCTTTTCCACCTTCTCGCCGTTGAGGAACTTGATCGCCTGGCGCAAGCCTTCCGCGCCTGGGGTCACATAGGTGAAGGTCGCCGTCAGCTCGCCCTTGTTCACCATCTGCACGCCTTCGTTGGGCAGGCCGTCGATGCCGATGAACTTGATGTCCTTCTCGCGGCCGACATCCTTGGCGGCCAGATAGGCACCGTAGGCCATCGGGTCGTTGTGGCCGTAGACGAGATCGATCTTCTCGTTGGTCTTCAGCGCGTTGGCCATCAGATTGTAGGCTTGGTCCTGCTTCCAGTCGCCCGACTGCTGGTCGAGCAAATATTTGATGCCCGGTTCCTTGTCGGTGAATTCATGGAAGCCGTCATGGCGGTCATGCGCCGGCTGGGTGCCCATGCCGCCCCAGATCTCGACGACATTGCCCGCTGCCTTGCCCTTGCCGCCGAGCAGTTCGACGGCGTATTCGCCGGCCGCGCGGCCGATCAGCTTGTTGTCGCCGCCGACGAACTGCGTGTAGTCCTTGGTGTCGACATTGCGGTCGAGCACGAAGACCGGGATCTTGGCGTCGATCGCCTGCTGCACGACGCCGGTCAGGCCGGCGGATTCTTTCGGCGAGACCAGCAGCGCGTCGACTTCCTGGCGGATCAGGTTCTCGACGTCGGCGACCTGTTTCTCCGTCTTGTCCTCGCCGTCGGTGATGATCAGCTCGACCTCCGGATGCTTGGCGGCCTCGGCAATGATGTCCTTGTTGAACTGGGCGCGCCAGGGCTCGATGGTGGTCACCTGCGAGAAGCCGATCTTCCACTTCTTGTCCTGGGCGAAAGCATGGCCGGTGGAGAGCAGTGCCGTGGTGGTCAGCAATGCCGCGCCGAGTGCGGCAAGCTTCAGCATGTCACGTCGTTTCATTTCTTGTTTCCTCCGAGATTGAGAGACGGTGTCTCTTGCGACGGCCGTTTTGCGGCGGCCGTTTCCTTGTGCGCCGCCCCGGGCAGGCGCAGATAGGCCATGAGATCGCCGGCATTGCGCTCCTGCACGAGCACGGTGCCGATGATGATCATCCCCTTCAGCACCAGCTGAAGGTTCGAATTGATGTTGTGGAGCTGCAATATGTTGGACAGCAGCCCGAAGATCAGCACGCCGCAGAAGGTGCCTGTCAGGCTGCCGCGTCCGCCCATCAGGCTGGTGCCTCCGATGACCACGGCCGCGATGGCGTCGAGTTCCAGCCCGGCGCCGGCATCCGGCTTGCCTTGCCGGTACTGCGCCACGTAGAGCACCGCGGCGATTCCGGCGAGCAGGCCTGATATGGCATAGGTGGCGATCTTGACGCGGCCGGCGGCGATGCCGGAGAGCCTGGCCGCCTCCTCGTTGCCGCCGATCGCATAGACATAGCGGCCGAAGGGCGTGAAGCGCAGCACCGCGCCATAGATGACAATGGCGCCGAGGAAGAACAGGCCGGGCATCGGGATGACGCCGAACACCAGCGAGCGCAGCAGCTCGAAATCGGCGGTTGCGTTGGAACCGGTATAGACCGGCAGCACGGCATTGTTCTGGCCGGCGGTGAGCCGGGCGATGCCGAGCGCCGTCACCATCATCGCCAGCGTGACGATGAACGGCTGCAGCCGCCCGCCAACGATGATGAAACCGTTGATGGCGCCGAACAGCAGGCCGACGCAGGGCGCCACCAGCAGCACGCCGAGAACGCCGAATTTGGGCTCGATCTGCGGCAACAGGTACCACAGCGAAAGACAGCACAGGACGACGCCGACGGTTGCCGGCGTGACCAGCCCGCGAACGGTGTCCAGCCTGACATCGCGAACGGCGGCATCCGCGCCGGCGCGGGACTTCTCCACATTGAGGAAGATGAAGCGCGTGACGACGAAGCCGAGGCACAGCGCGACCAGCGCGACGGTCGGCACGCCCAGCACGACACCGGGCGTCACGCCCGGAACCGTCAGCAGCATGGCGCACACCACCGAGCAGATGGCCATCAGCGAACCGACGGAAAGGTCGATGCCGCCGGTGATGATCACCGCGGTCATGCCGGTGGCGATCAGCCCGGTGGTCGACACCTGGCGCAGCACGTCGAGCAGATTGCCGTAGGACAGAAAGATGTTGTTGCCCTTGGAACTCACCGGCGAACCCAGCACGCCGATCAGGAAGATGGCGATCAGGCCCCAGTAGAGCTTGGTGCGGGACAGGAGTTTCAGTGCGGTCATGCGGCGGGTCTCGATAGGGTCCGGCGCGGTGCCGCGAGGCGCATGATCGCCTCCTCGCTCGCCGCGCCGCGCGAAAGGATGCCTGTCTGGCGGCCGTCGGCCATCACCAGGATGCGGTCGGAAAGATGCAGCAATTCCGGCAGCTCGGAGCTGATGACGGCGATGGCCAGGCCATCGCGCGCCAGCCGGAAGATAAGGTCGTAGATTTCGCGCTTGGCGCCGACATCGATGCCGCGCGTCGGCTCGTCGAGCAACAGCACCCTGGGCCTGGTCGCCAGCCACTTGCCGATGACGACCTTCTGCTGGTTGCCGCCCGACAGCGTGCCGGCAGGCTGGTCGATGTCCCGGCAGCGGATGCCGAGCGCCTTGACCGCCTGCCGCGCCAGCCCCTGCTCGCCGGCCAGCGAGCGGATGCCGAAGCGCGCCAGCGCGCCGACCAGCGGCAGCGCCACATTGTCCGATATCGAGGCCTGCAGGTGCAGGCCCTGCGTCTTGCGGTCCTCGGTCACCAGCGCGATGCCGAGGCGTCTTGCATCGCGCGGCGAGCGGATATCCACTGGCTGGCCGTCGAGCCGGATCTCGCCGCCGGCACGGCCATCGCTCGAGCCGAAGATCGCTTCCATGATCTCGGTGCGGCCTGAGCCCAGCAACCCGCCAATGCCGAGGATTTCTCCGGCGGCCAGATCGAAGCTGACGCCGCCGACCACCTGCCGCCAGCCCTGGCGGTCGGGCTTCGACAGCGACAGGTCGCTGACCGAAAGCACGGTCCTGCCGCCGGGATCCCGCTCACCTTGGGAGGATGCGAGCAGGTCCCGTCCGACCATCGCCGAAATGATGGCGTTTTCGTCGAGTTCGGCCATCGGCCGCGTCAGCACATGGCGTCCGTCACGGAAGACGGTGACGCGACCGGCCAGATGCATCACCTCGTCGATGCGGTGCGAAATGTAGACGATGGCGACGCCGCTATCGGCAAGCTGGCCGATGATGCGGAACAACCGCTGGCATTCGGCCGGCGACAGGGCCGAGGTCGGCTCGTCCATGATCAGGATGCGCGCCGACATCGACAGCGCCTTGGCGATCTCGACCAGTTGCTGTTCGCCGACACGCAAGGCACCGACGCGAGCGTCCGGATCGAGTTCGATGCCGAGCCGCTGCAGGAGGGCGCTTGCCGCGCGGCTGCTCGCCTTGCGGTCGACGATCAGCCCGGCGATCAGCTTTTCACGGCCAAGAAAGATGTTGTCGGCGACGCTGAGCTCCGGCACCAGGTTGAGTTCCTGGTGGATGATGGCGATGCCGGCATCCTCGGCGTCGCGCACGCCGGCGAAGCCGACCGGCCGGCCATCGACGCGGACCGTGCCTTCATAGCCGGTATAGACGCCGGAGAGGATCTTCATCAGCGTCGATTTGCCGGCGCCGTTCTCGCCCATCAGGGCATGGACCTCGCCGCGTCGCAGTTCGAAGCCGACATCGACGAGCGCGGCGATGCCGCCAAAGCTCTTGGAAATGTGCTCGGCGCTCAGAACGATGTCCGGCCGATCCGATGCCGCATTGCGCGTCGAAGAAGGGGAACTGCTCTCTTGCATGACAATGGCGGCCTCCCTTCCGTCGTCGTCAACTCCAGGCAAACGCTAATCTAAACGTTTCGATAGTGTCAAGCCGATATCAGGTGCCAGAAGTTTGATGCATTTCGATTCTTGCTTAAAAAGACAGGATTCCGTAGGTATTGGCGGCAGAGGGGTGACGAAACGTTTCGAAAATGACAGCGTCAGGGCGAAAAAAACAGCGCAAATCCACCGCGCCCACCATGCTTCACGTGGCGGAGGCCGCGCGTGTCTCGGTCGCCACCGTGTCGGCGCTGATCAATGGTACGGCGACCGTCAGCCCGGAACTCAGCCAGCGTATCGAACAGGCAATCCGCGATATCGGCTACAAGCGCAACGCCATCGCTCGCAGCCTGAAGATGGGCACGACCCGCACCATCGGCCTGACCGTTCCGCACATCACCAACCCGTTCTTCACCGCCGTCGTTTCGGTGATCCAGCAGGCCTTCGACCGCGCCGGCTATGCCGTCATGCTGTGCTGCACTGACGAGGATTTGAACACCCAGGACGACCAGATCAGGCTGCTGCTCGACCGCATGGTCGACGGGCTTATCGTGGCCCGCGTCGGTGGCGGCGCGATCCTCGAGCGGATCGTCGTCGACGCCAATGTGCCGGTCGTGTTGCTGGACCGTCTGTGCGAGGGTGTGGACACCGACGCCGTGGTTCTCGACAACCAGCGCGCGGTGTTCGACGCCATCAGCTATCTGATCAATCTCGGCCATCGGCGGATTGGCTACATTACCGGCACCTCGGATATTTCACCCATGCATGACCGGATGACCGGATATTGCGAGGCGCTCCAGGCCGCCGGCTTGCCGGTGGCCGAGGAACTGGTTCGTTCCGGCAATTTCCACGAGATCGACGGCTACAACGCGACCATGCAGCTGCTGTCGCTGCATGAGCGGCCAAGCGCCATCTTCTCGGCCAACAACCCGATGGTGATCGGCACGATGAAGGCGATCCGCGACATCGGCCTGTCCTGTCCGGAGGACATTTCGGTAGCCTGCTTCGACGATTTTCCCTGGTCCGACGTGTTCCAGCCGCAACTGACGACGGTGGCGCAGCCGGTGCAGGCGATCGGCGAACAGGCGGCCAATCTGCTGCTCGACCGTCTCGCCGGCAACAGGGACGCGCCGCCACGCAAGCTCGTCCTCAAGGGCCGTTTGATGATCCGCAATTCATGCCGCCCGCTGGGGACAGTGGTGCAGAGCGTGAGCGCCTGAGCATGCCGAAAGTGTGAAGCGGTTTTCGGGCAATTCTCGGGATTTGATCAGGGCGTGAAGACACCGGAACACAGTTCCTGCAGCTTCGAAAAGACGCCTTTGCCGCCGGTGATAATCTGTGTCCCTCTCTGCAGCACTGTCTTCGGATCCGCCTTCAGCACAGTGCCGCCGGCCTCCTCGATCAGCAGCATGCCGGCGAGGCAGTCCCAAGGGTTCATGTGTTCCTCCACATAGCCAAGCAGCCGGCCCGAGGCGACATAGGCAAGCATCAGCGCGCCTGACGCGTTGCGGAAGAAGACGCCGCCCTCGGCCAGGATCTTCTTGATCAGCACGGCGATGTTCTCGGCTTCGGCCCGGTTTGAGAAGCCGGTGCCCACCGAGCCCTCTTGCAGGCTGGTGGCCGCACTCGTTTTGATCGGCCTGCCGTTGACGAAGGCGCCGCCGCCCAGCCTTCCGTGGAAGGTCTCGCCGGTCGACGGCTCGTGGATGACGCCGACGATCGTCTCGCCATTTCTTGCGCAAGCGATCACCACGCACCAGGCCGGAATGCCGCGTACGAAATTGGCGGTGCCGTCGATGGGGTCTATGACCCAGGCATGGCCGGTCGAGCCGGCGACCGAGGCGTGCTCTTCGCCGATAATGCCGTCTTGCGGATAGTCGGCGGCGATTGCCGCGCGGATGAACAGCTCGACCTCGCGGTCGGCCTGCGAGACAAGGTCCTGATGGCCTTTGCTCTCGATGGTCAGGCTGTCGAGATCGCGGAAATATTTCAGGCCGAGTTCGCCGGCCCGCCGCGCCAGGTCGATGGCAAACTGCTCGCGTCTATCGAGGTCATGGGGCAAGGCAAGGCTCGCAGTTGCGAAGGATACCCGCACTTAGCAGAGCATCGACGTCGGCAAAAGCTCCAGGCCGCCTGTTTCAGGCCGCTTGCGACAACGATCCGTGCGCCTCGGCCAAAATCTCGAAGGAGCGCACGCGGGCGGCGTGGTCCGATATCTGCGCCGTGACCATCAACTCGTCGGCGCCGGTGCGTCGCACGAACGCATCGATGCCTTGCCGGACTGTTTCCGGTGAGCCGACGACGGCGCAGGACAGCGCCTGGCTGAGCATGGACTTGGCCATCGGGTCGAGATCCCGGTCATAGTTCTCGACCGGGGGCGGCAATTTTCCGGGCCTGCCGGTGCGCAGATTGACAAAGGCCTGCTGCAGCGAGGTAAACAGCAGCCGCGCCTCTGCGTCGGTGGGTGCCGCGAAGACGTTGAGGCCGAGCATGACATGCGGCTTTTCGAGCTGCTCCGACGGCTGGAAGCGCGAGCGGTAGATGTCCAGCGCATGATCGAGTTCCGCCGGCGCGAAATGCGAGGCGAAGGCGTAGGGCAGGCCGAGCATGGCAGCGAGCTGCGCGCCGTAGAGGCTCGACCCGAGAATCCAGATCGGCACCGTCTGGCCCTCGCCGGGCACGGCACGCAGACGCTGGCCTTCCTCGGCCGGCAGGAAATAGCCCATCAGTTCGACGACATCCTGCGGGAAATTGTCGGCGCCGGCCTCGAGATTGCGGCGCAGCGCGCGCGCCGTGTTCATGTCGGTGCCGGGAGCGCGACCGAGGCCAAGGTCGATGCGGCCAGGAAACAGGGCGGCGAGCGTGCCGAATTGCTCGGCGATCACCAGCGGCGCATGGTTGGGCAGCATGATGCCGCCGGCGCCGACACGAATGGTTTTGGTGCCGCCGGCGACATGGGCGATGACGACCGATGTGGCCGCACTGGCGATCCCCGGCATATTGTGATGTTCGGCCAGCCAGTAGCGCTTGTAGCCCAGCCGCTCGGCGTGGCGGGCGAGATCGAGCGAATTGGCGAGCGATTGCGAGGCATCGCTGCCTTCGACGATCGGCGACAGGTCGAGAACGGACAGTTCGGTCATATACTGGTCTCCACGATCTTCTTCTCGCGCACCTGGGCCTCGAAGGCCTCGCGGTCGGGAATGGTGATGCCGAGCTGGCCTTCCAGCGTGTCGGCAAGTTCGGCGGCGGTGGCGATCTGCTTCTGCTCGGTGCGGCCATCGACGTGATGGATCGATAGGCGATCGCCGCGCAGCGCATAGCGCCGGTCGGGTGCGGCGCGGGCCGCTATGACGGAAGTGAGGAAATGCGATGCCGGGTTGTTCGACAGGAAGTAATTGGCGACGGAATAGTCGACCTCATAGTGCGGCTGCAGGTCGAAGCGATATAGCGAGCGCCAGTCGCCGCCGATCAAGGCCTGCAGGCGGAAATGATCGCCGGCCTCGACGATGCGAAATGTCTCGTGCGGCGTTTTTTGTTCCCGGCCGGGCTTCAGCAGCAGCGGCGCCGTAAGCGTCAGGCCGCCGAATCCGACGTCGGCGATATAGGTGTGGCCGTCAAGTTCGACGCGCAAAAGCATGTGGCTACGCGCCGTGATGGCGTCCTCGCTCTGACCCCAAAGCACACGCGCGGCAAGGCCGCCGACCTTGACGCCGAGCGCCTTCAGCGCGTGCATGAAGACGAGATTGTGCTCGAAGCAATAGCCGCCACGCCCACCAAGGACGATCTTGCCCTGCAGCGAGGCGACATCCAATCCGACCGGGCGTCCCAGAAACGGATCGATATTCTCGAACGGGATCGCCTGCGGATGCAGGAAATGGAGCGTCTTCAGCGTGTCGAGCGAAGCTTGTCCGGAACCGGCATGGCCGATCCGGGCGAAATAGGCGTCGAGGTCGAAGGGAACGTCATTCATCGGGAAGGGCACCGGGCACTGATCGGCCGGATATAGGCATTCGATCCCGCCGTCGCAAACCGTGCGCCGGTTATCCGGCTGCCGCGGCGTCCTGCTCGTCGGCTTCGTCCTCAACGACCGCCGTGTGTTGGGCGGCGAGAAAATTGCCGACATGGCTGAGGCTCTCGAAGTGATCGCAGAACACCTTGACGACGACCAGCAGCGGCACCGCCATCAGGGCGCCGACGAAGCCCCACAGCCATGACCAGAATGCGATGGCGATGAAGATCGCCACGGCGTTGATCTCGAGCCGCCGCCCGACCACCATCGGCGTCACGAACTGGCCTTCGATGATGTCGCACAAAACCAGGAAAGCAGGCGCCAACAGCGCATAGGCGATCGTGTCGAAGGTGATGAGCGCGATGACGGTGACCAGGACAAGCGTGATCATGGCCCCGACATAGGGCAGGAAATTGAGCAGGGCGGCCGCCGCGCCCCAGACCAACGGATTGGGCATGCCGAGCGCCCACAGGCCGAGGCCGATGACCGTGCCGAGGCCGGTGTTGATGATGGTGACGGTGAGCAGATAGTGCGAGATTTCCCGCTCGACGTCGTAGACGACGCGCAGCGCCCGCTTCTTTTCGGTGAGGCTGGCGAAGGACTGGATGATCTTCTCGTAGAACATCGTGCCCGAGGCGAGCAGGAACAGCGACAGCACGAAGATGATGGTCAGGCTTGTCCCAGCCGACAGGATGTTGCTCGCCGCCGACGAGAAGAAGCCGGACTGCGCTACCGCGACCTTTTGCACACCCGGTTCCTGCGATGTCTCGGTCAGCCCCTCGATCTGGTGCGCGATGTCCATGATCCTCTCGAGCGGCCGTCGCAACTGCGCCAATCGCTCGGTCAGCTGCTGGCCGATGGACGATGTGTTGTTGATGAGATCGATGACAGGCCCACTGAGCACATAGCCGGCGCTTGCGAAGACGAAGATGGACACAAGCACCAGAAGCGTCGCCGAAACCACTTCGGGAATGCCGCGCTTGCGCAGTAGCCGCACGATTGGGGTCAGCGTCAGCGCCAGCAGGAAGGCCAAGATGACCGGCATGAAAAAAGCGCGCGCGAAATAGAGCGCATAGACGGTCATGAACAGGAAGATACCGATGAGCAACGAGCGCATGAGACGCGTATCGGCACGCGCCGCCACTCGCGATTCTTCGGCTTCGGCAACGCCTGCGCCCAAAGCGGTGGGTTCGGCCTTCATCGCGATCCCCTCGGCGGGCACATCACAACTGATGCAATCCGCAGACGGAAACGCCAGCGCGGCTTCAAGGTTCCGTTAGCCGGCGCTGACGGCGTGGCCGCCTTCGAGCGGCGGCGCCGTCAATACAGCTCAAACCGACGGCTCGGCTGCAAGCGTTCCACGATTACATGCCGCGTAATTGAGTCCGGGCAGGTGGCGGGCCTAGTACGGGAGCAGGCCTTCGCAACCCAAGGGCTCGCAAGGCCGGCGCGGCGAGGATGTCGCCGGCAGATTCCGCCTTACCCCTGAAAGAGGACATCACGATGCAAAGATTTACCCTTCAAACAACCGAGTCGGCGCCGGAGAAATCCAGGCCCACGTTGAAGGCGCTTGAGGAGAAGTTTGGCTTTCTTCCGAACGTCATGGCGACGATGGCCAACAATCCGGTTCTCCTCAACGGTTTCGTCAGCAGCTTCGGCAGTTTCCACGGCGGAAGCTTCGACGAGATCGAAAAGCAGGTGCTGCTGCTGACCAACGCGGTCACCATCAAATGCCCCTGGACCGTCGCCGCGCATTCGACATTCGCCATCGAGGATGGGATTGCGGAAAGCGAAGTCAAGGCGATCCGGGATGGCAGGTTGCCGACGGACCCGAAATATGCGGCACTCTCGGCCTTGACGAGGGCGCTGATCGAAAACAAGGGAAACGTGAGTGACGCGGACATCGATGCGTTTACTTCGGCGGGCTATTCGAAAGCCCAGATCCTGGAAGTGGTAACCGGCGTCGGCGTCTCCACCATGGCGGCAACCACCACCAACATGGCCGGCACGCCGATCGAAGAGCGCTTCCAGCCGCAGGCATGGTCTCCCGCCGCCGCGATTGCCGCCTGACCCGACCGACGGCGCATGGATCTTCTGGTGCCATGCGCCGTCGCTGCGTGATTGCATCGCGTGTATCGTTCGAGGGACTGCGAGGACAGCGGGCATGAAGACCAACTCCAGAACGGCCATGACACCCGACCTGGGCACGCTCTTGCGTTACTGGCGCGATGTGCGTGGCAGAAGCCAGCTTGATCTATCCCTCGATACGGGCATTTCGCAAAGGCAGATCAGTTTCATCGAAAGCGGACGCAGCGTTCCCGGCCGTGAGACCTTGATGGCGATCGCGGGGGCGCTCGATGTCCCTTTGCGCGAGCGTAATGCCCTGCTTTTGGCGGCGGGCTACGCGCCGATGTTTTCCGAAGGCGCCTGGAACTCCATGGAAATGAAGAGCGTCACCGATGCCCTGACGCGCATCATGCGCCAGCATGAACCCTATCCGGCGCTGGTCATGGACCGGTACTGGAATGTGCTGATGACCAACGAAGCCGCACCGCTCTTCTTCGGCTGTTTCCTCGACATGGCCGCGCGCGAAGGGCCGCGCAACATGCTCCACCTCATGTTCGATCCCAAAGGCATGCGCCCGTTCGTCGCCAATTGGCCCGACGTGGCGCGGAGCCTGTTCGAGCGGGTCTATCGCGAATCCATCGGCCGCGTCGTCGACGAAAAGACCAGGGAGTTGCTGGCGGCGCTGCTCGCCTACCCGGACGTGAACAGCGATTGGAAAAATCCGGTGGCGATCGGCTTCATGCCGGTCATTCCGCTTGGCTTCATCAAGGACGGTCGCCGCCTGGACTACTTTTCGATGGTCACCACGGTCGGCACTCCCCAAACCGTCGCCGCCCAGGAACTGCGCATCGAGTGCCTGTTCCCAGCCGACGAGGCGACCGAAATCCATCATGCCGCGATGATGGATGCGGCCGTACACCGGGCAACGCGATAAGCATCCTCATCCAGGGCTCATGGAATGAGGCTCGCGGGCCTCCTTAAGTTCACGCGACAGGCGCCGCCACGGGCGGCGCGGATTTCGCGGTTTCCTTGCGCACGATCGGCGCCACCTTGGTGCCGTAGAGCTCGATCGCCTTCATGATCTTGGCGTGCGGCATGGTGCCGATCGCCATCTGCAGCAGGAAGCGGTCATTACCGAACACCCTGTGCTGGGTCACGATCTTTTCCGCCACCTGCTCCGGATTGCCGACGAACAGCGCGCCGTCGGGACCACGCGACTGGTCGAAATGCGCGCGCGATGTCGGACCCCAGCCGCGCTCACGGCCGATGCGGTTCATCACCTCGGCCTGGGGGCCGTAGAAGTCGTCCGCCGCCTGCTCGGTCGTGTCGGCGATGAAGCCATGCACGTTGATGCTGGTCGCCAACCCCGTCGGATCGCCGCCAGCGCGCTTGGCGGCCTCACGGTAGAGGTCGAACAGCGGCGCGAAGCGCGCCGGTTCGCCGCCGATGATGGCAAGCGCCAGCGGCAGGCCGAGCGCGCCCGCCCGAGCGGCCGATTGCGGCGTTCCGCCAATGGACCGGCAGCCTGTCCTGGAAGGGCCTGGGATAGACGCCGCGATCGTTGATCGGCGCGCGCAGCCTACCCGACCAGGTAACCTTCACCTGATCGCGGATGGCCAGCAGCAGGTCGAGCTTTTCGGCGAACAGCTCGTCATAGTCTTCGAGGTTGTAGCCGAATAGCGGGAAGGATTCGATGAACGAACCTCGCCCAGCCATGATCTCGGCGCGGCCGCCCGACAGAAGGTCGAGCGTGGAAAACTGCTGGAAAACGCGCACCGGATCGTCGGAGGACAATACCGTCACCGCACTGGTCAGCTTGATGCGCTTCGAACGCTCCGCCGCCGCGGCCAAAGCCACGACCGGTGCCGAGGCGGCATAGTCCGGCCGGTGGTGTTCGCCGAGGCCGAAGACGTCGAGCCCGACCTGGTCGGCAAGTTCGATCTCCTCGATCAGGTTGCGCAGCCGCTCATGCGGACCGATGGCGCCGGGACCCGGCACAGGGCTCACATCGGCAAAAGTGTAGAGGCCGAGTTCCATTTGGATGTCATCCCAGTGTGTTGATTGTTGCGCTAGGGTCGGATGATTTTAGCTCTGTTCGACCTGAAATCTGAATCCGACCCTAAATCGAAGAGATAGATAGAGCATGATATCGTCCGAAAACCGCTTTCCCCTTTTCGGCATCATGCTCCAGAGGTAGCGACGCGTCCGTCGCGCCGCCAGAGGCTGGCTGGTGAACAGTGCATGTCGATTTCGGCGGAAAATGCGTCTCCCGGGTGCAACATCCCGGAATTTCATGGCTGGCATGCCGTTTTGGCGCTTGAACTCCCGGTTTTCGCGCGTATGTAAGCGTCGCGAATAGACTTCAAGGAAGTGGACTTGGCTATCTACAGGGAAAAAGACATTTTCGAGCGGCGCAATGCCGCGACCGAGGCAAAGAAGGCGCTTCTGGAGCGCTTCAAGTCAAAGCCGGCAGCAGACGATCCCGCGGTGCTGGCACGACAGGCAGAACGCAAGGCGATCCTTGCGGCTCGTGAGATCCGCGAGGCCGAGAAGGCCAAGCTGAAACAGGAAAAGCTGGCACGCGAGGCGATTGAGAAAGCCGAGCGTGAGGCAGCAGCCGAAGCTGCGCGCATTGCCGCCGAAGAGGCAGCGCAAGCGGATGCCAAGCTTCGGGAAGCTGAAGAGAACGAGCGTATCGCTCGTTTGCTTGCCGATGAAGCAGAGCGCAAGGCAAAGCGCGACGCACGCTATGCGGCACGCAAGCAGCGCACCGGCAGGACACCGCCCGGCTTTACGGGTCGCTAACAGCGCACTCGCCTCGATGGATGATGAATGAGGGACGCGCCAAGGCGCGGCCCTTTTTCGCGTGTCGGTGTTGCCCACGGGGAGCCTCCCTGCATCCAGGGACGTCGATTCATGATGTCAGCTCGGTCGATAGCGCCAGTCGGTGGACAGGCCGTTCAGGCCGCGAATTTCAGCCCCATGATACCGCAGACAATCAACGCGATGCAGCCGAGCCTGATCGCCGTCGCGGGCTCGCCCAGCAGCCAGACGCCGAGCAGCGCCGTGCCGACGGTGCCGATACCGGTCCACACCGCATAGGCTGTGCCGACAGGCAGGGTCTTCAGCGCCAGGCCAAGCAAGGTCAAACTGACGATCATCGACGCGACCGTGAGCACGGTCGGAACAAGCCTGGTGAAGCCGTCGGTGTATTTGAGCCCGATCGCCCAGCCGATTTCGAACAGGCCGGCGAAGAACAGAAGAATCCATGGCATCGGAACGCTCCATCCAGAACATCCGGCCGAAAGGTCTTCGGATGCTCAATCAAACAATGGGCGGGCCGTCCCAACCGGATTTCGGGAAATGCGAGGTCGTCCCCGCATCGTCGATATAGGGTGTCTGAACGCCCAATCAACAATTCGCCGGCGGCATGTCGGACGCCGCCGGTGAAATCCATGCACGCTCTGCGATATCTACTTTTCCTTGATCCTCGTCGCCTTGACCGGCGGCGCCTTCAGGGCCGGAGCGGCTACAGGCTTCTTGGCGTCTTTCTTTGGTTTGCGGGCTTCCTTGCCTGCCTTCATCGCACCTTTAGCCATGATTCGTTCCTCCAGTTGCGGGAAACGGAGTGAAACAAGACAAACGCCAGACTGCAAGAGGCGAGTGCCTGCTGCCAGCGCCGGCAGGCCGCTTTCAACCGGTTTCTAATTTGCTCGTAAACCCCGGCAGTCCATGCCATGCTTGTCTTCGCACTGCAGCATCGACCCGTGCACCGCCGGGTGATCGTCAGGCAGGCCCGTCAGGACGACAATGCGGATCCATATCGGCTGCGAGATGAGCTTCGACTTTCCGCAGGAAACGCCGCTCATCTCAATGCTCAATGTCCACTATTCCCGCGCCTCCGATCTTGAGCGCCCGGATTTCCTGACCTCCAACCCGCCAGTGCCGATTGAGAGTTATCGCGACAGTTTCGGCAACTGGTGCAACCGGCTCGTCGCCCCGCCCGGGCGTTTCACTTTCGGTACGGATGCGGTGATCCGCGACTCCGGCACGTTCGAGATGGGCGAGTTGATGGCGTGGCAGCATGAGGTGCGAGACCTGCCGGCTGAAACGCTGCTGTTCCTGCTGCCCAGCCGGTTTTGCGAAAGCGACCTCTTGGCAAGCGAGGCATGGCGGCTGTTCGGCCATATGCCATCAGGCATCCCGCGCGTGCAGGCGGTGTGCGATTTCGTCCACAACCACATCGTCTTCGACTACGGCAACGCACGGGTGACGCGCACCGCCGCGGAAGCCTGGCGCGAACGGAGCGGCGTGTGCCGCGATTTCGCGCATCTTGCCGTCACGTTTTGCCGGGCACTCAATATCCCGACGCGCTACTGCACAGGCTACATCAGCGACATCGGCATGCCGAAGCCTTGGGCGAGCATGGATTTCTGCGCCTGGATGGAGGTTTATCTCGGCGGCCGCTGGCACGCTTTCGATCCGCGCAACAACGCGCCACGCATCGGCCGCATCCTGATCGCCTCCGGCCGCGACGCGGCGGATGTGCCGCTAACCCATATCTTCGGGCCAGGGTTGCTTGCGGGCTTCAAAGTGTGGACCGACGAGATCCAGGAATAGCTGGCCTTCCCGCCAGCAGGTTTCGAACACATTGAACGACCCGACGATTGGCGCGTTGTGATGGCTGTGCAACTCCGCGGCAGAGCCGCTACACTGCCTCGAAGGGGATAGAACCTGCATGGCTGGACACGGCGGCTCCAGAACGGTTATCTACGCGGCGCTCGCCGGCAATCTCGCCATAGCGTTGACCAAATTCGCCGCCGCCTTTTTCACCGGCAGTTCGGCCATGCTGTCGGAAGGCGTGCATTCGCTGGTCGATACAGGCAATGGCGGCCTGCTGCTCTACGGCATGCACCGGGCGGCACGCCCCGCGGACAGCTCGCACCCGCTCGGCCATGGCCGTGAACTCTATTTCTGGAGCTTCATCGTCGCCCTTCTGGTTTTCGCGCTGGGCGCCGGCGTGTCGTTCTACGAGGGCATCATCCACATCATGGCGCCGGAGCCGGTCGCCAACGCTAGGGTGAACTACATCGTTCTCGGCCTGTCCTTCCTGTTCGAAGGCAGCTCCTGGCTGGTGGCGCTGAAGGAATTCCGCAAGCAGAAGGGCAAGCAGGGCTGGCTGCAAGCCGTGCAATCGAGCAAGGATCCGAGCGTCTATACCGTGCTGTTTGAAGACAGTGCCGCCCTTCTCGGCCTGGCCGTCGCCTTTGCCGGCATATTGGCGGCGGAGATTTTCGAGATGCCCGAACTCGACGGCGCCGCCTCGATCGGCATCTCGCTCATCCTCGGCACGACGGCAATCTTCCTGGCGCGTGAAAGCAAGGGCCTGCTCATCGGCGAGCCGGCCTCACCCGAGGTGCAGAGGAAGGTGCTGGCGATCGTCCAGCAGGATCCGGCGGTGCAGCGGGCGAACGGCGTGCTGACGGTGCATATGGGTCCGGAAGAAATCGTCGCCGGCCTGAGCATCGAATTCGAGGACCATTTGTCGGCGCCGGAGATCGAGGCCTGTGTCGAGCGCATCGAGGCGCGGTTGAAGAAGGAGATGCCTGAGATCACGCGGCTGTTCGTCAAGCCGCAGACGTCAGGCACCTGGGAAAAGCGGCGCAAGCTGATCGAATCCGCGTCCGGATAGATTCGAGTACGAACTTTGCGACACCGCGGTCCACTTTTCGGGATTCTGGCCTCTGGACCAGCGCCCTGCCGTTGCCTCGGGTCTCCGTGCCGCTAAAATCAGCCGATCGAAGTTGGAGGAATGACAATGAAGATCGACGGCGGCTGCCATTGTGGCGCCATCACCTATGAGGCGGAGGTCGACCCGGAGAAGACCTCGATCTGCCATTGTACCGATTGCCAGCAACTGACCGGTACGGCATTTCGCGTTACCGTTCCTGCGACGGAGGATCACTACCGGATCACCAGCGGCGAACCGAAGATCTACATCAAGACCGTGGCGAGCGGCGCCAAGCGAACGCAGGCTTTTTGTGCCGACTGCGGCTCGCATCTCTATGCGACATCGGTCGGCGACGGTCCGAAGGTCTATGGGATCAGGGTCGGGACCTCGCGGCAGCGCCAGAACCTGGTCCCGAGACACCAGAAATGGCATCGGTCGGCGCTGCACTGGCTTCCGGAATTCGAGGGTATGACGACAGTCGAAGAGCAGTAGCGTTCAGTCGTCGCCTTCGACGACCCTCAATCTCAGCTGCCCGGTCTTTGAATCGGCAGCGCGCGGTGCGGCCTCCACCTTGGCAGGGGCGCCGCCGCGCGGGGCGTCGGGCTCGCCTTCTCCGAATTCCAGCGCCTCGATCTTCTGGCCACGCTTGGTCACTTTCGAGGTCGAGACGAGTATGTCTTCGATGTCCTTGGCCGACTGGCCGAAATGGCCCTGCAATTTGCGCACCCGCTCGTCGACACGCTGGACGTCTTCCATCAGCCTGATGACTTCGCCTTGGATCAGATGCGCCTGCTCGCGCATGCGCGCATCCTTGAGGATCGCCTGGATGACCTGGATCGACAGCATCAAGAGCGAAGGCGAGACGATGATGACGCGGGCACGGTGCGCCTTCTGGACAACCGCTTCGAAATTCTCGTGGATTTCGGCGAACACCGATTCCGACGGCACGAACATGAAGGCGGTGTCCTGGGTTTCGCCCTGCAGCAGGTATTTTTCCGAAATGTCGCGGACATGGACCTCGATATCGCGGCGGAAGGCCTGGGCCGCGACCTTCTGCAGGTCGGCGTTATCGGCGGCGCGGATGGCATTCCACGCTTCCAGGGGAAATTTGGCATCGATGGCAAGCGACGGCGCGCCGTTCGGCATTTTCACCAGGCAGTCCGGCCGGCTGCCGTTCGACAGCGTCGCCTGGAATTCGTAGGCGCCGTGCGGCAGGCCGTCGGCGACGATCGCCTCCATGCGCGACTGGCCGAAGGCGCCGCGCGTCTGCTTGTTGGAGAGGATCGCCTGCAGCTGCACGACCTGGCCGGCCAGCGACTGGATGTTGCCTTGCGCGGTGTCGATGACCGCCAGCCGCTCCTGCAGTTTCGCGAGGCTCTCATGCGTGGACTTGGTCTGCTCGGTCATGGTCTGGCCGATGCGGCCGGTCATGGCGTCGAGCCGCTGGCCGATCGACTGCGTCAATTCGGCTTGGCGGGCGCCGAACACTTCGGCGATGGCGCCCATGCGGCCCTGCATCTCGGCCTGGGATTGCAGAATGCCGGCCATCCGCGCCTCGGCGTCGCGGGCATGGTCGGCGGCTTCCGCTGCGGCGACCGCGCGCGCCTTGGCCGAGCGCCACAGCGCGATGACGAGCGCCACGAACAAGCCGAGAAACAGCAATGTGGCGACGGCCAAGACGTGGCCGAGCGTGATAGTCGAGGCGCCGAGCCGTGCGGCGGGCTCCGAAAGGATGGTGCTCAGATCATTCATGTGGACAGCATAGCCGATTCGGCGGTCTGGCACAGATCAAAACGTGAACGAGGCGCAGGCGCACCGGTTGACGCCTTTCTATTGAGGTCTTAGGTGAAACGCCATGCCGATCAAGCCGCTCATCATTCTTCCCGATCCCATCCTGCGCCAGGTCTCCAAGCCGGTGGAGCGCGTCGACGCGCCGGTGCGCAAACTTGCCGACGATATGCTGGCGACCATGTATGACGCACCCGGCATCGGGTTGGCGGCAATCCAGGTCGGCGAGCCCCTGCGCATGCTGGTGATCGATCTCGCCAAGGAAGACGAAGCCCCGGCGCCACATGTCTTCATCAATCCGGAAATTCTCGAAAGCGCCGACGCGCGGTCCGTCTACGAGGAAGGCTGTCTGTCGATCCCTGATTACTATGCCGAGGTCGAGCGCCCGGCTTCGGTGAGGGTCAAATATCTGGACCGTGACGGCAAGCTGCAGGAGATCGAGGCCGAGGGGCTGATGGCAACCTGTCTGCAGCACGAGATCGACCACCTCAACGGCGTGCTGTTCATCGACCACATCTCGAAGCTGAAGCGCGACATGGTGGTGAAGAAGTTCAAGAAGCTCGCCAGGGACAAGGCGCCAGGCAAGCTGGTGGGATAGGGCAATGCCCCTTCGCGTCATCTTCATGGGCACGCCGGAGTTTTCGGTGCCGACGCTGCGCGCCATCGCCGAGGCTGGCCACGAGATTTCAGCCGTCTACACGCAGCCGCCGCGCGCCGCCGGCCGGCGCGGGCTGGAACTGACGCCGTCACCGGTGCAGCGCGAGGCCGGGCGGCTTGGCATCGAGGCGCGAACGCCGGCATCGTTGAAAAGCGAGGCCGAGCAGGCCGCTTTTGCCGACCTGGGCGCCGATATCGCCGTGGTCGTCGCTTATGGATTGCTGTTGCCCAAGGCAGTTCTGGAGGCACCCCGGCTTGGCTGCGTCAACGGCCATGCGTCGCTTTTGCCGCGCTGGCGCGGCGCCGCGCCCATCCAGCGCGCCATCATGGCTGGAGACACCGAGACCGGCATGATGGTGATGCGCATGGAGGCGGGGCTGGATACCGGCCCGGTGGGACTGGTTGAAAAATGCGCCATCGGCCCCGATATGACAGCCGGCGATCTGCACGATCGGTTGATGAGTGTCGGCGCTGCCCTGATGGTGGAAGCGTTGGCGCGGCTGGAACAGAACACCCTGGCATTTACCGCGCAGGCGGCCGAAGGGGTGACTTACGCCAGGAAAATCGATAAATCCGAGACGCGCGTGGAGTGGACACGGCCCGCGGCCGAGGTTCACAACCACATTCGTGGCCTGTCGCCGTTTCCCGGCGCCTGGTCCGAGATTGAAATTGGCGGCCGTATGGAACGGCTGAAACTGCTTCGCTCGACGCTATCCGAAGGCGTGTCGCCTTCGGAAGATTTGGGCGAGTCGGGAGGAATTCTCGATGACCGGCTGACAGTCGCCTGCGGAAAAGGCGCGGTCAGGCTGGTCGAAGTTCAACGTGCGGGCGGAAAGCCCGCCGCCGCGTCGGAATTCCTGCGCGGAGCCAAGATCGAAAAAGGACTGAAATTCTCATGAGCATGATGTCGATACGCGCGGCGACGCCGCGGGACCGCGAGGCCATCCGCCTCGTCGAGGAACACGCTTTCGGCCAGCAGACGGAGGCCGGACTGGTCGACGCGTTGGTGACCGGCGGTGACGCCGTCGTCGAACTGGTGGCGGAAGAGGACGGCCAGGCCGTCGGCCATATCCTGTTCTCACGGCTGTTCGTGCAGAGCGGCGGCAAGAGTTTTGCCGCCGTGGCGCTTGCGCCGCTGGCGGTGGAGCCTTCCTTCCATCGCAGCGGCATCGGCGGCGCGTTGATCCGCGAGGCCCATATTCGGCTCAAGGACGCCGGCGAGACACTGGCCGTCGTGCTGGGCGATCCGGCCTATTACGGCCGTTTCGGCTATAGCCACGCCCGCGCAGAAAAGTTCGAAAGCGAAAACCAGGGCGAGGCGCTGCAGGCGCTGGCCTGGGGCGAAGCTCCCGAATCCGGCAGGCTGGTCTACGCCTCCGCCTTCACCGCTCTCGCCGCCTAGGCGGGGGCGTATAGCCGACCGGCATGCCGCGTTTTCGCCTCGATATCGAATATGACGGCAGCCTGTTTGCCGGCTGGCAGCATCAGGCCGACCAGCCTTCGGTGCAGCAGGCGATCGAGCAGGCGATCGAGAAATTCTGCGGCGAGGCGGTCCGGCTGCGCGCCGCCGGCCGCACCGATGCCGGCGTGCACGCGACCGCGCAGGTGGCGCATGTCGACCTTGCCAGGGCGTGGCCCGACGACAAGGTGCGCGATGCCGTCAATGCACACCTGCAGGCGGCCGGCGCGCGCATCGTCATCCTGAAGGCCACGATCGTCCCGGACGATTTCGATGCCCGTTTCTCCGCCATTGGCCGGCACTATCTCTACCGCATCCTCAACCGGCGGGCGCCCTCGGCGCTGGAAAAGGGTAAGGTGTGGTGGGTGCCGAAGCGGCTCGATGCCGCCGCCATGCACGAGGCGGCGAAGCTCCTGCTCGGCCGGCACGACTTCACCACCTTCCGCTCGACGCAGTGCCAGGCTAACAGCCCGATCAGGACATTGGAGCGGCTCGATGTGAGCCGGGCGGGCGATGATCTGATCGAGGTGAGGGCATCGGCACGATCCTTCCTGCACAACCAGGTGCGCTCGATGGTCGGCTCGCTGAAGCGGGTCGGCGACGGCGGCTGGACATCGGGCGACCTCAAGGCGGCGCTCGAGGCGCGAAACCGCGCCGCCTGCGGCCAGGTGGCGCCGCCCGACGGGCTTTTTCTCATTGGCGTCGATTATCCCGGGTAGAACCCTGGTTCTCCCGGGTAGAATCCTGGTTCTATCCGGGATAAAGCCCGGAAAGGCTCTGGCCCCCGACATCGTCCGGCACGGAGATGCCAAGCAGCATCTGCAGTCCGAACAGCACCAGCAGCGAAGCGACGAACATGCCGACGAAAACGGCGGTGCCGAAGGCAGCGCCCCTGCCGATCGTCGCGTTGGTCATGCGCCAGGTCAGCACCATCGACAGGGAAAATAACAGCAGCGACACAAGGCTCGAGACCTGGCTTGCCGAGGACAGGAAAAGCCTGATCAGCGCCGAAGGCAGCATCAGCCAGGCAGTGATCGCCGAGGCCCAGTTGCTGGCCACGACATAGTGGACGAAGCGCCCGCCGATGCCGGCGCGCCGCGCCACCAAGGCGAGCGCCACCAGCGGCAGTACCCAGGAGCCGATATCGACCGTCGCCAGTCGCACCAGCATGCTGAAGCGGCCGGCGAAGGCATCGGGATCGCCGATCTCGTTGGCGATGCCGACCCAGCCGACGATCAGCGCCGGTGCCGCGACGATGATGGCGAAGAACGAATTCCAGAAGCCGTCGGCCGTGAGGTCGAGCAGGCGCAGGCCGTCGGCCTTGCCGAGCATCAGCCGCCAGGCGCCGGTCAGCGAAGCTTGGGTTTCGTCCGCCGAAAGCATGCTGATCAGCCCTGTCCGAACCAGTCGTCGATGAAGCGCTGGTAGATCCGCGTCAGCGTTTCCAGATCGGCGATGGCCACGCGCTCGTCGACCATGTGCATGGTCTTGCCGACCAGGCCGAATTCGACCACCGGGCAATAATCCTTGATGAAGCGCGCATCCGATGTGCCGCCGGAGGTGGATAGCGCCGGCTTTTTGCCGACCACCGCCTTGACCGAGCCGCTCAGCGTCTCGACCAGCCTGTCGTCGCGGGTCAGGAAGACGTGGCTCGGCCGGTCGCGCCAGACCAGCTCATAGTCGACTGGCGTCTTCTTGCCCGGCCGGTATTTCTTGCGCCCAGCCGCCTGATCGAGGCGGTTGTGGATTTCCGCCTGGACCGTCTCGGCCGTCCAGCTGTCGTTGAAGCGGATGTTGAAGGTGGCGGTTGCCTTGGCGGGAATGACGTTGGTGGCCGGGTTGCCGACATCGATGGAGGTCACCTCGAGGTTGGTCGGCTGGAAATCCTTGGTTCCCTTGTCGAAGACGGGATGCAGCAAGGCGTCCACCAGGCTCATCAGGCCGCGCACCGGGTTGTCGGCAAGCTGCGGATAAGCGGCATGGCCCTGGCGGCCATTGACGGTGATGCTACCCGACATCGAGCCGCGCCTGCCGACCTTGATCATGTCGCCGAGCGTGTCCGGATTGGTCGGCTCGCCGACGATCGACGCGTCCCATTTCTCGCCTTTGGACGCGGCCCATTCGAGCAGCTTGACCGTGCCGTTGATGGCAGGCCCTTCCTCGTCGCCGGTGATCAGCAGCGAGACCGAGCCCTTCGGGCCACCATTCGCCTCGACGTGGCGCGCCACCGCGGCGATGAAGCAGGCAATGCCGCCCTTCATATCGACCGCGCCGCGGCCATACATTTCGCCATTGGCGATGTCGGCGGCGAAAGGCGGATGCGTCCAGGCGGCTTCGTCGCCGACCGGCACCACGTCGGTATGACCCGCGAACATCAGATGCGGGCCATTGCCGGAGCGCCGTGCATAGAGGTTCTCGATGTCGGGCGTGCCGTCTTCGGAGAACACCGGCCGATCGACCAGGAAGCCGAGCGGCTTCAGCATCGCCTCCAGCGCGCTCAGCGCGCCGCCTTCGGCTGGTGTCACCGAGGCACAGCGGATGAGAGAGGCAAGGTTTGCGGCGGGGTCAGTCGGCAGCGTCATGGCAAAAGCGATAGTCGAAAGCGAATGGCCTGTCACGGCCAGACATGGGCCAAGCCAATGGCCGACGATACCGCCGACATTATGGTTTCATGTCGTATAGTTCTGGCTGATGCGGAGTAAGAGATGGCAAACGGCGAAAAAAGGATCGTCATTGCCGGCGCCGGCAGCATTGGCTGTTATGCCGGCGGCTGCCTGGCGCTCGCCGGGCGGCGGGTTGTCCTGCTTGCCAGGCCGCGCATCGAGGCAGCGCTGCGGCAGGGCGGATTGCGCGTCAGCGACCTCGAGGGCCGCGATCGCCTGATCAAGCCGGCAGAGCTTGCCGTCACCGCCGATCCGGCCGCGTCCTTGCCGGGGGCCGATGTGATCCTGGTCACCGTCAAAAGCGGCGCGACGCGGGAAATGGCGGCACTCATCAAGGCCCATGCCCGTCCCGATGCCGTGGTGGTGAGCCTGCAGAACGGCGTCGACAACGCCGACAGGCTGCGCGCGGTGCTTGGCCCGCGAACGGTGCTGGCTGGCATGGTGCCGTTCAATGTCGTGCAATCAGCCGATGGGGAGCTGCCGTTGCGCGTCCACCGCGCCAGCGACGGCAAGGTGATGGTCGAAGAAGGCAGTGCCGGCCTCGCCGACCTTCTCGACACCGAAGGCTTGGCTGCCGAAACGCGTGGCGATATGAAGGCCGTGCTGTGGGGCAAGCTTCTGATGAACCTGAACAATGCGCTGGTGGCGCTGTCGGGCCTGCCGCTGGCAACCGAACTCGCTGACCGGCGCTGGCGGCTGATCCTGGCCAGCCAGATCGACGAGGCCTTGCTGGCGATGAAGGCCTCCGGCATCGAGCCGGCGCGGATCGCCGGCCTGCGCCCGACGCTGCTGCCGAAGGTGCTCAGGTTGCCCGACTGGCTGTTCAAGCTCCTGGCCCGGCGCATGCTGGCGATCGATCCCGAGGCGCGCTCGTCGATGTGGGACGATCTGCAGCGTGGCCGGTCGACCGAGATCGACGACTTGCAAGGCGCTGTTTTGCGGCTCGCTGAAAAAGCCGGTACGCCGGCGCCGACGGTCCAGCTTATCAGCGCGCTGGTGCGCGCGGCGGAAGCCGAGCGGCTTGGCTCGCCAAGCCTGGTGCCGGAGAAGGTTGTGGCGCCGCCGTCCGGCCGTCGATCAACGTGATCTTCTGCCAGATCTTGCGCGACAGGTTGGACGCCAGGTTCTCGATGTCGTTGACGCCGTCGATGACGACGGCGTCATTGACGGATTGCGCGAACAGCGCCGCGATCTTGCCGGTGATCGACAGCATTTCGGAGCAATAGTCGAGATAGCGCGCGAGATCCGCGGCATTGGTGAGACGGGCCGGCGAATGCGCCGTCGGCTTGAAGCTGGCCGACAGCGCCGCCGGATCCTTGGTCAACTGGTGCATGTCGATGACGTGGATCAGCGATCTGAGGCCGTGCAACTGGCGAAACACCTGCTTGCGCTTGATGCGCTCCTCGGTGCGGATCAGGGCCAGGAAGCCGAGCACGGCGAGGATGATCATGTTGATCGTGGCTTCGATGCCTTGCACCGACTGCACCGCGTCGTCGGCCTGGGAGATGTGAATGAGCGGCAGGATGGTGCCGACGAACAGGAAGATCAGCGCGCCCGCGATGACGGCGGCGACGATGATGCCACGCAGCCACCAGATAGGCGCTTCCAGGGCCTTGGCGGCCTTGGCCAGATCGCGCGACAGCGACACAAGTTCGGCGGCAACGCCGCGCAACCCGGCCTCCGGAAAACGGTCGGCCACACGCCCTTCCAGCCGCTCGGCGGTTTCGATGATCAGTTTCGGATCAAGCGTGCGGTAGCGCATGGCGATCCGATCGGCCCCCTAGGGCATGATGCCGAAAAGTGTGAAGCGGTTTTCCGACGACGTCATGCTCTATTTCTTTGATTCTGCCGGCTCGTTGGTGCGCCGGCCATAACGGTTGGGTCCAGGCTGCCCTGGAAACAGGCACAACACAAGGAAGGCGACGATCGAGACGACCGGCACGAACAGGATCAGCGCGGCGATACCCGGCTTGTCGAGGTCGTGCAGCCGCTTCACCGCCAGCGCGATGTTCGACCACAGCGAGGCGATGAAGGCGATGAAGAAGATGAACGACCACATGTTGCTCTCGGCCGAACCCTCCGGCACCAGCGTGAAGCGGTACAGCGGAAATGCCTGGATGATGGCGACGAGCAACCCGCCGAGAAAATAGGCCGCGCGGCTGACGCGGCCCGAGGTCTTGAGGAAAAGCCAGTTGAGATCCGATCTTTCAGGCAAGCGGGTCCGATCCATATTGATTGGCACCCCTGGTGCCTTCGAGAATGCCGAGTTCGACCAGCAGCCAGATGCCGCCGATGACGGGTACGAAGCCAATCAGCGTCCACCAGCCCGACTTGTTGCGGTCGTGCCAGCGTTTGGCATAGAGGGCAATCGCGAAATAGATCGATGCCAGCGCGAAGAGGATGCCGATGATGCCGATCTGGGCACCGCTGGCCGTGGTGACACGCGTGCCGAGGATCGCATCGAGAATGAAAGCAATAACGCCGATAACGATGAATACGCCGATGCCAGCCCAGAACTTGCCCCGGTTGATACGGCCATCAAAGCTTGTGAGCAGATATTTCCAGTCCATGTCACCCCTCCAGTTGAACCAGCGCGGCCGATTGTCGCGCCGTCGGAAGGTGCGCCTGCCCGGCGGAAAGATCAATCGCGCAGCAATTCGTTGATCGAGGTCTTGGACCGGGTCTTGGCGTCGACCCGCTTGACGATGACAGCGCAGTAAAGACCTGGGCCCGGCTCGTTGTTTGGAAATGCCTTGCCCGGTAGCGAGCCGGCGACGACCACGGAATTCGGCGGCACCTCGCCATAGAAGATCTCGCCGGTGGCGCGGTCGACGATCTTGGTCGACTGGCCGATGAAGACGCCCATGCCCAGAACGGAGCCTTCGCGCACGATGCAGCCCTCGACCACTTCGGAACGCGCCCCGATGAAGCAATTGTCCTCGATGATGGTGGGGCCGGCCTGCATCGGCTCCAGCACGCCGCCGATGCCGACGCCGCCCGACAGGTGGACGTTCTTGCCGATCTGGGCGCAGGAGCCGACCGAGGCCCAGGTATCGACCATGGTGCCGCTATCGACATAGGCGCCGACATTGACGAAGGACGGCATCAAAACCGCGCCCGGCGCGACATAGGCCGAACGGCGCACGATCGACGACGGCACGGCGCGGAAGCCCGCCTTCTCGAAATCGACGGCGCCCCAGCCGTCGAACTTGGACGCCACCTTGTCCCACCACACGGCCTCGCCGGGGCCGCCCTTGATGATCTCCATCGGATTGAGCCGGAAGGAGAGCAGCACCGCCTTCTTCAGCCACTGGTTGACATGCCACTTGCCGTCGGCCTGCCGCTCGGCGACGCGGGCGGTGCCGCGGTCGAGCAGGTCGAGTGCCGACTGGATGGCGTCGCGCACCTCGCCGCGGGTCGCGGTCGAAATGGCGTCGCGTTCCTCGAAGGCCCTGTCGATGGTCTTTTCGAGGCTCGCCAGATCGGGCTTCGACATGAATTTGCTCCATTACCAAGCTGTTAAGGGCTGCGCCTTAACCTGTTTAAAAGTCGCGCGGACCCTATGTTAAGGTGGAATGGGGGTCAATCGCGCCAGCGTCATGGGACGGCGCAAGTAAAGGAATGGACGGGTGGATTCGATGACTCCCATGGAAAAGGCGGGATGGACGCCGCTGCCGCACTCGGATGAGGATCTGGAGCGGTCGAAAAGCGTGCCGGACACGCCGCAAACGCGGGCCGAGACCTACCGCCTGGCCTGGAACGATCCCGACTTCATGACCCGGCGCGAGCTGCGCGCCGTCAGGCTGCAACTGGAACTGCTGAAGCCGGAAATGATCCTCGCCGAGCGCGGCATTCGTTCGACCGTGATCCTGTTCGGCGGCGCGCGCCTGCCGGAGCCCGGCGGCGAGGCCTGGGCGGCCAAGAACGAGATGCAGAAGAAGAACCTTGAGGAAAACAGCAAATATTACGAGGAGGCGCGCAAATTCGCCCGCCTCTGCTCGCAGCAGTCGGCCACGTCATATTATCGCGAATATGTGGTGGTGACCGGTGGCGGTCCGGGCGTCATGGAAGCGGGAAACCGCGGCGCCGATGATGTCGGCGCGCCGTCGATCGGGCTCAACATCGTGCTGCCGCACGAGCAGGCGCCGAACCCCTATGTGACGCCGGAGCTCTGTTTCAACTTCCACTATTTCGCCATCCGCAAGATGCACTTCGTCATGCGCGCCAAGGCCGTGGCGGTGTTTCCCGGCGGCTTCGGCACGATGGACGAGTTCTTCGAGACGCTGACGCTGATCCAGACCGGACGCATGGAGCGCGTGCCGGTGATCCTGTTCGGCAAGTCCTTCTGGAAGCGGGCGATCGACCTCGACTTCCTCGCCGAGCAGGGCACGATCAGCCCGGGCGACCAGGACATCATCGATTTCGTCGACACAGCCGACGAAGCCTGGGGCATCATCAGCCGCTTCTACAAGCTAGGGAGTGAGTGAGTAGGCAGTAGGAATTAGTGAGTAGGGATCAGTCAGTAGTGAGCGAGCGAAAGGTGTGCTCCTCCACTACTCACTACTCACTACTCACTACTCACTACTCACTACTCACTACTCACTACTCACTACTCACTATTCACTATTCCCGTCAAAAATTCCGCGAGATCGTCGGTGACGTAGTCGACGTCGTCTTCCTGCGCCGGGTCGCGTTCCCAGATTTCCGAGAAGGTCGGCTCGAAATTGCGCGGCACCACGAGAACCGTCGTCATGCCCAGCGACTTCGGCACGGCCAGGTTGCGGGCGAGGTCCTCGAACATCACCGCATTGTGGCCGGTGACGGCGTGCAGTTCGGCGAACTTCTCATAGGTCTGACGCGCCGGCTTGGGATTGAGGCCGGCAGCGACGATATCGAAAATGTCGTCGAAATGGTCGAGGATGCCAAGTTGGCGCGCGGTGCGCTCGGCATGCCTGCGGTCGCCATTGGTGAAGATGAATTTGCGGCCGGGAAGCTGGCGGATGGCGGTGCCGAGAACAGGATCGGGCACCAGCCACGAATAGTCGATGTCATGGACCTTCTCCAGAAAGTCGTCGGGATCGATGCCGTGGCGCGTCATCAGCCCGTTCAGCGTCGTGCCGTATTCGCGATAGAGCTCCTTCTGCAGCTTGCGCGCCTCCTCGCGCGGCAGCGCCAGCAGTTCCCCGACATAGGCGGTCATCTTGACGTCGATCTGCGAGAACAAATTCGAGTGATGCGGGTAGAGCGTGTTGTCGAGGTCGAACACCCAGTCGGTGACATGGGCGAAGCGGGCGGGATCGGGAAGCGTGGTCATGCGCTCCTTATGGCATGAAACAGGGATTCTGAAAGGGACTTTATCCACAACTTATGCGCGTCGAGAGTGGCGGAAATGGCCTCACGATTCAAATTTTAGCCATCCCGGAAAGGTGGCCTTCAGGGCTTGCTGGCACAGAGACAAGTCCTGTGGGGAGCCCGCGATGAATAGCATTATTCTCAAATCCGCCGCCATCGCCTTCGCCTCCGTCGCTGCCTCGCTCCTGCTGACATTGATCATCGTCCCAGCGATGGGATTCCCGGTCACGCGCACGATCTGGCTGACGTCGACGGTCTGTCCGCTGGTCCTTGCCTGGACGGCATGCGCCGGCACGTTCTGGCAGAGCGACAGGTTGAAAAATGCCCATCGCGAATTGGCCCGTGCCCATGCCCAACTCGCCGCGGCGCACCGCCGCCTGGCGGAAAAGGCGAGCCGCGACGACATGACCGGCATGCTCAACCGGGAAAGCTTCTTTGCCGCGTTGGACGGCTCCCGGCGCAAGTCCGACCGCGGCGCGCTGCTGATCATCGACGCCGATCATTTCAAGAAGATCAATGACAATTTCGGTCACCTGACCGGGGACGACGCGCTGCTGTTGATCGCCAGCGCCATCGAGCGCGGCGTGCGCAGCGGCGACGTGCTCGGCCGGATCGGCGGCGAGGAGTTCGGCGCGTTTCTGACCGGAGCCACGGAACAGGAGGCCAAGCGCGTTGCCGAACGGATCCGTCGCGAGGTCGAGCTGATCCGCTTCCGACCCGTCGATGAGCGAACCATTCCGTTGACCGTTAGCATCGGCGGCACCGTGTGCGGCGAGGATGTCAAGGTATCGGACCTGATGCGCGCTGCGGACCGGCGCCTCTACCAGGCCAAGCATGCGGGCCGCAACCTGACGATCCTCGATACCGACATTTCCGAAGCCGCATGAGCGGGTTGGCCAGCACACCCGGCCGGTTAAGAAATCTCTAACCCTGTTTGCATCCGGTTGTGCCGCTTGTCAGGCTTTTTACCGCCTTGAGGCCATGCTTGGCACGATACTGGCTTCCGTGACGATGCGTGTGCCGTTCGGGGAATGTCATACGCGCATCGAAGTCCCAGCCGAGAGGCCTGCCATGAGTTTCTTGATCAAAAAAATGTCGCGCCGCACGCTCGTGCAGGCGCTGATCGCCCTGCCTGCGCTGTCCTTGTTCCGCAAGCTGCCTGATACGGCCGCCACCCATGCCGGTTCATCCCGGGCCAATCCCGACGAGATCGTCGAGGTCAATGGCTGGATCCTGAAGCGGAGCGACCTGGCATGATCTTCGACAGCTACGACGCGTATCGCGCCGCCAATTTCGCGCCAAAGGTCTGTGTACTTGGTTCCGGCCCCGCCGGCACCACGCTCGCCAGGAAACTTGGCGCGGCCGGCATCCCGGTCGTGGTGCTGGAAGCCGGCTCGCGGGAATTCAGCGACGAGTCGCAGGATTTCTACCGCGGCACCACGGTCGGCGATTCCTACTTCGATCTCGATATCACGCGGTTGCGGTTCATGGGCGGCAGTTCCAATCACTGGGCCGGTTGGTGTCGCGTGCTCGACAAACAGGATTTCGAGCCGAAAGCCTGGGCACCCGACACCGGCTGGCCTATCCGGCGCGCCGACATCGAACCCTATCTTGCGGAAGTGCGCGATATCCTCGACCTTCCAGATTTCCGGCCAGATGTGCCGATCTCGGACGACATTCGCTGGGTGCAGCTGATCAAGAGCCCGGCGGTCCGGTTTGCAGAAAAGTTCGGCGACCAACTCGACCAGAGCAAAAACATCGCCGTCGTGCTCAACACCTACGCCACCGAGCTTGCCGGAGATGGCAAACGCGTGACTGGCGCCAGATTATGGTCCAACGGGCAGGACGCCGGCTCGTTCAGCGCCGACTATTTCATCGTCTGCACCGGCGGACTGGAGAATTCCCGGCTGCTTTTGTGGTCCAACCGGCGCTCCAACGGCGGCGTCGTGCCGAACGCGACGGCGCTTGGCCGCTACTGGATGGAGCATCCGACCTTCGAGGGCGGCAATGCCATCCTGGCCGACGACGGCGCGTTCGAGGTCGATGCCGTCAAGGAGGCCTTCTTCTCGCCGATGGCTGCCGCGATGGAACGGCTCAGGATCATGAATTTCGGCATCAGGCTGATCGAGACTCCCTATCCGGGCGTCAAGAGCCTGATCGCTGATCTTGCCTGTACGGCGCCGCACATGGCGGAATGGGTGTCGGGCAAGCTCGACCAGAACCTGCGTTGCGCCGCTCAGCTTTATGTCGCTTGGGAACAGGCGCCGCTGGCTTCGAACCAGATCGAGCTGTCGAAAACCGAGGTCGACCATGCCGGCGTGCCGCGCATCGAACTGCACTGGAAGAAATCGGAACTGGAACGCCGCACCCTTCTCGAAGGCTTAAGGCTGTTCGGCACGACGCTTGCCCAGAAGAACCTGGGCCGGGTGCGCATTGCCGACTGGATCTCGAAGGGCGACGATTATCCGACCAACGAAGAGACGGCGGGCCACCATCATATGGGCGGCACGCGCATGGGCACCGACGTCACCAGGAGCGTGGTGGACGCCAACTGCAAGGTGCATGGCATGGACAATCTCTATGTCGGCGGCTCTTCGGTCTTTTGCACGTCGGGACAAGCCAATCCAACGACGACGATCACCGCGCTCGCCTGCCGGCTGGGTGAGCACCTGAGCAAGGTGGTCACGGTCTGAGCGCAGTCGTCGTCCCTGCTCGGATCACCACCCGTTCTGCCGACGCCAAGGATGGCGCCGGCAGAGGCTCAAAAGCCGTAGAGGGCGATGCGCACCAGCACGGCGGCGGCGGCGAGCGACACCAGCAGGATGCCGAGGCCGATAGGCGATCCCCAGCCGTACCATTCCATCGCCAGCTTCGCGTATCTGAACTCTTCCTCATGCGAGAGAGGCGTACGCTGTTGGATCAGGCTCATTTTCCACTCCTCGTTGGCGGCCGCCCCTTGCCTATCGCAAGCCGTGGCCGCATATTGCTATAATAGTCTAAATGTTAGACAGATTGATAATTAGATGATCGAACTAAATTCGTCAAGCGGAGATCGCGCCGAACTGACCGCCGCGATCGGCCTTGCCATCATGCAGTGGCAGGACGCGACGCAGGCCTATGACGATGCGGTAGGCGCGAGACTCGGCCTCAACATGGCCGAGCGCCACTGTATCGGACTGCTGCATGGCGGCCCGCAATCGGCCGGCGCGATCGCGGCCGCGACCGGGCTGACGCCGGCCGCGGTGACCGCGCTGATCGATCGGCTGGAGGCGCGCGGTCTCTTGACGCGCACGCGCAGCCTCGAGGACAGGCGCAAGGTGGTTATCGAGGCAACGGAGACAACACGGGAGCTCTCGGCGCGCTATTACGGCGCCATCGCGCGGGAAGGTGAAAAGCTCATTGCCACGTTCGGCGACGCCGAGCTTGCCACCATCCGGCGCTTCGTCACCGCCGCGCTCGAGCTGCAGCGCGACCAGCTTGTGCGGCTGAAGGCCGAGGCACCGCAGCCGCGCTGATTTTAGGCGTCAAACCCCTAGCGGTCCGATCGGCCGAAGCGCCGTTCGAGATAGGCCTGGCCGAATTCCAGCGCGATCGACAGGATCCAATAGATCATCGAGGCGGTGATCAGCATCTCGATATGGCGGAACTCCGTCTGGCCCATCGTGCGGGCGAGATACATGATCTCCCAGACGCCGACGACCGACACCAGCGAGGAATCCTTCAGCATGGCGATGAACTGGTTGCCGGTCGGCGGGATGATGACGCGCATGGCCTGCGGCAGGATGACCAGCGCCATGGTCTGGCCGGGGCTCAGGCCGAGCGCCGTGGCGCCTTCGCTTTGGCCGCGCGGGATGCTTTCGATGCCGGCGCGGAAGATCTCGGTCATGTAGGCGCCATAACACAGCGACAACGCAACGATGCCGGCCGGCACCGCGCCGATCACATAGCCGACCTGCGGCAGGCCGAGATAGATGATGTAGATCTGCATCAGCAACGGCAGGCCGCGAAACAGCGACGTGTAGAAGGTGGCCAGCCCGTAGACGATGCCGTTGCCGGTCAGTTTGGCGATGGCCCCGATAAGCGCGATGGTCGTTGCGATGAGAATCGAGATCGCCGAAATGTAAAGCGTCGTGGTGACGCCCTGGGTGATCAGGAAGCCAACCTTCCTGGCAATGAAGGCAAAGGAGAGGTCGAAGGAATAGAAGAACAGCATCAGCAGCGCGAACAGCTCGATCCAGACGCCGGCGATCTGCTGGCGTCGGGGCATGAGCAGCAGCAGCTTGCAGTTCACCAGAACCAGGAGCGCGATCAACACGGCCGAGAGGGCGCGCGACAAGGCTGGATTGGCCTGCAACCAGTCGGATGCAAGCGGCATCACCGAGCCGATCCAGCTCGACTTGATGCCCATGGCGTAGAGGGCCGCGGCCAGCAGCGCGGGAAAAAGCGCGGCCGCCGCGTGGCGGGCAAGCCCTGGATGGGAGAGCATCAGCCTGCCGATCATGCCGTCACCTTGTCCTTGGTGGTGGCGCGGCGTTCCCGCCACCAGTCCTGCGCCTGCAATTTCCAGTAGGTGAGCTGCGCGGCGGCCAGGCCACCGGCGCCGCCGGCCCAGCTCAGTCCGAATGGCGCGAACTGCCGATACCGGTCCGAAGCGCCCAGAATGCCCTCGGCGACTACTTTTCCGGCAATCGCCGTGGTGTTGAGGCCATGGCCACCAAAAGCGGTGCAGTACCAGACGCCCGATTGCAGCTCCCCGATCTGGGGCATCAGATGCCGGGCATAGGACATCAGCCCCGACCAGGCCAATTCGGTCTTGAGGCCGGCGAGCTGCGGGTAGGTGCCGACCATTTCACGGCGCAATTCTCGCGCCAGCGCGTCGGCGGAAGCGGCACGCGTGGTGATGCGCCCGCCCCACAAAAGGCGATTGCCGCTCTCTACCAGACGATAATAGTCGCCGGCCCGCCTGTTGTCGCCGACGGCATCGGTGGTGGCGACGGCTTGCGCGATGAGGCGGGGAGCCGCCTCGGAAACCATCACATAGGTCGCGATGGGCAGAAAGGCGCGGTAGAGCTGGCCGAACACCGGGCCGGTATAGCCGCCGGTCGCGAGCACGATCTGGGGCGCCCGAAGCGTGCCCTGGCTCGTGCGCAGCATCTTTTGCGGTCCCGACAGGTCGCATTGCACGACCTCGGAACTCTCATGGATCTTGCCGCCCAGCCGCTCGATCTCGTCGGCCAGGCAACGCAGATAGTTGAGCGGATGGATGTGAAAGGCGTTCGGGTCGCGCAGGCCCTGGTGGTAGCGAGCCGACTTCAGCACCGCGCGCACATCTTCGCCGCGCAGATATTGAAGCTCGTAGCCGTGGTCGCGTGCCATCTGGTCGGCATAGGCCTTCAGCGCATCGCCGCCGTCGTAGCGCAAGACGCTGAGCAGGCCGGCACGCGGCTGGGCGGCCGATATTCCGAGCGCTTCGATGGTGTCGCGCACGAATTCCATGCCTTCGATCGACAGCCGGTGCAGGTCGCGCGCTGCCTCCTCGCCGACACGTGCGGCGATAGTGTCGCCGCCGGTGGCGAAGCCGGGCGTGACGAAGCCGCCATTGCGTCCCGAAGCGCCGAAACCGACGACCTGGGCTTCCAGCACCACGACGTGCAGTCCGGCACGCGCCAGTTGCAGCGCTGTCGTCAGCCCGGCCAATCCGGCGCCGACGACGGCCACGTCACATCGCGCCTCGCCTTTGAGCGGGGGCCGCGTCTTCCGGTCGGTCAGGGTGCGGGCGTAATAGGTGTCCGGATAGGCCATGGACGACTTTGCGGTGAGGGGCATTCATGAGGTGGGGTGACGCCCGCCGGCTGCCGAGGAGGCAGCCGGCGGAATGACTTTACTTGGCGCTGTAGTCCTTGCCGTACCACTTCGTGGTCAGCGCGGCGAGCGTGCCGTCCGTCTTCATCTCGGTGATGATGCCGCCGACCTTCGCGGTCCACTCGGGATCCTTCTTCTCGGCGATGACGACGAGCGGCTCGCGGAAGGCGTACTCACCTTCCAGGATCTTTACGGGATAGCCGTTCTTGATGGCATTCTGCGCCGTCTGTTCCGGCGCGATCACGGCATTCAGGCGCACGCCGTCGCCAAGCCGCAGGTCATCGAAGGGAAGCATGGAATCCGCGTAGGTGCGGATCTCGCCCGGCTCGAGCTTGTATTCGATGGGAGCCAGGCCAGGCGCGTCGATTTCGAGCTTGCGGCGGATGAAATCCTCCGAGGTGGTGGCAGTCTCGACGCCGATGATCTTGCCGTTGAGATCGGCGACCGACTTAGCGCCGCTGTCCTTGTGCAGGACATAGACGTAGGGGCTGTAATAATAGATGCCGGCAAAGTCGATCACCTTGGAGCGGGCTTTTGTCGGCGTGACCGATCCGACGCCAAGGTCGTAGCGTCCCTGCCAGCGCCCGCCGGTCAGCGTCGCCCAGTCGGGCGTTTCGAACGAGACCTCGACGCCAAGCCGCTTGCCGATCTCGCGCGAGACATCGATGTCGAAACCGGCGAGTTCGTTGCTGTCGTTGAGAAAGCTCTGTGGAGGCCAGGCCGCGTTGGTGGCGATGACCATCGCCTTTTTCGACGTGACGCGGTCCAGGGTTTCACCGGCCATGGCTGCCGTCGTGATGGCGAATGTCGCGGCGGCAAGAACGGCCAAATTGAGCAGTTTTTTCAAAGTTATCCCTCCCTTGTGGTTGAACTGATAGGTTGAGTGGCCGACGTCGAACCTCAGCGCTTCAGCTGCAGGTGCAACCGGATCGGTTTCGGACTTTGCCCATCACAGCCGAAGCTGATTCCTCCTGACGGACCGGCGTTCGTGACTCCAGACAGTCAGGTCGCAAAAAGAAGGGTTCCACCCGGCGAAATGCGGGATATTGGCGATCGCGCAGTCATTGCGTCCCTTGGGATGACAAAGTGCCGGATAGTTGGCCTTGTTCCGTTCGCCGCTGCCAGTATTGCGGATTGTCGCGAGGGCTGTTCAGCCGATAGGATCGCGCGGTGGTTACTAAGCGGATCGAGCGAGAGGTTTTGTTTGTGGAATTGACCGAGAAGGATCGTCAGTTGCTCGCGCTGATGCAGAAGAACGCGCGTGAGCCGGTCGCGTCACTGGCACGGCAGCTCGGCGTGTCGCGGACAGCGCTGCAGGAGCGGATCCAGAAGCTGGAGGCCGGCGGCATCATCGAAGGCTATACCGTCCGTCTGGCCAAGACGGTGGCCCAGAACGCCGTCCACTGTTTCACCCTCGCCGCCCTGAACAACAAGAGCTATCCGGACGTCTCCAGAAGGATCAAGGCGATGCCCTCGATCCAGGCTGTCTATGCCATAACCGGTGAATGGGATCTGATCATCCACCTTGCCGCCGAGACGCTTGAGAAGCTGAACCGGGAGGTGAATGCCCTGAATGAAATCAGCGGCGTCGTCAAAACCGCTTCCCACGTGGTGATGGAGACGAAGTTCAACCGGACCATCTACGCTCTGTAGGAATGGCGGAATGTTCCGGCGGCCGGCCGTCCACTGGAACTTGTCGATCTGGTAGCCGGTGCGCATCACTGTTTGCAGGTCGAAAGGCACATGGTGGTGTCCTCGACCCCTGCAAACGTGGGCAGGGGACGCGACTAGTTCGGCTGGACTCCGTAGACGGCCAGAAATGCCTCCACCGAGGCATCCGCGTGGCGTTCCAGTTCGGCCTTGGAGCGCCGGTTGCCTCCCGTGAACATGGCTTCATTCATGGGGATCCAAAGAAGCATTCCAAAAAGATGGCTGGCTGCCAGATAGGGATCACTTGTTTGTATCAGTCCTCGACTGGTGAGTTTTTGAAAGCAGGACGCCGTCGAGGCAAGCATGCGCTCAAACCCCTTTTCGTACCAAGCGCGGCCAAGCTGCGGCATTCGATCCGCGTTGGCGATGATCAAGCGCCGCAGCTTCAACAACTCTTCATCCATGAGAACCGCTATCAGGCGTCGGGCAAGCTGCTGCAGGCCGCCTTCCATGAATTTCGCCTCGGAAAGCAGCGTCGTCACTGACTCGATGATGTCATTGACCTGGGTAGCGGTTGACAGAACGACTTCGCCAAACAGCGTCTCCTTGTCGGTGAAATGCTTGTAGACGGTCTGCTTGGAGGCCCCCGCCTTGGTGGCGATTTCCTCCATGCTGGTCCCGTCATATCCCTTGCTGGTGAACGCCGCCGTGGCCGCCTGGATGATCTCACGATCCTTGCGAGCCGATCTGGTCTCACCGTCGATTTTCATGGCGCCCTCTTAACCAGTACTAGACGGTACCGTTCTCTTGTGGTAGCCCCATGAAACGGTACTGGACTGACTAGTACCTGTCAACGAAGGCAAGGCTTAGACCGATGACCAAGATGATCTTCATAAATCTGCCGGTGCGGGATCTGCAGGCAGCGACCAATTTCTATCTCGCGATCGGGGGCACGCTCAATCCGCGGTTCTCGAACGACCAGGCCAGTTCGGTCATGTTTTCCGACGCGATCGGGGTGATGTTGCTGACGCACCAGCATTACGGTCAGTTCACAACCCGCCAGATCGGCGACGCCAGGCGTGACAGCCAGATGCTGATCGCACTCACCGCGAGCAGCAAGGACGAGGTCAATGCCACGATCGAGAAGGGCGTCGCGGCCGGCGGCCGCGCCGATCCCAACCCCGCTCAGGATCTCGGCTTCATGTTCAACCGCCACATCGAAGACCCTGACGGCAACGTCTGGGAGCTCCTGTGGATGAACCCCGCTGCCATGCAATAGCCCAGCGCGATCAAAGCGTCCAAAGCGCGTCGCGTTGAGACAGATTCATGCGACGCGCTTTATGTTTTAGACCGTCGCCGGGTCGAGCGCCGGCTGGCTCTTGCGGCGCGCGACGATCGCTTCGAAATCCGCCGTCTGGAAGGCATCGCGCAAGGCGTCGAAGGACGGCAACACGAAATAGGCGCGCTGGAACTTGTCGATCTCGTAGCCGGTGCGCATCACCGTTTCCAGGTCGAACGGTACATGGTGGGCGTCCTTGCTCTCGACAGCGAACTGCAACTCGGTGAACGACGACATCAGACCGGCGCCAAACGCCTTCAGCTTCTGGCCGTTCTCCTGCATCAGGCCATATTCGGCCGTGTACCAGTAGAGCCGGGTGATCATCTCGTCGCCGCCCAGCGCAATGATGTCGCCGGCCTTCTTGCCATACATCTGCATGAAATCGGCAAACACCGGCTGCGAGAGAACCGGCACATGGCCGAAGAAGTCATGGAACATGTCCGGCTCGACGACGTAGTCGAGTTCCTGCTTGGTCCGCAGCCAGTTGGTGACCGGGAAGCGGCGGTTGGCGAGGTGGTCGAAGAACGGTGCGGCCGGGATGAGGCCCGGCACGGCGACGATTTCCCAGCCGGTCAGCTTGCGCAGTTTGGTGCTGACGTCCTCGAAATCGGGGATGCAGTCGAGCAGGCCGAGCTTCTCGACGCCGTCGAGATAGGAGTGATGGGCGAGCTTTTGCGTCAGCTTGGTCTGGCGGTCGCACAGCGTGCGCCACACCGCCTGCTCCTCGGTCGAATAGTCATAAGCCTGCGCCACGGTGAAATCCGCGCGGCACACCGAATAGTCCCCGCGCAACCCTTGCGCCGCGCAGTCGCGGGCGTATTCGGCAACGCTCATCGTCGTCATGGGTTTTCTCCTCGCATCAATGGTTGACGTGCCGCAAAGCTAACCCGATCTGCCGAGGCAATTCGGTTTTGATGGTGGCTCCTCCGCCACATTCGAGATACTATTCACTCACAATTCACGTGGGAGGAGTGAAAATGCCTCAATTCGACGATTTCGAGATCAAGATGCTGGATGTCCTGCAACGCAACGGTCGCAAAGCCGTTTCCGAGCTGGCGCAGGAGGTCGGCCTCTCCACCACGCCCTGCGCGCGGCGCTTCGAGGCGCTGCAGGAAGCCGGCATCATCAAGGGCTTTGCCGCGGTGATCAGCCGCCGCGCCGTCGGCCTGATGGTCGAGGTATTCATCCAGGTTCGCCTCGTCAGCCACAGCGACGGCTCGCCCGAGAGCTTCATTGCCGCCGTTCAGCGCATGGATGAGGTGTCGTCGTGCTGGACGATGACCGGCGACCACGATTTCCTGCTGCATGTCATGGTGCCATCGGTCGACGAGCTCAACGCCTTCGTCATGCATCGGCTGATGCGGCTCGACGGCGTGCGCGACGTCCACACGCAACTGGTGCTGCAGAACATCAAGGGACCCGGCCACACGCCGCTCGCCCATCTCAGGCGGTGATGCGCATCCGCGTTTCTGCGGAAAAGCTGCAAGCAAACTGCTGAAACGGGCCAATAGGGCGGCACTATCGCCGGCCAGCATTGCGCGGACCAACTCCAGGAGGTCCGCCATGAAAATCGTCCTGATCAATCCGCCGCACACCGCCATCGGCAGCCGCGTGCCGGACGATCACCTGCCGCCGCTTGGTCTGCTGGCGATCGGCGGCCCGCTGCTCGACGCCGGTCATCAGGTGCGGCTCGTCGATGCCGAGTTCGGGCCGATGCCGCTCGCCTCGGTTGTCGCGGAAGCCCTGAAGGACTGTCCCGACTTCGTTCTGATCGGCCATTCCGGCTCGACCTCGGCACATCCGACCGCCTTGTTGATCGCCGGGATGGTCAAGGCGCGCGCGCCGGCGACGATCATCCTCTATGGCGGCGTCTTCCCCACCTATCACTGGCGCGACATCCTGGCGTCAACCGACGCCTTCGACTTCATCGTGCGCGGCGAGGGCGAGGCGACCGTGGTGGCGCTGGTCGAGGCGCTGGAGATGCGCCAGCCGCCGGCAAGCGTTGCCGGCATCGCCTGCCGCGACGATCTTGACCGTCCCTTCGCTACGCAAGCGGCGATGACCATCGCCGACCTCGACGCCTACCGCGTCGGCTGGGAGCTGATCGACCACCGCGGATACAGCTACTGGGGAGGCAAGCGTGCGGTGGTCATGCAGTTTTCGCGCGGCTGCCCGCATCTGTGCAACTATTGCGGCCAGCGCGGATTCTGGACCCGCTGGCGGCATCGCGACCCAGTCAAGTTCGCCAAGGAGATCGCCTGGCTGCACCGCGAGCATGGCGTCGAACTGATCAACCTGGCGGATGAAAATCCGACAGTTTCTAAAAAGGCCTGGCGCGCCTTTCTCGAAGCCTTGATTGCCGAGGATGTGCCGGTGCTGATCGTCGGCTCGACCCGCGCCGACGACATCGTGCGCGATGCCGACATGCTGCACCTCTACCGCCAGGCCGGTGTCATCCGCTGGCTGCTCGGCATGGAAAACACCGACGAGCAGACGCTGCAATTGATCCGCAAGGGCGGCAGTACCTCGTCCGACCGCGAAGCGATACGGCTGCTGCGGAAGCACGGCATCCTGTCCATGGCGACCTGGGTGGCCGGCTTCGAGGATGAGGGATTTCGCGATCTGTGGCGCGGCTTTCGCCAGCTCCTCGCCTATGACCCCGACCAGATCCAGGCGCTCTATGTGACGCCGCATCGCTGGACGCCGTTTTTCCGCATCGCGCGGGACCGAAAGGTCATCCAGAGGGATGCCCGCCTGTGGGATTACAAGCACCAGGTGCTGCAGATGACCCGGCTGAAGCCGTGGATGCTGTTCTTCTCGGTCAAGCTGATTGAGCTCGCCGTGCAGTCGAGGCCGAAGGCGCTGGCGCGCATCCTGTTCCACCCCGATCCCGAGCAGCGGCATTCGATGCGCTGGTACACGCAGATGGGCCGCCGTGTCTGGTTCCGCGAAGTCTGGGGTTTTCTGGTGACCGACCGCCGGGTGAAAGGCGGCCCGACGCTCGCCGAATTCTGGGGCGCACCGCAGGACACCGAGGAGGAATCGATGGTTGTCCGGCGGCCAGGTACAAAGCCGGAGCTTCCCGCAGCCGTAAATCGCGGCCCGTCAGGCAGAAGATTAGCCGGCTGACAAGAGCATTATGGCACGATCAGTGTGCCGGCGCCGTGTTCGGTGAACAGTTCGAGCAGCACCGAATGCGGCGTCTTGCCGTTGAGGATGACGACGCCTTCGACGCCACGCTCGATCGCCTCGATGCAGGTCTCGACCTTGGGGATCATGCCGCCGGAAACCGTGCCGTCCTTGATCAGCGCCTTGGCCTCGGCGACCGTCAACTCGTCGATCAGCTTCTTGTCCTTGTCGAGCACGCCAGGCACGTCGGTGAGGAACAGCAGGCGCGAGGCCTTGCATGCGCCGGCGATGGCGCCGGCGAAAGTGTCGGCGTTGATGTTGTAGGTATGGCCATCGCGGCCGGGCGCGACCGGCGCCAGCACGGGGATCATTTCGGAGCGCGCCAGAAGGTCGAGCAGCGTGCGGTCGACCTCGACCGGCTCGCCGACGAAGCCGAGATCGAGCACGCGCTCGATGTTGGAATCGGGGTCGATCATCGTCTTGCGCGCCTTTTCGGCGAACACCATATTGCCGTCCTTGCCGCACAGGCCGATCGCCCATTCGCCCTCGGCGTTGATCAGCGCGACGATCTCCTTGTTGATCGACCCGGCCAGCACCATCTCGACGATCTCGACCGTCTTCTGGTCGGTGACGCGCAAGCCGCCCTCGAACTTGGATTCGATGCCCATCTTGGCCAGCATGGCGCCGATCTGCGGTCCGCCGCCATGGACGACGATTGGGTTGACGCCGGACTGCTTGAGCAGCGCGATGTCGCGGGCGAAGGCCTTGCCGAGTTCGAGATCGCCCATGGCATGGCCGCCATATTTCACCACGACCGTCTTGTGCTCGTAGCGCTGCATGTAGGGCAGCGCGCGCGACAAGAGGGCGGCCTGCATTTCGGCGGTGGCGGCGACGTCCGTCATCAGCGTGGTTCCCTGGTATTTGGTTTTATGCATGTCGTTGTCCCAAACCGCTGGGCACATTTGGGCGACATGCATCAGGTAAGGACGGCGGCGTCTTAGCCGGAATTGACGCGAGCCGCAAATGGCATTGCTGTCATAGTCGGTTCACGGTGTCGTCATTGTGACGGCACCATCAGCGGCGCCCGCCGCGTCAGCCAGCCCGAGATTTTCTCCATCTGCGCGGCCAGCGACAAAAGCGTTTCCTCGTCGCCCGGCCGGCCGGCGGCCTGGATCCCGAGCGGCAGGCCGGCGTCCGTGACATGGACGGGGAGCGCGATCGACGGCTGGCCACTGACATTGTGGATCGCCGGCCAATGCGTGAACCAAAGACTCTTGTCCATCAATTGGCCGAACAGCGGTTTGATCCTGAGCAGCGCGGTGAGGTGAAGCTTGTCGAGCAGGTTTTCGATCAGTTCGTCGGCGCCTTTCGGATCCATGGCGCCGCAGGCGAGCGGCGGGTGCGCGATAACAGGCATCAGTACCGCATCATAGCGCGCGGTCTCCGTGATCAGTTGCCGCGAGGTGGCATGTAGGCGCTGCAGGCCGGCATAGGTTTCGCCGGCCGAGATCATCTCGCCCAACCGGCCGAGCACGCGCGTGGCGCGCTCGATATCGCCCGTCACCGAGCGGCCGACGCGCAGCGCTTCACCCCGCAACGAGCCGGCGACGGCGGAGGCGACCGTCGTGCAGAAATCGGCGAAGAAATCGCGGCCGATAAAAGGCAGATCGATGTCCTCGACCGAATGGCCGCCCTCGCGGGCGAGTGCCACGGCAATGTCGAGCGCCTTCAGCGTCTCGGCCGAAATTGGCAAGCCCAGCGGCGACTTGCGGTACACCGCCAGCGTGAGCTTGCCGGGATCCCGCGCGGCAGCAGCGGCGAACGAGCTTTTTGGCGGGCGCGCGGCATAAGGCGCGAGCGTATCGGGACCATGGGTGAGGTCGAGCAGCAGCGCGCAGTCGCGCACCGAGCGAGTGACGGCGTGATCGACGACCATGCCGTACCAGCTTTCGCTCACCAGTGGGGACAACGGGACACGGCCGCGCGAGGTCTTGAGGCCGACAAGGCCGCTGCAGGCCGAAGGCACGCGGATCGAGCCGCCGCCATCCGACGCATGCGCCACCGGCACGACGCCGGCGGCGACCAGGGCTGCCGAACCGCCCGACGAGCCGCCGGTGGTGTGGCCGGTATTCCAGGGATTGCGGGTGACGCCAAAGGCCTTGGATTCCGTCATCAGCCGCAGCCCGTGCTCGGGTGACGTCGAGGTGACGATCGGAATCAGCCCGGCGGCGAGATAGCGTTCGGTCATCACCGAGTTGAAATCGGGCACCCAGGCCGGAATGCGGCTGCCGCCATGCGAGGGCACGCCCTTGATGGCGATGCCGAGATCCTTGATGGCGAAGGGGACCCCAGCCAGCGGCAGCGAACGGTCGATGCTCTTTGCCCGGGTCCGTGCCGCCTCGTAGAGCGGCTCGGCCGTGGCATTGATTTCGGGGCGGGTGGCCTCGGCACGGGCGATCGCCGCTTCGGTCAACTCGATCGCCGATAGTTCGCCCCTGCGCACCAGACCGGCAAGGCCGGTTGCGTCTTCTTCCCAAAGGATTCGTTCGACCGACATGTGCGCTCCCCCATTGCTGCCAAGCTAGTCAGCGGCAATTCCCTTGGCAATCCAGGCTGATAGTGTCTCAGTTTGGAGTTTGGCGGCGACTTTTAAACGGCTATCTCCCGGCGTTGGAAGGGGGCGCAATCGCCCCCGGAACAATGTCGGTGTTTTGGGCAACCTTTATCCGCCAGCCCGACTGTTCTTCCTTCAAAACCAGAAGCAGAATGCCTTCTCGTTTTCCGGCGGATGAGCCGTCCGGAGCGGATGCGCCGGTCAGGATCCATGAATAGTGCACCGATGCAATGCCGGAAGACAATTCAACAACTGACGAGACAACACCCTTCAATCGGCTGTCACGAAACATGGTTTCATGAGTTGCGCGGTGCGCCCTTTCGATCTCGGTGCGGTTCTTCCACCACATGCCCACGACATTGACGAAATTGGCGTCGTCGGCGAACAACGCCGCGAAGTCGTTCATATCGTGTCTATTCCAGGCATCGGCAAAGGCAGTGGCGACATCCTCAGGTTTGGCGAGCACCAATCCCATGACAAATCTCCCTTGCTTCGGCTGAAGCGTAGCATGTCGGGGGAAGCGCCTCAAACGCGATTGCCAGCTTTTGACTTCAAACCGGGACACTGTCTCGGGGCAGGTGTGCGGACGCCGAACTTTAGGTGCACAGCATATTTCCGGCGTTGCAAATACAGCGCAATTGCCTAATTTGGCGCGCATGACGCCGCAGGACATTACCAAGCTGATCGTCCGGACATCGATGAAAGATCGGGCAGCGTTCGATCTGCTTTACCGGCACACCAGTGCGAAACTTTTCGGCGTATGCCTTCGTGTATTGAACGACCGGGGAGATGCTGAAGAAGCGCTGCAGGAAGTCTTCGTCAAGATATGGACGAAGGCGGATCGCTTTGCTGTCTCCGATCTGAGCCCGATCTCCTGGCTGGTGGCAATCGCGCGCAATCATGCGATCGATCGCATCCGAGCGAGGCGCAAGCCCGCCGCCGATATCGATGCCGCGCTCGACGTGGCCGATCCGGCGCCGGGACCTGAAGCGATGGTGGTGGCGGGCGACGAGACCGAGCGGATCCATCATTGTCTCGATGAGTTGGAGAAAGACCGGGCGGCGGCCGTCCGGGGCGCCTATCTCAAGGGCGAAAGCTATGCCGAACTGGCGGAACGCCATGGCGTGCCGTTGAACACGATGCGCACCTGGCTGCGCCGCAGCCTGATGAAACTCAGGGAATGTCTGGAAAGATGACGCTGGCAGAGGACAACGGACCGGAACGTGGAGGCGACGACCTGTTCGCCGCCGAATACGTTCTTGGCGTGCTGCCGGTCGAAGAGCGGCAGATAGCCTCCAGGCGCATCGACGCCGAGACCGATTTCGCGCGGCTGGTCGACGGCTGGGAAGTTCGCCTGTCGCCGCTGGGCGCGGCCTATCTTGAAATCGAGCCGCCGGCTTCGGTGAAGCCGGCGATCGACCGCCGGTTGTTTTCATCCGCCGCCACCACGCCTGCCGAGCCGCGCGCAAGCCTGTGGTCCAGCCTCGCCTTCTGGCGCGGCCTTGCGGTGGCGGCTGTTGCCGCGCTGGCGCTTTACGTCGCCGTCCCCTATGTCAACCGGCCGGCTGAACAGCCGCAGGCGCGACTCGTCGCTTCGCTGGCCGCCGACGGCAGTGACGTCAAATATCTCGCCGTCTATGATTCCGAACGGCATGAAGTCAGCCTTTCGCATGTTTCCGGCGCGCTCGTCGCCGGCAAGGACTTCGAACTCTGGATGATCGAGGGCAAGAACGCGCCGATCTCGATGGGCGTCATCCCGGCCGGTGCGACGGCGCATATTGGCGTCTCGCCCACCACGCAGCGGAAACTCGCGCAGGGCGCCGTGCTGGCCGTCAGCCTCGAACCCACCGGCGGTTCGCCGACCGGGCAGCCCACCGGGCCGGTGGTTGCCGCGGGCGATTTGAAGGGCATCTGATCGAGCCTTCGCACTGGCGGCGCCTGGATAGAACAGGCTCAGTCTATCTCCGTTCCATATGTCTAAATGGACCGGTAGCCGGCGAATTGCCAAGGCAGAAAATACATCCACAGTGAAAATAAATCAAAAATCCGCGAAATATTCTGAAACTCACGCATCTGTGTTCCGTATCTCCTTGCGTCCCCAAAATGGGAAGAGAAACCCAAGGAGTTTTGATACAATGCGTAGATTCGCCACCCTTTTGCTCGCCGGCACGATCGCTGTCTCCGCGCTTGCCACGGCTGCTTATGCTGAAAACCCGATGGTCGGCGGCGCGGCCATGTTTGCCAACAAGACCATCGTCGACAATGCCGTCAATTCGAAGGATCACACGACGCTGGTCGCCGCCGTCAAGGCGGCCGGTCTTGTCGAGACCTTGCAGGGCGCCGGCCCGTTCACCGTCTTCGCGCCGACCAATGAAGCCTTCGCCGCGCTGCCTGCCGGCACGGTCGAGACGCTGCTCAAGCCCGAAAACAAGGACAAGCTCGTCAAGATCCTGACCTGCCATGTGATCGGCGCCAAGGCGATGGCGGCGGATGTGATGTCCATGGCCAAGGCCGATGGCGGCACGCACAAGGTCAAGACGGTCGGCGGCTGCGAGTTGTCGCTGAAGGCCGACGGTGGCAAGGTCACCGTCACCGACGAGAACGGCAATGTCGCCAATGTGACCATCGCCGATGTCGAACAGTCCAACGGCGTCATCCACGTCCTCGACAAGGTTCTGCTCCCGAAGATGTGATCGGGCGGAAGATGTAACGAGGCGCTTGTCGCGGACGAACCTGTTGCAAGAGCTCTCCGTCGATCGCGCCGTCTCGCTCCCGTGATCCGCAATCGACACGCGTGCTCCGCGCCGCCCACGATCGAAAGTGGACGGCGCGGAGTGTCGTTTGGGGCAACCGTCACCGGTTTTTGACTTTCGGGCGGCGGCATAGTTTGGCAAAACAGACGACAGGAGGAACTGGTCATGAACCGTCGCGACTTTCTTTTGAGCGGTGCCGCCGCTATCGGCGTCATCGGGGCCGCGGCAGCAATGCTGCGCATGGGCAGCCCACAGGCCGCGCAGGCCGCCGAAAAATTCGAGGTCGCCAAGACCGAGGACGAGTGGAAGGCCATCCTGTCGCCGGCCGCCTTCAACGTCCTGCGCAAGGAAGGCACCGAATATCCAGGCACCAGCCCGCTGCTCAACGAACACCGCAAGGGCATCTTCGCCTGCGCCGGCTGCGACCTGCCCGTCTATCCCTCGGAGACGAAGTTCGATTCCGGCACCGGCTGGCCGAGTTTCTGGCAGGAGATCGCCAATGGCATCGGCAAGACCGAGGACCGGTCGCTGGGCATGACCCGCACCGAAGTGCATTGCCGCCGCTGCGGCGGTCATCTCGGCCATGTCTTCGATGACGGCCCGGCGCCGACCGGCCTGCGCCACTGCATCAACGGCGTGGCGCTGACCTTCAAGCCCGCCACCGCCTGACGATCCAAAGGCAATAAAAAACTCCGGGCTTTGCGGCCCGGAGTTTTTTGCGTGGGTCGGAGCTTTCGGGCGTGGACTGGAGGAGCTTCCCGAAAACCGTTGCCACGTTTCCTTGCTTCAGTGCCCGCCGCCTCCGCCGCCACCGGGCGCGGCCGGCTTCCTGATCAGCATGGTGAAGAAGCCCAGCGTCCCGAACAGCACCGTCAGCAGATAGAACACATCCATGAAGGACAGCAGCGCCGCCTGCTGGTGGACTATGCCCGACAGCTTGGAGATCGCGGCACTGGTGGCGTCGAGGCCGGTGGTCTGCTCGAAATTGAGCGTCATGTTCTGCAGCTTGGCCTGCGCGGCGGCGCTGCCCCACTGCACATGCTCGGAGAGCCGGGCATAGTGGAAGGCATTACGGTCGATCAGCACGGTGTTGATGAGGGCGAGGCCGACGGCGCCGCCGAGGTTGCGGGTCAGATTGAACAGTCCCGACGCATTCTTCAACCGGTCCGGCGGCAAGGTGCCGAGCGCGATGTTGTTGATAGGCACCATGCACAGCATCATCGAACAGCCGCGCAGGATCTGCGGGATGAGAAGCTCGTAAAAGTCCCAGTCGGCGGTCAGATGCGTCATCCACCAGGTGCCGGTGGCGAAGCCGAACAGGCCGATCATCATCATCAGCCGCAGGTCCATCTTGCTCGACAGGATGCCGGAGATGGGCGCGGTGAGGAACATGGCCAGGCCGCTGACGAACAGCGCTTCGCCGATCATCATCGAATCGTAGCCGCGGATGCGTCCGAGGAAGACCGGATAGAGATAGGTCAGGCCATAGAGACCGATGCCGATGACGAAGGAAAACAGCGAGCCGAAGGCGAAGTTGATGTTGCTGAACGCCTTGAGGTCGACGATCGGCTCCTCGGCGGTGAAGACACGCCAGAAGAAGATCACCGCGCCGATGGTCATCACGATGGCGCAGATGAAGACGCCCTGGTCCTGCAGCCAGTCATTGTTCGGGCCTTCTTCAAGCACGTATTCCATACAGCCGAGGAAGGCCGCCATGCCGGCCAGGCCCCACCAGTCGAACTTCGAGAACAGCTTGAGATTGGGCTTGTCGAAATCGATCAGCGACCAGGCAGCGGTCGCCACCAGGATGCCCGGCACGACATTGACAAGGAACAGCCAGTGCCAGGAAAAAGCGTGGCTGATATAGCCGCCGACGGTCGGGCCGATGGTCGGCGCCAGTGTCGCCACCAGGCCGATCATCGGCGAGACGATGGCACGGCGCGAGGGCGGGAAGATGGTGAAGGCCGCGGCGAAAACGCTCGGGATCATGCCGCCGCCGATGAAGCCCTGCACGGCGCGGTAGACGATCATCTGGTCGATGTTGGTGGCGGTCGCGGCAAGGGCGCTCGCCGCGGTGAAGCCCGCCGCCGCGACGGTGAACAGCACGCGTGTCGACAGCATGCGGCTGAGGAAGCCCGACAGCGGGATCATGACCACCTCGGCGATCAGGTAGGCTGTCTGCACCCACGGGATCTCGTCGGAGCTGGCGCTGAGGCCGGCCTGGATCTCGGCCAGCGAGGCCGAAACGATCTGGATGTCGAGGATCGCCATGAACATGCCGAACACCATCGCCAGGAAAGCGATGACGCGGCGCGTCGAAATCGTGTCGGGGGCAGCCGGCATTGCCGGCGGCGATCCTGCGGTGATGGTTGCGGTTGCCATTTCCTGGCCCTCCTTGGGGCCCCGTTGAGGCAGGCCGGGCGGCTCGGTGCTTCAATCAGCCACCAAGCCGCCCTCCGAAAAGCGATCAGTTACTGGTGGCGGCAGGCGCGGTACGGCTGTCGACGGCGACGACGACGCTCAGGCCCGCGCGCAGCTTGCCGGTCTTCAGCGCATCTGCCGGTACGTCGATGCGGACCGGAACGCGTTGCACCACCTTGGTGAAGTTGCCGGTGGCGTTTTCAGGCGGCAACAGCGAAAACACCGCGCCCGAGGCCGGCGCCAGCGAGGAGACGGTTCCCTGTATGGGCTGGCCGTCGATGGCGTCGACCGAGATGTTGACCTTTTCGCCGGGCACGAGCCTGGCAAGCTGCGTCTCCTTGAAGTTGGCGACGATGTAAAGCTTGTCCATAGGCACGACCACGGCGAGCTTTTGGCCGGGGCTGACCAGATCGCCCTGTTCGACGGAGCGGTTGCCGACGACGCCGTCATAAGGCGCCTTGAGCACCGTGAAGGAGAGGTCGCGCGCGGCCTTGTCGCGGCCGAGCTGCAGGGATGCCAGCGTGCTGGCGGATTCCGCGCGCTGTGCCTCGAGCACACCGATATTGGCCTGCGCGGCGGCGATCTGCGCGTCGGCGCCGACGAGCGCGGCATTGGCCTGGTCGAGCGCGGTCTGGGCGTCGTCCAGCTGTGCCTGCGTGCCGACATGGGTCTTGACCAGTTGCGCGGCGCGCTGCTGGGCCCGGCCGGCATTGTCGGCGGCGGCCCGATCGGCGACCTTCTGCGCCTGTGCCTGCTGAAGCGAGGCTTGCGCGGCCTTGGTCTGCGCGTCGATGCGGTCGAGCGTCTTGGCCAGCGTGGCGATCTGCGCCTCGGCCTGGGCGACGGCGATCTTGTAGTCGCCGGCGTCGATCGTCAGCAATGGATCGCCGGCCTTGACCTGCTGGTTCTCGCTGACCAGGACCTGGTCGACATAGCCGGAAATTTTTGGCGAGACGAACGCCATGTCAGCCTGGACATAGGCGTCGTCGGTGGAGATCATGAAGCGGCCCGTGGTCCAGTAGTCATAGCCATACCAGGCGCCGCCGCTCAGAAGGGCAAGGCCGATGATCGGCAGCAGGAAGGAGCGCACCGAGCGCTTTTGCTTGGCCGGAGCTTCCGCCGGCGGCGGTGCGACGACCGGCTGGAGGGGAATTTCCGGAGCTTCCGTCGCCGGCGCGACCTTGGCGTTGGGGAAAGGGCGGACTTCGGCTGATGTTGACGCGGTCGAGGACATGACATCTCTCTAAAGTTATAATACTGAACCGTTCGGTTCGATCAGGCCGTTGACATAGCGCGTAAAGAGGACCATATCAAGGGGCAATCGAACCGATTGGTTCGAATTATTTCGAGGTCCGACTTTTATGGTTGAGATTGTACGCAACAGCGAAACCGATCCGTGCGAAGACCTGCTGGACGGTCTGCGCCGCGGCCGCCCGGCCGCTGGACAGGACCCGGTCAAGCGCAGCCAGATCATCGATGGCGCCCGTCGTGTCTTCATCGAAAAGGGCTTCGAGGCCGCCTCGATGAACGACATCACCCGCGAGGCCGGGGTCTCGAAGGGCACCATCTACGTCTACTTTGCCAACAAGGAAGAGCTGTTCGAAGCGCTGATCGAGGAAGAGCGCGGCACCATCTTCAAGAACATGTACGACATGCTCGACCGCGCCGACGACTTGCGCCAGACGCTGGTGAAGTTCGGCAAGGTTCTGTCGATGAAGATCACCTCGGCCAGGGTCATCCAGGCGCAACGCACGGTGATCGGCGCCTCCGACAGAATACCCGATATGGGCGCGCGCTTTTACGAACGCGGACCCAAGCGCGGCCATGACAAGGTGGTGACGTTCCTCAACGCCGCCATCGAGCGCGGCCTGCTGGAGATCGACGATGTCGACCTCGCCGCCTATCAGTTCACCGAACTGTGCCTGGCCGGTCTTTTCCGGCAGTGCATCTTCGCCTATCGCACCAAGGCCCCGACCCAGGACGAGATCGACCACATCGTCAGGTCGGGCGTCAACATGTTCCTGAAGGCCTACGGCACCGAAAGGCTGGCAGAGGAAGAAAGCCACGAGATGATTGCAATCGAGGCGAAATCTTAGAAGCAATCCAGGAAATTGCGTGCAGGTTTCCGTCCGAATGCGAGAAAACAGGGAGATAGAGCTGCCCGTTCTGATGGCCGACCTATCCCAGCTTTTTACCCGCCATTGGCCGCAAGCACGATCGCGGCCTGCAATTCCTCCAAGCCTTCGCCTTTTTCCGATGACGTCGCCAGCACGAACGGGAACGCCGCGGGACGCTTCTTGATCTTGGCCAGCGTCTCCTCGATCAGCCGCGGCACGCCGGCGGCCTTGATCTTGTCGGTCTTGGTCAGCACGATCTGGTAGGACACCGCCGCCTTATCGAGCAGCGACAGCACTTCGTCGTCCTTGGCCTTGATGCCGTGGCGGGCATCGATCAGCACATAGACCCGCTTCAGCGTGACCCGGCCCTTGAGATAGTCGAAGACCAGCTTGGTCCACTCGTCCACCTTCTCCTTGGGCGCGGTGGCATAGCCGTAGCCCGGCATGTCGACCAGCGCCATTGGCGGCAGGTCGGTGCCCTCGCCCGAAAATCCATCCGGCACGAAATAGTTGAGCTCCTGCGTGCGCCCCGGCGTATTGGAGGTGCGCGCCAGGCCCTTCTGGTTGACCAGCGCATTGATCAGCGACGACTTGCCGACATTGGAGCGGCCGGCGAAGGCGATCTCGGGCGGCCCTTCCGGCGGCAGGAACTTCATGGCCGGCACGCCGCGGATGAAGATCCACCCGCGCGTGAACAGGTCGGTGCTGATCGCGGTGCTGTTGGGAACGTTCAAGCTGCTGCCTCCAGAAGAGAAATATCGGCGCCTCTGATGAGGTCGAGGTTGCGGCCGATCTTGTCCACCGGCCAATCCCACCATGCCACCGCCAGCAGCCGCCGGATCGTCCTGTCGTCGAAACGCATCTTGACCACTTTCGCGGCGTTGCCGGCGACGATCGCATAGGGCGGCACATCGTGCGTCACCACCGATTTGGCGGCGACGATGGCGCCATGGCCGATTTCCACGCCGGGCAGGATCACAGCCTCCATGCCGATCCAGACATCGCTGCCGACCATTGTGTCGCCGCGCACTTCCTTCGACCACGTGGCTGGGTCAAAACCGTTTTCCCAGCCATGACCGAAGATGTTGAACGGATAGGTTGAAAAGCCGGACATCGCGTGGTTGGCGCCATTCATGATGAAGCGCGCGCCTTCGGCTATGGCGCAGAACTTGCCGATGATGAGCTTGTCGCCGATGAAGGGATAGTGATGCAGCACGCATCTTTCGGCGAACTTGTCCGGCCCGTCGGGGTCGTCATAATAGGTGAAGTCGCCGATCTCGATATTCGGCGCTGTCACCAGAGGCTTCAGGAAGCCGACGCGTGTGTGCATCGGGATCGGGTGCTTGATGCCGGGGTTGGGTCCGTCCATGTCGAAGTCCGTCCAGGAAGTGACAGCCACGTGGATCCGCAATCCGCGCGCCTGGTCAAAATAACGTGATCCGCCCTATAGCACCAATCGGCTGACGAGCGAGCCTTCCTTGCTCGCCATGCTCATTTGTTGCCGCGGCAGATCACGATCGGATTGGATAGCGCGCTGTCGAACCCACTGCCCTGATAGACCTGAACGTTCGACGCTCCGGGCGGCAGCATGAAGCTGCCTTCGACGACCTTCTGATCGCCCGCCATGGTGTGGAGATCCCAGCTAAACGTGCAGAACTGCGGCGGCGCCTTGGATTCGACGTGGCTGCAATTGAGCTGCGCGCCGCCCAGCATGGCGGCGCCGCCACAGCTGACCGCATCCTTGGCAGCCGCGGCGCCGGGGCACCCAACGAGAGCCGTGACGGCCGCGATCCCAATCCAATTCATCGCCAAAATCCTTGCCGGCAAATCCACATCGCCAGGCGGCCTTCGCGGTGCCGTGGCCCCTGCGTTTTTTCCTGCCCGACGCTTAATCGGTCTTGCGCGGGGCGTCCAGCAGGATTATGTGCATGATGATAATAAGCATGCTCACGAAAAGTTGCCTGTCGACCCCGATCTCCCGCCATGCCATCTTCCCCCAATATCAGCTTCGTGCTGCACGACGTTGCGCGCCTGCTTCGCAAGCGGTTCGAGCAGCGGTCGCGCGCTTCGGGGCTGACCCGCGCCCAGTGGCAGGTGCTGGCGTACCTTTCGCTGCATGAAGGCATCCACCAGAACAAGCTCGCCGACCTTATCGAGATCGTGCCGATCACGCTCGCCCGGCTGCTCGACAAGATGGAGGCGCGCGGCCTCATTGAGCGCCGGCCCGATCCCGCCGACCGCAGGGCGTGGCTGCTTTACCTGAAGCCGCAGGCCCGTCCGCTGCTCGAGATCATGCGCGGCAACGGCCAGAAAACTCGAGACGAGGCCTTCGCCGGCCTTTCGCCTGAGACACAGCAGCGTCTGCTGCAAACCCTAAGCTTGATCAAATCCAATCTGCTCGCGGCTTGCACCCAGCCGGCCGTCGACCGGGAGAAAATACATGGCTGAATCAACATATCCCAAAAAGCCCGCTGGAGACGAGACGCCATCGGGTCGAAGCGACCAGATCATCCAGCTCGACAATGAGCGGGAGCAGCGGCGGGCCAACGTCGTCATCGACAATGACGAGCTGGAAACGCCGGCCGCCCTGGAGCCTGCGGCACTCGAGGCTCCGGCCAAGGAGCCGCAGCCACGGCAGGCCCCCGCCGCCGTCGCCCCTCCTGTTCCGGCCAAACCGAAGCGCAGCCTGACACGGCCGGTCCTTTTTGCCCTGCTTCCGGTCGCGCTCGTCGTCGGTGGCTATTACTACGTCACCGGCGGCCAGATCATGACGACCGACAATGCCTATATCCAGGCCCAGTCGCTCGGCGTCTCCACTGACGTCTCCGGCACGGTGCAGGAGATCGACGTGCATGAGAACCAGGCCGTGAAGAAGGGCGACGTGCTGTTTCGCCTGCGGCCGGCCTCCTTCGAGACCGCTCTCGCCGCCGCCCAGGCCCAGCTCGGCACCGTGCGCAACCAGGTGCTGACCCTGGAGGCGAGCTACCAGCAGTCGCTGTCGCAGATCGAGCAGGCGCAAGCCGACATCCCCTATTATGAGGCCGCCTTCCAGCGGCAGCAGGATCTGCTCAAGACCTCCACCGCCTCGAAGGCGTCTTTCGACAGCGCCCAGCACGACCTCGTCGCCGCGCGCCAGAAAGTGTCCGTCGCCAAGGCGCAGGCGCAGGCCACGCTGGCCCAGCTCGGCGGCGACGCCAACCAGCCGGTGGAGAAGAACCCCTTCTACCTGCAGGCCAAGTCGGGCGTCGACGATGCGAAGCGCAACCTCGGCGATTCCGTGGTCAAGGCGCCGTTCGACGGCATCGTCACCAATGTCGACGCACTGCAGGTCGGCAAGTACCTGCCGGCTTCGCAGCCGGCGTTCAGCCTGGTCTCGTCGACCGACCTGTGGATCGCGGCCGAGCCGAAGGAAACCGAGCTGACCTATGTCAGGCCGGGGCAGACGGCGACGATCAGCGTCGACACCTATCCGGGCGCCGTGTGGCACGGCACCGTTGCCTCGATCAGCCCCGCCTCCTCGTCGAGCTTCTCGCTGCTGCCGGCGCAGAACACCACCGGCAATTGGGTCAAGGTCGTGCAGCGCATCCCGATGCGCGTGACGATCGATGGTATCGACGGCAAGCCGCCGCTGCGCGGCGGCATGAGCGCGGTGGTCGACGTCGAGACGGGCCATGCACGCGGCCTGCCGGACTTCGTCACCAATCTCATCGGCCTGTTCGGACAAAAGTCATGACCAGCGCGTCCGCGACAGCTGCCACGCCGGTGGTCGCCAATCGCGGCGCCATCACTGCCTGCGTGATCCTGGCCGTCATCATGCAGGCGCTGGACACCACCATCGCCAATGTCGCGCTGCCTTACATCCAGGGCAGCGTCTCGGCCAGCGCCGACCAGATCAACTGGGTTTTGACCTCCTACATCGTGGCGGCGGCGGTAATGACGCCGCCTTCGGGCTACCTCGCCAACCGCTTCGGCCGCAAGCGCATCCTCCTGACCTCGATCACCGGCTTCGTCGTTGCCTCGGTGCTGTGCGGCTTCGCGCAATCGCTGCCGCAAATCGTCGGCTTTCGCCTGCTGCAGGGCCTGTTCGGCGCGGCCCTGGTGCCGCTCTCGCAGAGCATCCTGCTCGATATCTACAGTGTGGAAGAGCGCGGCTCCGCCATGGCGCTGTTCGGCATTTCGGTGATGGTCGGGCCGGTGCTGGGACCGGTCATCGGCGGCTGGCTGACCGAAAATGTCAGCTGGCGCTGGGTGTTCTACATTAACGTGCCGATCGGCGCGCTGGCCTTCGCCGGCGTGTCGCTGTACGTCCTGGAAACCAAGCTGGACTTCAAGGCGAGGCTGGATTGGCTAGGTTTCGGCATGCTCAGCATCACCATCGCCGCCTTGCAGATGTTTCTTGATCGCGGCGAGCAGCTCAACTGGTTCTCGTCATCCGAGATCATCGTCGAGGCGGTGATCTGCGCATCGGCCTTCTACATCTTCCTCGTCCACACCTTCACCGCCCGCAACACCTTCGTCAATCCGAGGCTGTTCCTGGACCGGAATTTCGCCGTCGGCATGATCTTCATCTTCATCATCGGCATCACCTACTTGGCCTCGCTGGCGCTGATGACGCCCTATCTGCAGACGCTGATGGGCTACCCCGTGGTGACGGCCGGCATCGTTATGGGGCCGCGCGGGCTTGGCACGATGGCCTGCATGTTCCTGGTCGGTCGGCTGATCGGCAAGGTCGACACGCGCTGGCTGCTGCTCATCGGCCTGCTGATCACCGCCTGGGCGATGTACGACATGACCGGCTGGACGCCCGACGTTTCGCAATGGACCATCATCTCCACCGGGTTCATCCAGGGGGCGGGGCTCGGCTTCCTGTTCGTGCCGCTGACCACCATAACCTTCGCCACGCTGGCGCCGGAGCGGCGCGCGGAAGGAACCGGCCTCTACAATCTGTCGCGCAACATCGGCTCCAGCGTCGGCATATCGGTGGTCACCGCGCTCCTGACGCAGAATGTGCAGATCAACCACGCCAACATCGCCACCTATGTGACGCCCTTCAACCAGGCGTTCAACGATCCGGCGATCTTCCAGGCGATGAACCCCTACACCGCCGCCGGCCGCGCCGCGCTCGACGGCGTGGTGACGCTGCAGGCGACTGTTATCAGCTACATGAACGACTTCAAGCTGATGATGCTCCTGTCGCTGGCCGCCATCCCGCTGGTGCTCCTGCTGCGCAAACCGGGAACGCCGGCCAAGATCGACCACAGCGCTGTCATGGAATGAGACAGCTGGGAATGGTTGACGTTTGACGGCCGACCCCGACCATCCGCACAGGACGCAAAAAGAAACCGGGGTCCTGTGAGGGACGACAGGACCCCGGCCTCGCCGATACGGCTTCCCAAGAAACATGGCACCTCGTCACGAGGCGGGGATGGCGGACCGAGAAAGCCCCAACGGTCTGCCAACGCCCCCTTTCGCCGGAAGCCGTTACTTCGGCAACAGCACCTTGTTGACGACGTGAATGACGCCGTTCGACTGGTTGACGTCGGCGATCGTCACCTTCGCCTCGCCGCCGGACTCGTCCATGATGTAGAGCTTGCCTTTCTTGATCTCGGCCGTGAGCGTGTCGCCCGAGACGGCCTTCATCTCGTATTTGCCGCCCATCGCCTTGGCCTTCTTCATCATCTCGGCGCCTGAAATCTTGCCAGCCACGACATGCGCGGTCAGCACCTTGGTGAGCTTGTCCTTGTTCTCGGGCTTGAGCAGCGTATCGACGGTGCCGGCCGGCAGTGCGGCGAAAGCCTCGTTGGTCGGGGCAAACACGGTGAACGGACCCGCGCTTTGCAACGTGTCGACCAGGCCGGCGGCCTTGACGGCGGCGACCAGCGTTGTGTGATCCTTCGACTTGACCGCGTTCTGCACGATGTTCTTGGTGGCGTACATCGGCGCGCCGCCGACATTCGGGTTCTTGGCGTAGGCTGGGGCGGCAATCGCCATGCCGGCGACAAGGGCTGATACGGCGATGGTCCTGAATGTGGGCAAGCGCATGTGGTCTTCCTCCGGGTGAGGGCTGATCGGAATTGATAGCCTTTGGAAACGCACAAGCAGTCACGCCGCGCGAGTGCTCGCAGTTTCGCCGATCACGGGAACGTGAATGGAGGCCTGCCCAAAGAAAATATCTGGACGAACCAGGCTTTTTCAACGGGCCGCGCGATTGAGGACAGGCCGACCGTCAGGCGCTGGAAGTGAGTCCCGGACATTCAGATGCCGAAGGGAAATGTATCCGGTACCTTGCCGATGCTGTCGGCCGGCTTGCTGAGCGGCGTGACCGCGGACGTTCGATCGAACCAGACGAAGGCGTCGAACTGGCGGGAGACGGACGAGTCCATGTAATGGCTGAGCCGTTCAGTCTCCGGCCTGTAGATGACGCCGATATAGCGTTCCGGCCTCGGCGCCGCCAGGTCGGCGCCGAGCTGGCCATGGCGCTCAAAATCCAGCAGGAACGACGGTTTGCCGCTCTCGTGACACAGCCGCTCGAAGCTGCCCGGCAGCGACGGATTTACGTCCTTTACCTCCATCTCACGGTCCCAATCCGAGGCACAGGCGACGGTACCGGTATCCGTCCCGAAGCCGATCAGCGCCGTCTGGGCACCGAAGCGCTCCCGGCAGAGCTGGCCGATGTTCAACTCGTCACGGACAGTGCCCATGTCGGTATGCCGCGCGTCCCCGATATGCGAGTTATGCGCCCACACCACGGCCTTCGACTTCGGCCCATGCGCTTCGAGAAGTTGATCGAGCGTTTCAAACATGTGCCGATCGCGGAGGTTCCAGGTCTCGGCGCCACCATAATACATCACGCGGTAGTAGCGCTCGGCCGATGCGACCAGACGTGCACTCTGCTTGGCGTCGAGGAGATCGCCGTCGCCCTCCATCATGGATCGCTCGAACAGATCCATGCACTGTCGCACAACGGCCTCTTCGCAGGTTCTGTAGCCCGGCCGCAGCGCCGCGCGTCCGTAGGTGCTGGGCTCGTTCTGCCAGGGCATCAGACAGCCATAGCGCTCGCGCGCGACGGCGGCCGCTTCGGGATCGACCTTGTCCAGATAGGCAAGCACCGTGGCGATCGAGCCGCTCATATTGTAGAGATCGAGCCCATAAAAGCCTGCTTTCCGCGCATGACCGGGCACATCCCGGTTGTATTCATGCAGCCAGCCGATGAATTCGGACACCTCGGCGTTGCGCCACATCCAGGTCGGGAAGCGCTGGAAGAGCGGCTGCGCATCCGACCGCCGCTCCCCTCCGCGAACATACCGGTTGATCTGCGCCGCATCCGGCCAATCCGCCTCGACGGCCACGATGGTGAAGCCGTGTCGCTGGAGGAGGCGTCGGGTGACAGCCGCACGGGCACGATAAAATTCCGAAGTGCCGTGGCTCGCCTCCCCGAGCAGGACGACGCGCCGGCTGCCGAACCGATCGAACATCGCGCCGAAGGCCGGATCGTCGATCTGCGGCAAATCTTCGGCCGCCCTTGCAATTTGCTGCGGCAATGGAGGAGCGCGCGCCTCGCGCACCGATGCGTTTTCGTCGTGTCCGCCGTGCTCGCCGATCAGCGGCACGAACATGACACCACCGAGGTCCTCCTCCTCGAACTTGTTTGCAGCGATCCGCGTGACGCGAACGAGCCGCTGGGAGTAGAGGTCTTCACCGACCGGGATGATCAGCCTGCCGCCGATCTCCAACTGCTCCTGCAAGCCGAGGGGGATGGACGTTCCGGCGGCCGCGACGACGATGGCGTCAAACGGCGCCTTTTCCTGCCAGCCTTTTGTGCCGTCGCCGACCCGGACCTCGATATTTCGATACCCGGCGGCATTGAGCCGCCGCTCCGCCTGCTGCGCGAGCGATCGATGCCGCTCTATGGTGAAGACGTGTTCAGCAAGTTCGGCCAGCACAGCCGCCGCGTAGCCCGAGCCGGTGCCGATTTCCAGCACGCGATCGGTCGCCTCGATCTCGGCCATCTCCGCCATTTTCGCCACGATGAAGGGTTGCGAGATCGTCTGTCCGCTGCCGATCGGCAGCGGACTGTCCTCATAGGCGAATTCCTCGAAAACCTCGTCGACGAATTGCTCTCGCGCAACCCGGCGTACCGCATTCAGAACCCGCCTGTCATGCACTCCACGGCGCGCGATGTGCGCCTCCACCATCCGATGCCTGGCGTGCTCGAAATCCAGCATGAGAGCCTCCAATCAGGCGATTGATCGGATCGACGTGATGTCATCTCGAGAGCGAAGTCGTTTTCGGTGCCATTCGCTCTTCCGGCTCCCGGGCACGGACCATCCTGTCTTCCTCGGCAGCCCACGCCGATCGCGCAGGCTTATTGGTTGGTTCGCCCGGTCTGTCGCGGATTGACGCCGCCTTGCGGCGTGGTGTCGTTATCGACATCTCCCTTGAAAGTGTTCTCGCCGTCCAGTTCCTCGTCCTCGTCGAGAAGATTGCCTCCCTTGATCGTGCCCCTGGAGGCGCCGATCCCGGGATTCTGCTTCAAATCCTTGTTGGTGGGCTTGGCCGTCTTTGGGTGAATGTTGCTGCTCATCGGAATGCCTCTCTGCAATTAGCATGTGATGAGGTCGATCCACTGCCTTGAATTTGGATGGGCGCGCCGACCTGATCCTCTCCACGCGGGAGCTTAGGAAGCCTTTTGCGCGAACTCTTGAACGCAGGATAAGTTCCATGCGGGACAATCCGGCAGCGGCGAGGGTCGGCTGATTTGCCGGTAATGACGGAGACCAGGAAATGCCGGCTCGGTGCCTGTCCTCATCGCGTGCCGGACCACCGCATCGCACGCTGCATCGCTGAAACTAAAAGGCTGGGCCCTGTAGAACGCAGGACCCAGCCGTCAGATCTGCTTGCTTGCCGAGACCGCCCAACTTTATGGCTCAGTCGGCTGGGGCGGGCTCTCTTGCCTAAGAGGCGCCGCTATTCCGCCGGTGACGGTTTCTTGCGGAACAGCGCCACCAGATTGTCCCACAGCTCGATCTTGGCGCCCTGGCGCTTCATGATCACGCCCTGCTGCAGGATCGACAGCGTGTTGTTCCAGGCCCAGTAGATGACGAGACCGGCCGGGAAGCCCGCCATCATGAAGGTGAAGATGACCGGCATCCAGGTGAAGATCGCGGCTTGCGTCGGGTCCGGCGGCGTCGGGTTCATGCGCATCTGCAGGAACATGGTGACGCCCATGATCAGCGGCCACACACCGATCATCAGCATATGCGGCAGCGTGACCGGAACCAGCCCGAACAGGTTGAAGATCGAGGTCGGATCGGGCGCGGCCAGATCCTGGATCCAGCCGAAGAACGGCGCGTGCCGCATCTCGATGGTGATGTAGAGCACCTTGTAGAGGGAGAAGAAGACCGGGATCTGCAGCGCCACCGGCCAGCAGCCGGCGAGCGGATTGATCTTCTCGGTCTTGTACAGCTCCATCATCGCCTGCTGCTGCTTCATCTTGTCGTCCGCGTATTTCTCGCGGATCTCGAGCATCTTGGGCTGCACCTTCTTCATGTTCGCCATCGACGCGTAGGACTTGTTGGCGAGCGGGAAGAAAATGGCCTTCACGATGACGGTGGTGGCCAGGATCGCCAGGCCGAAATTGCCGAGGAACTTGTAGAGCGTGTCGATCAGCCAGAACATCGGCTTGGTGATGAAGTGGAACCAGCCCCAGTCGATCAAAAGGTCGAACCGCTTGATATGGCGCTCTTCGGCATAGGCGTTGATCTTGCCGACTTCCTTGGCGCCGGCGAAGATTTCGGTCTCGACGGTCGCCGACTGGCCGGCCTCGACATTGATCGGGTCGGTCAGGAAGTCGGATTGGTAACGGTGGCGGCCATCCTCGAAATACGCATAGCGCGGCTGGAACGGCTGCTTTTCGGTCGGCACCAGCGTGACGGCCCAATATTTGTCGGTGATGCCGAGCCAGCCGTCGGTCGACTTGCCAGGCTGGTACTGCTTGTCCTTCTCGACCGAGGCGTATTTGTGTTCCTGCAGGCCTTCCGTGCCGGTGAAGCCGATGAGGCCTTCATGCAGCACATAGGTGCTGGCGACGGCCGGCTTGTCGTAGCGCGTGACACGGCCATAGTTGAACAGCGAAACCGCGCTCGAGCCTGAATTCTGCACCGTGTCCGACACGGTGAACATGTAGTTTGCGTCGACGGAGAAGGTGCGCTTGAAGGTCAGGCCCTTGTCATTGGTGTAGGTGAGCGTCACCGGCGTCGACGGGGTCAGCATCGGATTGCCGTCCACGCTCCACACCGTCTCCGCACCCGGCACCGCGCCGGTCTTGTCGTTGCCGACAAAGCCGATCTCGGCGAAATAGCCGGTGGGCAGCGCCTGCGGGTTGAGCAGCTCGATCTCGGGCGAATTCTTGTCGACCGTCTCGGTGTAGTGCTTGAGCTTGAGGTCGTCGAGCCGCGCGCCGGTCAAATTGATCGAGCCCTCGAGGCTCGGCGTGTCGATCTTGACGCGCTTGGATGCCGCCAGCGCCTGATCGCGGCCGGCCACGGTGACCACGTCACCACCGGGCGCGTTGGGAATGGCGCCCGGGGTGGTCGCGCCTGGGGCCGGTGTCGATGCGCCCGGATTGGCCGCATCGGCCGCCTTCTTCTGTTCCTCGACGCGCTGCTGCTCGATCTTGGCGGCCTCGCGCTGCGCCTCGCTGCGCGGCAGCACGTAGAAGTACTGCCATACCGCCAGGATCAGCACCGACAGGGCGATGGTGATGAAGAAGTTCCGGTTGTTTTCCATCGAGAGCCCTTGGCCTATCGTGTTCCGCGAAGTCGGCGGGAGAGTTCGGCCTTCAACTGGCCGAAAGGGGCGCGCAGCGCATCATCGCGCCCGACGATGACATAATCATTGCCGGGCACCATGTCATCTGCGGCATGGACGCGGACGGCTTCTTTCAGCCGCCGCCTGACGCGGTTGCGCACAACGGCGTTGCCGACCTTCTTGGTGACGGTGTAGCCGACGCGCGGCACCCCGCCATCGCCGCGGTCGAGGACCTCGACGAGGAAAAACCGTCCGCGTCGCTTTTCACCACGACGGACGGCCAGGAATTCCGCGCGTTTCAGAAGCCGCTCGGGATTTTGCCCCACTGGCTTGCCGGTTGCGGGCAACGATCTCGTCTCGCTTAGGCGCTGAGCCGCTTGCGGCCGCGGTTGCGGCGAGCTGCGACGACGCCACGGCCACCCTTGGTGGCCATGCGGGCACGGAAGCCGTGCCGGCGTTTGCGGACGAGTTTGGACGGTTGGTAGGTACGCTTCATTTGTTTTAATACCGCGGGGTGCGGCCCTTCTTGATTCTGTCACTTTGTAACAGGAGCTTTGCCGGGCCGGTTTTGGCGCGATCGAAACCGCGCCGGGACGAATGGCCCGAGCGTGAGCGGGCTTATAGAAAGAAGGGTTTTGGAAGTCAATCCGGCGTCGGCGCCCTAAAGACGCACCTGTTTTGGAGCATCTATTTTTCCGACCAAGGGAGAAATTGGCAAAAAAGCCGTAATCGCCTAATCTTGGCTGATCAAGTGATTGTGAAGATCGAGTCGCATGAACGAAGCCAGCCAAGCAGGGGAAGGGACCGGACCGGCGTCAGCCGCTGTCCGCACGGTACCCCTGTCGCGTGGTCTGTCGACGAAGCTGCTGCTGCTCACCATCGTTTTCGTGCTTTTGGCCGAAGTGCTCATCTTCCTGCCCTGGATCGCCAGTTACCGGCTGAGCTGGCTCAAGGAGAGGCTGAGCACGGCCGCAGCCGTGTCGATCGTGCTGGTGCAGGGCGAGTCGACCTCGCTGTCGCGTACGGCCCAGAATGACGTGCTGATGGCGATCGGCGCCAAGGCGATCGCGGTGCGCGACGGCGGCGTGTCGCGGCTTCTGGTGGTGGCCGACATGCCGCCGCAGGTCGACGAACACATCGATCTCGCCAGCGTCGGCATGGTCAAGGGCATGACTGGCGCGCTGGATACGCTTTTTTTCGGCGGCGACAGGATGCTGCGCGTCTTCGGGCCGGTCGGCGACAGCGACAAGGAGTTCGAGCTGATCATGCCGGACTATTCGCTCCGCAAGGCCATGCTCATCTATTCGCGCAACGTCGCTTTCGTCTCGCTATTGATCTCGCTGTTCACGGCCATGCTGGTCTATGCGGCGATCGACCTGATCATGATCGGGCCGATCCGTACCATGACGCGCTCGATGCTCTCCTTCTCGGAAGCTCCCGACGACCCTGGACGGATCATCCGCCCCGCTGCTCGTTCCGACGAGATCGGAGTGGCCGAGCGCGAACTGTCGCAGATGCAGGAGCGGCTGCAAAAGATGCTGGCCGAGCAGAAGCATCTGGCCGACCTCGGTCTCGCCGTGTCGAAGATCAACCACGACATGCGCAACATCCTGGCCTCCGCCCAGCTGATGTCGGACCGCCTGCGCCTGGTCAAGGATCCGACCGTGCAGGCCTTTGCGCCGAAGCTTCTGCGCGCGCTCGACCGCGCCGTCTCCTATTCGGAGGGCGTGCTCCACTACGGCCGCACGCAGGAGCCGCCGCCGTCGCGCCGCAGGGTGAGGCTGCGCCAACTGGTCGAGGACGTGCACGGCCTGCTCGACATCGAGCAGGGCATCGAGTTCATCAACGCGGTCGAGATGGCTTTCGAGGTGGATGCCGATTCCGACCAGCTCTTCCGGGTGCTCACCAATCTTTGCCGCAACTCGGTGCAGGCGATGGCGGCCGATACCGAAAGCGCCGTGGTGCGGCGGCTGGCGGTTTCGGCCGAGCGCATGGGCAGCGTAAGCCGCATCGCCGTCACCGACACCGGCCCTGGCCTGCCGCCCAAGGCGCGCGAAAACCTGTTCGCGGCCTTCCGCGGCTCGGCGCGCAGCGGCGGCACCGGCCTTGGCCTGGCGATCGCGCATGAACTGATCAGGGCGCATGGCGGCACGGTGGAACTGGTCGAATCGATCGGCGGGCGCACCACATTCGCCGTCACCATCCCCGACCAGCCGGTGCGGCTCGACCAGGCCCGTGGCAGCCTGCGCCGCCCAGCCTGACGGCTTCCGTCCCGTTGCCCCAAGATTACCACCTTGCGGACCCGTCGCTCTCTCCAACAGTTCCCGATCGCCAGGATCAGGCCGGTCACAGCGGCTCGAAGTGCCGGGATGGGCGTCGGCATCGCCGCATGACAGGCTTGCGACAAAACTTTTGCCGGATCGGCTTGCTTTTCGCAAATTCAGTCGTTAGGGAACTGCACACATTCGCGGCCGGTCTTTCGGACCGGATCGCGGGGCCGTCGAAAACATGGCCTGATGCGCGCCCGTAGCTCAGCTGGATAGAGCACCAGACTACGAATCTGGGGGTCAGGAGTTCGAATCTCTTCGGGCGCGCCAAATCTCCTAAGCCGCGGTTTATTGGGTGCACGGTCGATGGCAGCGGCTCAGCCAAGTGCCGGCAACACGCCGCTGTCTCACCCCACCGAACGTGCCGCCGCCCGGCCGGCGCTGCGGCCCGAGAAGATACAGCCCCCCAGGAACGTGCCCTCGAGCGCCGCGTAGCCATGCACGCCGCCGCCGCCGAAGCCCGCCACTTCACCGACCGCATAGAGGCCCGGCACCGGCTGGCCGCCGGCATCGAGCACGCGGCTGTCGAGATCGGTCTGCAGGCCGCCCAGCGTCTTGCGGGTCAGGATGTTGAGGCGCACCGCGATCAGCGGTCCGTTCGCCGGGTCGAGCATCTTGTGTGGCTTTGCCGTGCGGATCAGGCGGTCGCCGAGATAGGCGCGCGCGCCGCGCAGCGCGGTGACCTGCATGTCCTTGGAGAACGGATTGTCGAGTTGCATGTCGCGGGCGCGGATCTCGCGTTCGACCGTTGCGGCGTCAAGCAGCGGTTCGCCGCCGGCCAGCGCGTTCATGCGCGCGACCAGTTTCGAAAGATCGGCCTCGACGATGAAGTCCTCGCCCTTTTCCATGAACGCCTTGACCGGGCCGGGGATGCCGCTCGTGGCGCGGCCGAGCACCTGGCGCCAGCTTTTTCCCGTCAGGTCCGGGTTCTGCTCCGAGCCCGACAGCGCGAATTCCTTCTGGATGATCTTTTTCGTCAGGATGAACCAGGAATAATCGAAGCCGGTGCTCATGATGTGGCTGAGCGTGCCCAGCGTGTCGAAGCCGGGATAGAGTGGCACCGGCAGGCGTTTTCCCCGGGCATCGAGCCACAGCGAGGATGGGCCGGGCAGGATGCGGATCGCATGGTCTGTCCAGATCGGCGCCCAGTTCTTGATGCCCTCGACATAGTGCCACATGCGGTCGCGGTTGATGACCCTGCCGCCGGCCTGTTCCGATATGGCCAGCATGCGGCCGTCGACGTGGTCCGGCACGCCGGTGATCATGCGCTGCGGCGCGTTGCCCAGCCGCGTGGGCCAGTTTTCCCGCACCAGCCGATGGTTGGCGCCAATGCCGCCGGAGGCGACGATCACCGCCTGCGCTTGCAATGCGAAATCGCCTGATACCTCGCGCGGGCTCTTGTGGCCGCGCTCGACAGGACTCGGTTGCAGGATGTCGCCCTGTACGCCGGTCACGGCTGCACCCGTCCGCGTCAGGGCATTGACCCGGTGACGAAACCTGAAGTCGATCAATCCCCGCTTTTGCGCCTCGCGCACGCGCAGCACGAAAGGCTCGAGCACGCCGGGACCGGTGCCCCAGGTGATGTGGAAGCGCGGTACCGAATTGCCATGGCCGATGGCGTTGCCGCCGCCGCGCTCGGCCCAGCCGACGACAGGAAAGAATTTCAGGCCGCGCTCGATCAGCCAGGAGCGCTTCTCGCCGGCGGCGAAGCCGACATAGGCCTCGGCCCATTTGCGTGGCCAGTGGTCTTCCGGCCGGTCGAAGGCGGCGGTGCCCATCCAGTCCTCGAGCGCCAGGTCATGGGAGTCGCGGATGCGCATGCGCCGCTGCTCCTGTGAATCGACGAGGAAAAGCCCGCCGAACGACCAGAACGCCTGGCCGCCCAGCGATTGCTCCGGCTCCTGGTCGACGATGATGATTTTCTTGCCCGCTTCCGCAAGCTCGGCGGCGGCAACCAGTCCGGCAAGGCCGGCGCCGACAATGATCACATCCGCGTCGTCAGCCATTTTTCCTCCCCAGGATTAGCCGGCTATGTAATATGGGTTTCAGACGGTCTCCCAGCCGCCTGTGTCGCCGGCGCGGAAGATGGCGTCGATGACTTTCTGGTTGAGCACGGATTCTTCCAGCGTGAAGACGCGCTCCTTGCCGCCAAGAGCTGCCCGCGCGAAGGTCTCGACCTCGAGCCTGTATTGCTGCGTGCCGGGGAAGCGGAACACCTGCGCCTCGGTGTGGTTCTGGTTGTGCAGTTCGACGCGGTGATGGTCGTAGAGCCCGGCATTGAAGGGCGAGAACAGTTCGATGAAACCCTTCTCGCCGTGGAACACCATCATCTGCCGCGCCGCCATCTGCGTCGACAGGTAGAAGGACAGCTCGAAATCGCCGAAATCGGCGCGGATCGATGAATAGATGTCGGTGCCGAATGTCTTGTCGCGCTCGATCGTCGCCTGTACGCGCAGCGGCTCCTTGCCAGTCGAGAAGCGTGTCGACACGGTCGGGTAGACGCCGATGTCGGGCAGCGCGCCGCCGCCGAGATCGAGCTTGTTGCGCATGTTGTTGGGGTCGACATTGTAGTAGGAAAACGCGCCCTGCACATGGCGCAGCCGGCCGATGGCGCCGCTGGCGATGAGATCACGCACCTTGATCCACTGCGGGTGGTAGATAACCATGAAGGCTTCGCAGACCAGCACCTTCTTCTGGTCGCGCACCTTGATCAGCGGCGCGATGTCCTTGGCATCGAGTGCCAGCGGCTTTTCGACCAGCACATGCTTGCCCGCTTCGATGGCTTTTGCAGTCCATTCGACATGCTGCGAGGTCGGTAACGGGATGTAGACGCCATCGACCTCGTTGGAAGCGAGCAACTCCTCATAGGAGCCGAAGGCATGGCGCGCGCCAAAGCGGTCGCCCAATGCCTTGGCCTTCGCTAGGTCGCGGCTGGCGATCGCCGACAGCACGCCGTTCTCCGCTTCGACGATTGCCGGCAACAGCTGCTCGCGGCCGATCTTGGCCGTCGACAACACACCCCATCGGAACATCACGCTTCTCCCTATAGATTACAGGCAAGGAGGTTTGCCTGAAATCGCTGGAAAAGCCAATGCAGGTCGCTAGGTTCCTCGCCCCACGAAAGCGGGCAAGGAACCCAGGCACCTCAGCCGCGCGCTAGCCCCTTTTCCCGGTCAGCGTCATGTCGAAATCGACGACGTTGGAATAGAGCGGCGTGCCGACATCCATGCCGTAGCGCGAGCGCAGCACCTTGCCGGTGACATGGAATTTGATCGTCCCGCCCTTCAACCCGTCGAGCTCGGCGGTGAATTTTTCCGGAAACGTCTTGCCGCGCGCCGTCAGCCTGCCGGTGACAAGGGCCGACGTGTCGCCGGTGCGGGTCACGCTGGTCGAGCGGAACTGGATTTCGGGACTGTTGGCCGCGTCGAACACCGCGTCGGAGCGCAGGAACGCATCGATGCGGCCTTGGCCGGTGCCCACGCTTTCGGGATAGATGGTCAGGTCTACCTTCGAACGGCCGACATCATTGTTGTCGATGCGGATCATGCCCTTGAAACGGGCAAAGGCGCCGTCGAACCCGCCGCCGCCGGCCTTGCCGATGGTGAAGCGGATCGCGGAGCCAGTTTGGCTGATCGTATAGCTGCCGGCGGCATCGCCGAGCACGACCGCCGCATAAACAGGCATGGCTAGGCAGGCGGCGGCAGCCGCCAATCCGAGGATTCGCGCACGCATTGGGTTGTTCCTTGTTAGGAGGAAGCGCTCTCTGGCGTCCTCACCCCACAAACGAGACCAAGGCGCGTTCTATTCCCCGGCTGACGAAGGCGTGATCATACGCGTGAGCACCCCGTCGCGAAGCAGGAAACGGTGGCGCAGGGCCGCCGCGACATGCAGGGCGACAAGCGCCGCGCCGGCATAGGCGAGATACCAGTGTGCCGACGTCCAAAAGCTTTCGGCGGCATCGGATTCGGCGAGCGGCAGGTTCGGCATGACGAACAGGTTGAACGGCATGCTGGGAATCTCCAGCGTCGAGACCGACACCAGTGCCCAGCCTGACAGGGGCAGGGCGACCTGGAAGGCATAGAGCGCCAGATGCGCCAGCGGCGCCGAGCGGCGCTCCAGGGCGCCGACAGAAGGCGGCAAGGGCGGTGCCGCATTGCCGAGCCGCCAGGCTATACGCAGGATGATGAGCCCCAGCAGCAGGAAGCCCAGGGATTTGTGCAGCTGGATCAATTCGAAGGCCGTGCGTTGGCTCGGGGTCCTGACCATGACGAAGCCGAGCATGAACTGGCCGATGAAGATAATCCCGATCAGCCAGTGGAGGACGATGGTTGCCCATCCATAGCGGGTCGCGGTGTTGGTGATTGAAGCCTGCATGCGAGGCGAACGTTGGCGCGGCCAGCTTTCTTCCCCTTGCCGACGAGGAGGAGAGTTGCCTACCCACCCACCTTGAAGAAATCGACGAAAGCCCTCAGCGCCGGCCGCATCTGGCGGCGGCTCGGGTAATAGACGAAGAATCCCTGGAAGGGTGGGCACCAGTCCTCCAGCACGCGGATCAGCCGTCCGTCGGCGAGCGGCGCGCGGACATAGTCCTCGAAAACGAAGGCGAGCCCGGCGCCGTCGACCGCGGCCTGGGCGATCAGATGGTCCTCGTCGAGGATCAGCGGCCCTTGCACCGCCATCTCGACCTCCTCGCCGTCCTTTTCGAATTCCCAGCGGTAGAGGATGCCGCTGGAGAAGCGGAAGCGGATGCAGCGATGCTCGGCGAGGTCGCGCGGGTGGCGCGGCCGGGGCATGGCCTCGAAATAGGATGGTGCGCCCACCACCGCGCCACGAATGTCCGGCCCGATGCGCACCGCGATCATGTCGCGCTGCAGGCTCTCGCCGAGCCTGACACCAGCATCGAAACCGCCTGCCACCACGTCGGTGAAGCGATCCTCGATGATGATCTCCAGCACGATGTCGGGATAGGCCGATGCAAAGGCGCTGAGCCGTGGCGTCAGCACCAGATGCGCTGACGTGCGCGGCACGCTGAGCCGCAAGTTCCCGGCGGGCCGGTCGCGCGCCTCGACGGCCGTCTCCAGCGCCAGGTCGATCTCGGAAAGCGCCGGCCGCAATCGCTCCAGCAATTGTGCGCCTTCCTCGGTCGGAGCGACACTGCGTGTGCTGCGCGCCAAAAGGCGCACGCCAAGCCGTGCCTCCAGGCTGGAGACCGCGTGGCTCACCGCGGAGGGAGCTATCGCCAGTTCCCTGGCCGCGCCGCGAAAACTGCCGCATTGGGCAACGGTTGCCAGCACCGCGAGCTGTGAGAGATGTGCTCGATTCATTGATCTATTTCATGGAACGACCCGTACGAAGAAGAGCCGATTATCGAACGTGCTGCAAGGCGTTATTTCCTAGGCATCACAACAAGGAGATGCGTGATGAAAACCCGCAAGCTAGGAACTGAACTCGAAGTCTTCCCGGTCGGCCTCGGTTGCATGGGCATGAGCTTTGCCTATGGCGGCCAGCCGGAAGCCGAGGCGATCGCCACCTTGCACCGCGCCGTCGAGATCGGGGTCAACTTCTTCGACACGGCCGAGGTCTACGGCCCCTACGAGAACGAGATCCTGCTGGGCAAGGCGCTGAAATCGGTTCGCGATAAGGTGACGATCGCGACCAAATTCGGCTTCAAGATCCTGGAGGAAGGCACTGGCATGGATCGCATGGCCGGTGTCGACAGCCGTCCCGAGCACGTCAAGGCCGTCGCCGAGGCGTCCCTAAAGCGGCTCGGCACCGATGTCATCGACCTCTACTACCAGCACCGCGTCGACCCGGACGTGCCGATCGAGGATACGGTCGGCGCCATGGCCGAGTTGGTGCGCGAGGGCAAGGTGCGGGCGCTTGGCCTGTCGGAGGCAAGTGCCGCCACCATCCGCCGGGCACACGCAGTGCACCCGATATCAGCAGTGCAGAGCGAATACTCGCTGTGGAGCCGCGACCCGGAAGACGAGACATTCGCCGTCTGCCGCGAGTTGGGCATTGGCTTCGTGCCCTACAGCCCGCTCGGCCGCGGCCTGCTCACCGGCACCATCGCGAGGCCGGAGACCCTGAGCGACGACGATTGGCGCCGCACCTTGCCGCGCTTCCAGGCCGACGCCATGGAAGCCAATGGCAAGGTGATCGCCACGCTGGAAAGGATGGCGATGGAGAAGGGCGTCACCTCGGCGCAGCTGGCGCTGGCCTGGGTGCTGCACCAGGGCGACTTCATCGTGCCGATCCCGGGTGCGCGAAAAATCCGCCATTTGGAGCAGAATACGGCGGCGGCTGACATCGTGCTCAGCGCGGCAGAGGTCGCGGCGATCGGCGATGCGCTGTCGCCCGACAAGGTTATGGGCAAGCGCTATACGGAGGAGTTGCTGGCGCTGGTGAATGGGTGAAGGTGGAAAAGGGCGCGCCCTTTTATGCAGCGAATTAAAGGGCGTTGGCGCGAGGCACCCCCCCTCTGTGACAGAGGGGGGTGCCTCGCGCCGACCTGAAACTCTGTTAGCTCACCACGGCACCACCGTAATCTCCGGCCAATACGCCCGCGCTCGCGCGCCCTTCCCCTCATGCGTCTTCCGGTTATCCATCAGCCGGCTGGGCGTAATTCGAAACGAAAAAAGGTCGTCGAGCCCGAACGGCGCCACGAGGTCCAGCTGCCCGTCGGCGTCGTAGCGCACCCCGACCGCATGCGTCTTCGAGGCAAAATAGCTGACGGATTGGCTGGCACTCGTATAGCGCGGGCACGGCTGCCCGAACTTTTGCGGATACCACAGATGCACGCGCGCCTGGTTGCGTACTTCCACCGGCAGCGGCAGTCCTTCGAAATGCCTGGCCGCCCGCTGGATCACCGCGTCCTCGGCTTCGTAGGACAGGTCGGAACCGTCGAAATAAAACAGGTCGACATCCCTGATGCCGTAGCCCGATGGCTTGCCGGTCAGGTGGTTCCAGACGCTATTGTAAAGCGCGCCGGAAACAACCAGCCAATCCGGCAGCGCAAGCGCGCGCACCCTCGCCAGCATTTCGGCAAGCAGCGGGTCAGCCGCGACGATGTCGAGAAAAGCCGTACGCTGTTTCTCGAAGGAGAGCCCAGAATAGCGCAGATGGTCCATCGCCCTTTGGAAAGCGATTCGCCATCCGCTCGCAAGTCTCAGCCGCGCAGCACGCCGCCCGTCTGCTTGCCGACATTCTCGACGATGCGCTTGGCCAGCGCCTCGAAATCCTCGTCGGTCAACGTCTTCTCGACCGGCTGGATCGAGACTTCGATGGCGATCGACTTCTTGCCTTCGCCCAGCGACGCACCTTCGAACACGTCGAAGACCGAGACAGCCGTGATCAGCTTCTTGTCGGCGGCAAGCGCGGCACGTACCAGCGTGCCGGCCTCGACCGCTTTGTCGACGACGAAGGCGAAGTCGCGCTTCACCGCCTGGAAAGCGGACAGGTCCAGCCTGGGCTTGGTCTTGGTCGGCTTGGCCTTCGGTTCGGGCACGGCGTCGACGAACACCTCGAAGCCGCAGAGCGGCCCCGAGACATCGAGCCCTTCCAGCGTCTTCGGATGGAACTCGCCGAACGTGCCGAGCACGGTCTTCGGGCCGAGCTTGATCGTTCCGGAACGGCCGGGATGGTACCAGGCGGGTCCGCCGGCCTCGATCTGCAGCCGGTCGACCGGCGCGCCACAGGCTTCAAGCGCGGCGATCGCGTCCGCCTTGGCGTCGAACACGCCGACCGGGCCCGAATTGCCGGCCCAGTTGCGGCCGGAGCCGTCGAGCTTGGCCGTGCCGCGGCGCACGCCGGCGGCGACGCGCCGCTGCTGGTCGGCGCCGTCGCCCTCATAGGTGCCCGAGACCTCGAACAGCGCCACGTCGCCGATGCCCTTGTCGGCGTTGCGCTGCGCGGCCGAAATCAGCCCCGGCAGCAGCGAGGGCCGCATGTCGGACATGTCGGCGGCGATTGGGTTGGCAAGCTTCAGCGCCGTCTGGCCGCCGCCGAACAGTTCGGCGTGTTTGGCCGGGATGAACGACCAGGTAACGGCCTCCATCATGCCGCGCACCGCAAGCGAACGCTTCGCGGCACGGGTGCGGATCTGCAGCGTGGTCAGGATCTTGCCGTTGACCACGTCATGCGCGCCGAGCGGCTGCGGCGCGATATTGTCGACGCCATGGATTCGCATGACCTCCTCGACCAGATCGGCCTTGCCGTCGACATCGGGCCGCCAGGACGGCACGGTCACGTCGACGACGTCGCCCGATCCCTGCGCGTGGAAGCCGAGACGCGACAGGATGTCGAGGCTCTCCGCCTTTGGCACCTCGATACCGGTCAGCCGTTTCACTTCCGACAGCGGAAGCGACACGATCTTCGGCTGATGCCCGGCATAGCCGGCCACCTCGGCCTCGGTCGGCGTGCCGCCGCAGAAATCGATCACCAGCTTGGTCGCCAGTTCGATGCCCGGCACCATGAATTCAGGGTCGACACCGCGCTCGAAACGGTAGCGCGCGTCGGTGATGATGCCGAGCGTGCGGCCGGTGCGGGCCGTGGTGATCGGGTCCCAAAGAGCGGATTCGATCAGCACGTCCGTCGTGTTCTCGTCACAGCCGGAGTGTTCGCCACCCATGATGCCGGCAATGGACTCGACGCCATTGTCGTCCGCGATCACGCACATCTCCGGCGTCAGCGTGTATTCGCGCCCGTCGAGCGCCTGCACCTTTTCGCCATTCTTGGCGCGGCGCACCACGAGGTTGCCGGCGACCTTGGCGGCATCGAAGACATGCAGCGGCCGTCCGCGGTCGAAGGTGACGTAATTGGTGATGTCGACCAGCGCGCTGATCGGCCTCAGCCCAATGGCGATCAGCCGCTGCTGCAGCCATTTCGGCGAGGGTCCGTTCTTGACATCCTTGACCAGCCTGAGGGCGAAGCCGGGGCAAAGCTCCGGCGCTTCGATCGTCACCTTCACCGGGCACATGCCGTTGCCGACATGCGGCATGATCGCCCCGCCGACGAGGCGGCCAAGCCCGCTCGCCGCCAGATCCCGGGCGATGCCGTAGACGCTGGTGGCGTCGGGCCGGTTCGGCGTCAGATTGATCTCGATGACCGGATCGTCGAGATGCGCATAGGACGCAAAGCTGGTGCCGACCGGCGCATCCTCGGGCAGGTCGATGATGCCATTATGCTCGTCGGACAGTTCCAGTTCGCGCTCCGAACACATCATGCCATGGCTTTCGACGCCACGGATCTTGCCGACCGTCAGCATCACGTCGATGCCGGGGACATAGGTGCCGGGCGCGGCGAAGGCGCCGATCAGGCCGGCGCGGGCGTTGGGCGCGCCGCAGACGACCTGCACCGGCGGCTTGCCGTCGCCGGTATCGACGGTCAGCACCCGCAGCCGGTCGGCGTCGGGATGCTGCACCGCCGTCAGCACCTTGGCGATGACGAAGGGCTTCAGCCCCGCCTTGTCGTCGACATGCTCGACCTCGAGGCCGATCGAGGTCAGCCGCTCGACGATTTCGGCCAGCGTGGCGTCGGTTTCAAGGTGATCCTTGAGCCAGGAGAGGGTGAATTTCATTGGGCTGTTCCGTAATAGCTGGCAGCAGGAGTCTTCAGGACCATCACGCGCTTAGGCCTCCGAACAGCGTCGGCATGTCGAGCGGCCGGAAGCCGTAATGCGACAGCCAGCGCACATCGGCGTCGAAGAAGGCGCGCAGGTCGGGCATGCCGTATTTCAGCATGGCGATGCGATCGATGCCCATGCCCCAGGCAAAGCCTTGGTACTCGTCGGGATCGAGCCCGCCGGCCCTGAGCACATTGGGGTGCACCATGCCGCAGCCCAGGATCTCCATCCAGTCGGAGCCTTCGCCGAAGCGCACTTCGCCGGGCCTGGAGCGGTCGCACTGGATATCGACCTCGAGGCTTGGCTCGGTGAACGGGAAGAAGGACGGGCGAAAGCGCATCTTGACCTGCGGCACCTCGAAGAAGGCCTTGCAGAACTCTTCCAGCACCCACTTCATGTTGGCGACGTTGGCCGATTTATCGATCACCAGCCCTTCGACCTGATGGAACATCGGCGAGTGGGTGGCGTCGGAATCCTGGCGATAGGTCTTGCCCGGAATGACAATGCGGATCGGCGGCTTTTGCTTCTCCATGGTGCGGATCTGCACCGGCGAGGTATGAGTGCGCAAAAGCTTGCGCTCGCCCTTCTCGTCCGGCTGGAAGAAGAAGGTGTCGTGCATCTCGCGTGCCGGGTGGCCCTCCGGAAAATTCAGCGCGGTGAAATTATAGTAGTCGGTCTCGATATCGGGACCTTCGGCGATGGCGAAGCCGAGATCGCCGAAGATCGCGGCGATTTCGTCGATGACCTGGCTGATCGGATGGATGCGGCCGCGCTCGGCCGGCGACTGTCGCACCGGCAGCGTCACGTCGACCTTCTCAGCCGCCAGACGGGCGGCGATCGCCACATCCCTCAGTTCAGCCTTGCGGGCCGTCAGCGCCTCGGTGACACGGTTCTTGAGGCCGTTGATGGCCGGGCCCTTCACCTGCCGGTCCTCGGCGCTCATCGCGCCAAGCGTCTTCAGCATTTCCGAGATTGAGCCCTTCTTGCCAAGCGCCGAAACGCGCACCGCCTCGATCGACGTCTCGTCGGCGGCCGAGGCGATGTCAGCCATCAGGGTATTTTCGAGTGCATCAAGGCCAATGGTTGCGTCGTTCACGATCAAACTCGCTGCGTTGGAAGTCGGCTTAAGTGAAAGTCACTTTAAAAGTGAAATTTCAGGCAGAGACAAAAGAACCCGCGCCAGCCGTGCCAGCGCGGGTTCCCAAATCAGAATTTCGAATGCTTGGGAAGCGCTGGGCTCGGAGCCCGATCCCGAAAAGTTGCAGACTTTTCGGAAAAGATCGCGCTCCCCGCTAATTTCCCTGGAGCATGATGTTGTCCAAAAAGTCAGAAACTTTTTGGCATCATGCTCTAGGCGACAGCGCTTTCAAAAGCATTCGGAGTGGTGTTCTTGAGGTACTCAAGAGCAACCTTGGCCTTGGCCACCAGGGCGGCGAAAGCCTGCGGCTCGTGGATGGCCATGTCGGACAGGATCTTGCGATCGATCTCGATGCCGGCCTTGTTCAAACCGTCGATGAAGCGGCCATAGGTCAGGCCATGCTCGTGCGTCGCGGCGTTGATGCGCTGGATCCACAGCGCGCGGAACGAGCGCTTGCGGTTCTTGCGGTCGCGGTAAGCGTACTGCAGCGACTTTTCCACCGCCTGCTTGGCGATGCGGATGGTGTTCTTGCGGCGGCCGTAGAAGCCTTTCGCGGCTTTCAGAACCTTCTTGTGCTTGGCGTGCGAGGTGACGCCTCTCTTTACGCGTGCCATGTCATGATCTCCTTAAAAGCAATCCCAGGTGCCTGGCGGCGTTCCGTTCGAAATTGCGTAAAACTGATGCGTGTCCGGACCGAATGCCTTAGAGGCCGTTCGGCAGAAAATTCTTGATGACCTTCTTGCCATCCGGTTCAGCCAGAACCATCGTGCCGCGGGCATTTCGAATGAACTTGTTGGAACGCTTGATCATGCCGTGACGCTTGCCGGCCGCAGCCGACAGGACTTTACCCGTACCTGTGATCTTGAACCGCTTCTTGGCGGCCGATTTGGTCTTCATCTTGGGCATTTTGCTACTCCGTATTGTTGGCGCACGATCGCGCTTCTTGTTCGCTCCGGGCCGACCAAAGCCCGAAAAGCAAATGAAACCGCCACGGCATGCCCTGCCGGGCGGTTTTCTTGGAACGGCGGTGCTATAGATCAAAGATGGCGCGGGCGCAACACCCTCAGCACCGTGCGACGCACTGTCCCCGGTCAGGGCAGCCTAAACCAGACCGGCAGCATGCCCGACAACTGCGCGCCGTCGATCAGTTCGAAAGCCGGCAGCGCGATCAGGAACACCAGCCCGTCGAGCAGTGTGGTCAAAAGCAGGCTCGGCCTGAAGCTGCCGGTGTCGCCTTCCTGGTAGAGCGAAAGCTTGGGGAAGAAGCGCGGCACGCGTGCCAGATAGTCGGCATAGGGTGCACCGAGCGCCTCCTTGAGGAACTTCTCCTCGCGCAGGATGACGATATGGAAGGCACCGGCGCACAGAACCGCGAAAAGGATGATGCCGGAGAACGAGCCGATCTGCGCGCCGACGCCGGCGGCGGCCACGGTCGAGAACACGTAGAGCGGGTTGCGGGTGATCGAGTAGGGGCCGCCGGTCACCACCTCGGAGGATTTGCGCCCGCCTATATAGAGCGTCGCCCAGAGGCGCCCGACGATGCCGAGGAAAATCAAGAGCACGCCGAACATCTCGATCGTTTCGTGCACCGGCGTGTCCGGCGGGAAGGTCGACTGGCCGAACAGCAGCGCCAGAAACAGCACCACCACGAGCACGGCAAGCACCAGCCGGCGCATCTGCTGGTAGTTGCCCAGCCCATGTTTGACGTCCTTGACGTCCGAAACCTTGTCGTTGGCCATGCGGGAATCCGATCGTCGAAGAGCTTTGCCGGCGATCGCAGCTTTGAGCTAAGAAATAAGGCGTCCCGCCGATCGCCGGGACGCCCTGTAGCACAATTCAGGCGGATTTAGAGCGCGATGTCCGGGCCTGACGTCATCGTGATCCAAGTGGGTTCCGCAAACCTTAGCGCGGCGCCAGCACCATCATCATCTGGCGACCTTCGAGCTTCGGCTCGGCTTCCACCTTGGCGATGGTCGCCACCTCCTCGCGCACCTTGTTCAGAAGCTGCATGCCGAGTTCCATATGCGCCATCTCGCGGCCGCGGAAGCGCAGCGTCAACTTGACCTTGTCGCCTTCCTCGAAGAAGCGGCGCACCGCCTTCATCTTGGTCTCGTAGTCATGGCTGTCGATGTTCGGGCGCATCTTGATCTCCTTGATCTCGATGACCTTCTGGTTCTTGCGCGCCTCGGCCGCCTTCTTCTGGTTGGCGTATTTCAACTTGCCGAGATCGAGGATTTTTACGACGGGGGGGACCGCGTTGGGCGATATTTCGACGAGATCGAGCCCGGCCTCTTCGGCGAGCAGCAATGCGTCGTTGATGGAAATATCGCCACGATTCTGGCCGTCGGCGTCGATAAGCTGGACCCGGGGAACCCGGATGTCACGATTGGAGCGCGGCCCATCCTTGGTCGGCGCCGCTGCTTTGAAAGGTCTGCGAATGGTCGTGGTCTCCTTGGCCGTTTCGTTCGGGATTTGTCGGTCTTGATACGTGGACGCGCCAATGTGGTGAGCGCGCGGGCGGAGTCAATAGCACAGCATTGACAGAAAATCACCCTGATCGCTGGCCTGTACCAAACAAAGAAACAGCGCGAGTACTTTTCGCCACGCCTCCGGCTGTGCCACAAGGACCGCGTGCCAAAAGACGGGCCTGAGGAAAAAACCATGATCGCCACGCCCCCATCCTCTCTGGCTCCAACTTTTCTGGATGTCGACGGATCTGATATCGCGGTGCGCCATTCAGCCGGCTCGACGCCCGGCATCGTCTGGCTCGGCGGCTACAAGTCGGACATGCTGGGCACGAAGGCCGAGACGCTGTCGGACTGGGCGGCACGGGAAGGCCGGGCCTTCCTGCGGCACGACTATTCCGGTCATGGCGAATCCGGTGGCGCCTTCGCCGACGGCACGATCTCGAAATGGCTTGCGCAAAGCCTGGCCGTCTTCCGGCATTTCGCCAAAGGCGATCAGATCCTGGTCGGCTCGTCGATGGGCGCCTGGATCGCGCTGCGCATGGTGCAGGAATTGCGCAAGGCGGGCGACGCAAACGTCGTCGGCCTGGTGCTGCTGGCCCCGGCGCCGGATTTTACCAGCGACCTGATCGAGCCGGTGCTGACCAAGCCACAGAAGCGCGATCTCGCCGAAAAGGGCTTCTTCGCGGAACCCTCGGATTATTCCCCCGAGCCTTACGTCTACACCCGCGCCCTGATCGAGGATGGGCGCGATAACCGGGTGATGACCGGGCCGATCGACACGCATTGCCCGGTTCACATCCTGCAGGGACTGGCCGACGCCGACGTGCCGTCGAGCCATGCCTTGAGGCTGGTCAGCCTGCTGCCGGCCGACGATGTCACGCTGTCGCTGATCCCTGACGGCGACCACCGCCTGTCGCGGCCGCAGGATCTCGACATGCTGGTGCGGGCGGTCGGCGATATGGCCAGGCGAGGCCAGTGACGATGCGCCTGTCCATCCCGATCTCCGCCTTCGTCGCGGCCATCGTCGGTTTCGGCGGCACGCTGGCCATCGTCATTGCCGCCGCCAAGGCGGTCGGCGCGACGCAGGTCGAGACGGCAAGCGGTGTGACGGCGATCTGCCTGGCCATGACCGTCGAGTGCCTGTGGCTGTCATGGCGCACGAAAATGCCTGTCATCACCGCCTGGTCGACGCCGGGCCTTGCACTGGTCGCCGCCTCGAGCGGCTTCTCGATGGGCGAGGCCGTCGGCGCCTATATCGTCACGGGCGTGCTGCTGGTCGCTACCGGCCTGTTTGGACCGCTGACCCGGCTGATATCGAGAATACCGGCTTCGGTCGCCTCCGGCATGCTGGCCGGCATCGTCGTCACCTTCGCCATCAATGCCATGAAGGCCATCCCGGCGGACCCTTGGCTCATCCTGCCGCTGATCGCGACATTCTTCGTCATCCGGCTGTTCAATCCGGCGCTGTCGGTGCTGGCGGTGCTGGTTGGCGGTGGCCTTGCCGCCTTCCTTACGGGCCGTGTCGGCGGCCTGCCCGCGCCCGAACTGTCGACACTGACGTTTATCGCTCCCCATTTCACCGCCAAGGCGATCATCGGCCTGGCGCTGCCGCTCTACCTCGTCACCATGGCTTCGCAGAACCTGTCGGGGCTGGCGGTACTGCGGGCGGCCGGCTACCACCCCGAACCTGGCCCGCTGATCGGCGTCACCGGCCTGTTTTCGCTCCTGTCGGCACCATTCGGTGCCGGAACCACCAATCTGGCCGCGATCTCGGCGGCCATCTGCACCGGCCCTGACGTCCATCCCGATCCCGCCGAGCGCTGGAAGACCGGGCCGTTCTACGCGCTTGCCTATCTCGTCTTCGCGATTTTCGGCGCTTCGCTGGTGGCGATCTTCGCCGTCCTGCCGCAGAGCCTGATCGTGCTGGTGGCGGGACTTGCGCTGATGGGGTCGCTCGCCAACGCGCTGGCGATCGCGCTGAAGGACGAGGGCGAGCGCATGGCCGCAACCGTCACCTTCGTCGTGACCGCCTCCGGGCTGACGCTGTTCGGTGTCGGCGCCGCATTCTGGGGCCTGATCGCCGGGTTGGTCGTACTTTTCCTCGATATGCTCAAAAAGCGATAATCATTTCAGGCCCTTGTTCGGTTTTGGCGGACATTGTCTTGAATCGCCGTTTTCGCCTTCCCATTTCGATTCCACGCAGCCGGTTCTGGCTGTCTCCAACCGAAGGAATGGGAGAAAATGAACACATCTGCATTGATCCGTCCGGCCTGGACGCCGGCGACCATCGCGTTGATGGTGATCGGTTTCATGGTGTTCTGGCCGCTCGGCTTCGCCATGCTCGCCTACATCATCTGGGGCGACCGGCTCGAGGGCTTCAAGCGTGACGTCAACCGCGCGACCGACGGCATCTTCGCCGGCTGCCGCCGTGGCTCCGACAAGGCCGCGCGCTGGGGCAACGGCTCCGCCCGCACCGGCAACGTCGCTTTCGACGACTGGCGCGAAAAGGAGCTTGAGCGTCTGAACGAAGAGCGCCGCAAGCTCGACGAGATGCTGACGCAGTTCGACGAGTATGCCCGCGAATTGCGCCGCGCCAAGGATCAGGACGAGTTCGACCGGTTCATGGCCAACCGCAACAAGTCGACAGCGCCGGCCAAGACCGATCCGAGCACCGGAACGACCCCCACCAAACGTGGCAAAGGCTCGAACCTGCTCGACGACTGAAGCCCGGCGACAGGGCCAAGGGATGATGACGGCGTCGCGCGAGCGGCGCCGTTTCTTTTTTGTTCTATTCGTTCTCCTCGAATCGCGTATCGTCCCGCCATGACCATCGGGTTCTTCCGCAATCTGACGAAGCCCAAACCCACGCCTGTGGTGGAGCGGGAATATTGCGTCGCCGGCCGCACGCTGCCGCTCAAGATCGTCGAGAGCGCCAGGGCAAAGCGTCTGACGCTGCGCATCGATTCCGGCGGACAGGGCCTGCGCATAACCGTGCCGCCGGGCCTGCGCCGCGGTGAAGTGGACAGGTTCCTCGACCGCCACCAGGACTGGCTGGAACAGCGGCTGGCCAAGGTGCCGACGCGGCCGCAGGTGCGTCCGGGCATAAAGATTCCGGTGCGCGGCGTGGCCCACCGTATCGTGCATGAGCCGTCAAAGCGCGGCACTGTCACCATATCGCGCGACGACCGTGGCCCGCTGCTGATCGTGCATGGCGACCGCATCCATCTGCCGCGCCGCATCGCCGATTTTTTGAAGCGCGAGGCCAAGAAGGAAATCGAAAAGCTGGTCGTCAAGCATACGGAGGCGCTTGGCAAACGCGCCAAGGCGATCCGCTACAAGGACACCTCCAGCCGCTGGGGCTCCTGCACTTCGGAAGGCAATCTGTCCTTTTCCTGGCGCATCATGATGGCGCCGCAGCCTGTCATAAACTACCTTGTCGCGCATGAGGTGGCGCATCTCAAGGAGATGAACCACGGGCCGAAATTCTGGAAATTGTGCGAAAAGCTCTGCCCCGACACCGATCGCTGCAAGGATTGGCTGAAGCGCAATGGCGGCGCCCTGCAGGCGATTGTGTTCGAGTAGGGCGCCTCAATCATCATTCGCCGCATTGAGCTCATCCGGCCGCAACCCTTCGTCGCCATGGTGCGGCCAGGGTAGAAAGTTCCGGTCGAAAGCTTCGCCGCCGAAATAATCCAGCGCCCGATGCGCCTCGGCGCCGTTGAAGGCGGCCCTGTCCATGAGGTGCGCTATGACCTCGCGCGCCTGCGCGATCTTCTGCTTCAGTTCGGCAACGGTCTGGTCGGCCATGGCTGTGCTCCCGCCTTGCATGCTGTCCAATCCATAGGTAGCGCCTTTGGCCCTGCCGGCAAACAGCATGCTTTTTCTCGACTCTTGGCGCTTTTCGTGCCAATTCCCGCGCCATGGCGCTCGACATCAAGATCTGCGGCTTGAAGACCGACCAGGCAATGGCCGCGGCCCTGGCCGGCGGCGCCAGCCATGTCGGGTTCATTTTCTTTCCAAAAAGCCCGCGTTATGTTGAGCCGGCCGAAGCCGGCCGTCTGCGCGAGGCGGCTCGTGGCAAGGCCTTGGCGATTGCCGTCACCGTCGATGCCAGAGACGCCTTCCTCGACGAAATCGTCGAAAAGCTGCAGCCCGACATGCTGCAACTGCACGGCTCCGAAACCCCCGAGCGAGTGGCTGAACTGAAAGCCCGCCATGGGCTGCCGGTGATGAAGGCGTTGCCGCTCAGCGAGGCCGCCGATCTCGAACGGATAAAGCCGTTTGTCGGCATCGCCGACCGGTTCCTGTTCGACGCCAAGCCGCCAAAGGGCTCGGAGCTGCCGGGCGGCAATGGCGTCGCCTTCGACTGGCGCATTCTCGCCGGCCTTGACGCCGGGATCGATTACATGCTTTCCGGTGGGCTCAACGCCGCCAACATCGGCGATGCCCTTAGGCTTGCCAATCCGCCCGCGATCGACATTTCGTCAGGCGTGGAAAGCGCCCCGGGCGTCAAGGATCCGGCGCTGATCGAACAGTTTTTCCGGGCCGTCAGGGCCGCGCGGGACGACCGCGCTGCCTGAACAAAATTTCGAACCCTGAGCATGTCCCGGAAAAGTGGGAACCGATTTTCCGACAGGACATGCTCAAAGTACAGATCTAGGAGATCGGCGATGAACAAGCCGGCGACACCCAATTCCTTCCGCACCGGACCCGACGAACAGGGCATGTTCGGCATTTTCGGCGGTCGTTTCGTTGCCGAAACGCTGATGCCGCTGATCCTCGACCTGGAAAAAAACTGGAACGAGGTCAAGAACGATCCGGAATTCAGGGCCGAACTGACCGGTCTTTCGACCCATTATGCCGGACGGCCGTCGAAGCTCTACTTCGCCGAGGGCCTGACCAGGCATCTTCGTGAGGTTTCCTCGGCGAAGGGCCTCGGGGGCGGCGCGAAGGTCTATTTCAAGCGCGAGGATTTGAACCATACCGGTTCGCACAAGATCAACAACTGCCTCGGCCAGATCCTGTTGGCCAAGCGCATGGGCAAGAAGCGCATCATCGCCGAGACCGGAGCCGGCCAGCATGGCGTGGCATCCGCCACGGTCGCCGCTCGCTTCGGCTTTCCCTGCGTCGTCTATATGGGCGCGACAGACGTCGCCCGGCAGAGCCCCAACGTCTTCCGCATGAAGCTGCTCGGCGCCGAAGTGCGGCCCGTCACCGCCGGTCACGGCACGCTGAAGGACGCCATGAACGAAGCTCTTCGCGATTGGGTGACCAATGTCGAGGACACCTATTATTTGATCGGCACCGCGGCTGGCCCGCACCCCTATCCGGAACTGGTGCGCGATTTCCAGTCGGTGATCGGAACCGAGGCGCGCGCGCAGATCCTCGAACAGGAGGGGCGGCTGCCCGACACCATCATCGCCGCCGTCGGCGGCGGGTCCAATGCCATCGGCATGTTCCATCCCTTCCTCGATGACAAGGAAGTTCGGATCATCGGCATCGAAGCCGGCGGGCGCGGCCTCGACGGCATCGAGCATTGCGCCTCGATGAATGCCGGCTCCCCCGGCGTGCTGCACGGCAACCGCACCTATCTCCTGCAGAATGCCGACGGCCAGATCATGGACGGCCATTCGATTTCGGCCGGCCTCGATTATCCCGGCGTCGGCCCGGAGCATTCCTGGCTGCGCGACTCCGGGCGTGTCGACTATGTGCCGATCCTTGACGACGAGGCGCTCGAGGCCTTCAAGCTGACGACCCGCGTCGAAGGCATCATCCCGGCGCTGGAATCCGCGCACGCCATCGCCCATGCGGTCAAGATCGTGCCCGCCATGGACAAGGACCAGATCGTCATTGTCAACCTGTCCGGCCGTGGCGACAAGGACGTGCACACGGTGGCCTCGATGCTGGGCATGGAGATCTAGGCCCTTTGGACCGTTCGACCTGGGAGTTGATTATGAGCAAAATTCGTCCAAAGGGCCTGACATGACAACCCGCATCGACCGCCGCATGACGAAGCTGAAGGCCGAAGGCCGCCCGGCCCTCGTCACCTATTTCATGGGTGGCGACCCCGACTATGCAACCTCGCTGTCGATCATGAAGGCGCTGCCCGGCGCCGGCTCCGACGTCATCGAGCTCGGCATGCCGTTTTCCGACCCGATGGCCGACGGCCCGGCGATCCAGGCGGCGGGCCTCAGGGCGCTCAAAGGCGGCCAGACGCTGGTCAAGACGCTGAAGATGGCGTCGGACTTCCGCGCCGGCGACGATGAAACGCCGATCGTGCTGATGGGCTACTACAATCCGATCTACATCTACGGCGTCGACCGTTTCCTGAAGGACGCGATCGCCAGCGGCATCGACGGGCTGATCGTCGTCGACCTGCCGCCGGAGATGGATGAGGAACTCTGCATCCCGGCGCTGAAGGCTGGCATCAATTTCATCCGGCTGGCGACGCCGACCACCGACGACAAGCGCCTGCCCAAGGTGCTGCAGAACACATCCGGCTTCGTCTACTACGTGTCCATGACCGGCATCACCGGCTCGGCGCTTGCCGACACCGGCAAGGTCGCCACAGCGGTCCAGCGCATCAAGGGTCACACCAACCTGCCGGTCTGCGTCGGGTTCGGCGTCAAGACCGCCGAACAGGCGCGCGTGATCGGGGCCAACGCCGACGGCGTGGTCGTCGGCACGGCGATCGTCAACGCGGTCGCGAACGTGCTGGGGCCGAACGGTGAAAAGACCGCCGATCCGGCGGAGGCAGTCGCCACGCTGGTCAGCGGCCTTGCGCAAGGCGTGCGTTCGGCCCGCCTTGCTGCCGCCGAATAGTTTCCCTACGTCTTTACCCAACTCTTCGTCAGGACAGGAGCCGAAGCGATGAACTGGATCACCAATTACGTTCGCCCGAAGATCAATTCGATGCTCGGCCGGCGCACCGACATGCCCGAGAATCTCTGGATCAAGGATCCCGAGACTGGCGAGATGGTGTTCCACAAGGACCTGGAATCCAACCAGTTCGTCATCCCGTCTTCCGGCCATCACATGAAGATCTCGGCCAAGGAGCGGCTGAAATTCTTCTTCGATGACGGCAAGTACGAGACCCTGGACAATCCCAAGGTCATGCAGGATCCGCTGAAGTTCCGCGACGAGAAACGCTATGTCGACCGGCTGAAGGACGCCAAGGCCAAGACCGGCCTGGAAGACGCCATCATCAATGCGCTGGGGACCGTCGAGGGCTTGCCGGTGGTGGTGACGGTGCAGGATTTCGCTTTCATGGGCGGTTCGCTCGGCATGGCTGCGGGTGATGCCATCGTGCATGGCTTCGAGGTCGCCTTGCAGCGCAAGCGGCCGTTGATCCTGTTCGCCGCCTCCGGCGGCGCGCGCATGCAGGAAGGTATTTTGTCCCTCATGCAATTGCCGCGCACCACGGTTGGTGTCGATAGGCTGAAGGAAGCCGGCCTGCCCTACATCGTCGTGCTGACCAACCCGACCACCGGCGGCGTCACCGCCTCCTATGCCATGCTGGGCGACGTGCACATCGCCGAGCCCGGCGCGCTGATCGGTTTTGCCGGGCCGCGTGTCATCGAACAGACCATCCGCGAGAAGTTGCCGGACGGCTTCCAGCGCTCCGAATATCTGATGGAGCATGGCATGGTCGACATGGTGGTGTCGCGGCTGGAGCTGCGCGAGACCATCGCCCGCCTGTTGAAGATGCTGCTCAAGATGCCGGAAGAGCAGAAGCCTCTGGAACCAGAAATCTTGCCGCCGGCCGTGGTTGCCGCCGAAGTCCGGCCGCAAGCTTGACGCTACATCGACATGACGCGAGACTGGCCTGACGTGAGACTGGCCTGACGCGACATTGGCCGCCGCGAACAGCGATTGCGCGGCATCCGTTGCACGCTGTAGCCTTTTGATAGCCGTGGTCTTTGCGGGAGCGATTCTGGCTCCAGGCCATGCACGGGATTTGCCATGACGACGCTTGCCGCGGACCGCGAAATCGAAGCCCTGATGGCGCTTCACCCGAAGGGTTTCGACCTTTCGCTCGACCGCATCACGCGGCTGTTGGAACGGTTGGGCAGTCCGCAGGACCTGCTGCCGCCGGTCATCCACATCGCTGGCACCAACGGCAAGGGTTCCTGCGCCGCCTTCTCGCGGGCGCTGCTGGAAGCCTCCGGCCGGCTCGTCCATGTCCACACTTCTCCGCATCTGGTCAGCTGGCACGAGCGCTACAGGCTGGCCGCCGAAGGCGGGGGCAGGCTGGTCGACGACGACATCTTCGCGGAGGCCATTGCCCGCGTTGCCAAGGCCAATGCAGGCCAGAAGATCACCGTCTTCGAAATTCTCACCGCCGTCACCTTCATCCTGTTTTCGGAACATCCGGCTGATGTCGCGATCATCGAGGTCGGTCTTGGCGGCCGTTTCGACGCCACCAATGTCATCGCGCGGCCGGCTGTGTCGGTGATCATGCCGGTGTCGATGGACCATGAGGCCTATCTCGGCGACCGTGTCGAACTGATCGCCGCCGAAAAGGCCGGGATCATGAAGCGTGGCTGCCCGGTGGTCATCGGCGCGCAGGAAAGCGAGACGGCGCTGCAGGTGCTGATCGACGCCGCCGAGCGGCTGGAATGCCCGACCCTCGTCTACGGGCAGGATTTTCTCGCTTTCGAGGAAAACGGCCGCATGGTCTACCAGGACGATGATGGGTTGATGGATCTGCCGCCGCCGCGGCTGCCCGGTCGCCACCAGTTCGCCAATGCGGCCGCCGCGATCGCCGCGGTCAAGGCGGCCGGCTTCGAGATCAGCCACCGCGCCGCCGAGAAGGCAATGACCAACGTCGCCTGGCCGGGCCGCATGCAGAAGCTGGCGCAGGGCCGGCTGGCGGAACTGGCGCCGAAGGGCGCCGATATCTGGCTCGACGGCGGCCATAATCCCGGCGCTGGCGTCGTCGTCGCCGAAGCGCTGGCCGAGCAGGAAGAAAAGAACCCGCGTCCGCTCTTCCTCATTTCCGGCATGATCAACACCAAGGACCAGGCCGGCTATTTCCGCGCCTTCAAGGGCCTCGTCCGGCATGTCTACACCGTGCCCGTGAGCATGAGCGATGCCGGTGTGCCGAATGACGAACTGGCGATCCGTGCCACGGAAGCCGGGCTGACGGCCGAGCCGGTAAGCTCCGTCGCCAGCGCCCTGATGCTGCTGCGCGACACCTGGGACGGCCCAACGCCGCGCATCCTGATCGGCGGGTCGCTCTACCTGGCCGGCGCGGTTCTCGCCGAGAACGGCACGCCCCCAACCTGAGGCCGTCCATCGCCTCGTCATCCCCCGGCGTAGCGAGGAGCGAAGCGAAGCAGCACAGACCCCAGGAACCGCGACTTCAAAGCGCCGCAGCGGTGCGGAATTTCCTTCCGCTGTATTCGTCGATGGCCGTCACAGCATGGATACCTGGGCCTTCGCGACGGAGCTTCGCTCCTGCTTCGCCCTGGTATGACGAAGTTAGGGAGGTCTCGCTCAGCGTCAGAGGTGCCGCTTACTTCAGCTCAATCTCGATAAAAGCGTACTCGCCCTCATTGGCGCTGACGACGTCGTGTTCCACTCCCTCCTTGCGGAAATACGGCGCGCCTTTCTTCATCTCGGCGAAGGTTTCGCCGTCCTTGGTCACCAGCTTCAGCTTGCCGTCCATCAGCGGCACCACGACATAGTCGTGGCCGTGGCGATGCCAGCCGGTGTTGTCGCCCGGTTGAAAGCGGTATTCGGTGACGATGACGCGTTCGTTGTCGATGAAGACGGTGGCCTTGGCGGATCCGGTCATTTCTCTCTCCCTGCTTCTGCTGTCAACAGAGGACATGGAGTGGCCCGATGTGAGGGCCAGAGCGGCGCACCGATGACGCCAACAAAAAGCCCGGCGCGATGGCCGGGCTCAATGCTTGGAATTCAGATGGGATCAGGCGAGATTGCCGTTGACCCAGTGCGACAGTGCGGTCTTGGGCGCGGCGCCAACCTTGATGTCGGCCACTTCGCCGCCCTTGAAGATCATCAGCGTCGGGATCGAGCGCACGCCAAACTGGGCGGCAAGCTCGGGATTCTCGTCGATATTCAGCTTGGCGACCTTGACCTTGGCGCCGAGCTCGGTGGCGATGTCCTCAAGCGCCGGTGCGATCATCTTGCAAGGGCCACACCATTCCGCCCAGAAATCAACCACAACCGGCACCTGGGCATTAAGCACGTCAGCCTGGAAATTGTTCTTGTCGACCTTGACGGTGGTCATGCTGAAATCCTTTCGAAATTTTTCGTCCCACCAAATGTGGTGGTTGTCGCGCCCTTCTTCAAGCAGTTCTTGTGTCACGCTCCCGTGAGTCGGGCAAGGGCGTCGTCCAAGGCCCGGGACGGCAGTTCGATCAGCCTTGGCGCTTCGGTGAACAGCAGGACTGCCTTGACCTCCCGTCCGGGATAAAGCGGCTGCAGCAGGGCGCGATAGAGCGCGAGCTGAAGCAGATAGGCCGGCGGGACTTCCGCCAGGGAGGCGGGTGCGGGCCGGTTGCTCTTGTAGTCGACGATCGAGACCGCGTTCGGGGTCACCGCCAGCCGATCGATCTTGCCCGAAATGGAGCGGATCTTGCCCTTGACCTCCAGGCTGCCCATGATCGCGACCTCGGCGCGCGAGGAGGGCGCGAACAGCTGACCGAGGCCGGGGTCGGCAAGGATGGCGATGACCGATGCCAGGGCCTTTTCACGCTCGGCCTCAGGCCACGCCGCACCCGTTCGGGAGAGATAACGCTTCGCAGCGTCCACCCGTGCGTCCTCGGCGATGCCGGGCAGCATCTGCAGCAGTTTGTGCAGGGCGAGCCCGCGCAGCACGGCAAAACCCGGCTCGGCAGCGGCGTCCAGCACCGGCGACGCCTTGTCGACCACCGCTTCCTTGCCTTCCTCGATCAGCGCCGAGGCGCCCGACGGCGACAGGGGACGCGGCAGGTCCTCGAAAGGCGGCAAGGGCCTGAACAGGGTCGTCGGCAAGGGTCCGAAAGCATCGGCCTGCCGTGCCTGTTCGCCCGGACTTGGCGCAACCGGCGGCAGTTTGGTGATGTGGAAACGGTAGACAGGCTCCCCGCCGGCAGGATGCGGACGCTGTTCGCTTTCGGGCGCGCCGCTCAGCGCGCGGCTGACGATCGAATGCCATGTGCCGGCGTTCGGCGCCCGCTTGCCGTGATAGCCGCAGACGATAAGCCGGTCCTCGGCGCGCGTCATGCCGACATAGAGCAGCCGGCGGTACTCGTCGTCGGCGAGTTCGCGGGCGCGAGCGGCGGCCGTCTTCGAGAAGCCGTTGGCGACGTCGCTGGCCGAACGCCAGAGATAGCCCCTGCCGTCCCAATGTCGGCCAGAGCCGTCGAAAGGCATCAGGCGCGGTAAATGCTGGTCGCTGAACGGGGCGGAACCGCCGTCGACCAGGAACACCACGGGCGCCTCCAGGCCCTTGGCCGCGTGCACGGTCATGACCCGGACCTCGTCGCGGGTCTGGTCCATCTCGCGCTTGATCTCGGGGCCGGCGTTTTCCAGTGTCGACAGGAAGGCTTCCAGCCCGGGCAGGCCGGTCCGCTCTTCGGCAAGGCAGAAGCTCAGGAACTCATCGAGAATATCGCCGGCTTCCGGCCCGAGCCGCGCGATCATCTTGCGGCGTACGCCATCGCGCGCCAGCAGGGCGGCATAGAATTCGAACACCGGCTTGAAGGCGGCCTCGTCAGCCCAGCCGTCGAGTTGCGCGACGACCGCCGCGAGCGTTTCGCTTTCGCCGGCATGCTGGCGCAGCGATGCCGCCAGCGACACGCCGGGCGGCCGTTGCGCGGCGAACGTGAACAGTGTCTCTTCCGGCAGGTCGAAGACCGGGCTGCGCAGCAGAGCGGCGAGTGACAAGTCGTCCTGCGGCTGGATCAAAAGGTGGCCGAGCGCGATCAGGTCCTTGACGGCAATATGGCCCGACAGGCTCAGCCGGTCGGCGCCGGCAACCGGGATGTCGCGGCGCTTGAGCGCGCGGGTCAGCGCGTGGACGAAGCTGTCGCGCTTGCGCACCAGCACCAGCACGTCGCCCGGCCGCAGCCGCTTGCCACGCCCCTCGATGATTTCGCCCTTGCCGATCCAGCCGGCAATGGTGACCGCGACGTTCTCGGCGACCCGCACCGCCGGCGCATGGGCATGGTCGATCGCTTGCGCCCAGTCGTCGGGCTCGTCGACGGCCTCGGCACCGATCGACGGCCAGACCTCGACATAGCCTGGCGCATCGGTGCGGATCGCCTTGTGGTTCAGTGGATCGGGATCGTGGCTGATGCCGCGCCGCACGATGGGATCGGCAAAGACCCGGTCGACGGCGGCCAGCACATCGTCCGTGGAGCGGAACGACCAGGTCAGCTTGAGGTCGGCGAAGGACGCTTCGGCATCGCGCACACGCCCGGCGAATAACAACCGGCTGTCGGCGAAGGAGTCGGGTGCCGCACCCTGGAAGGAGTAGATCGACTGCTTCTCGTCGCCGACGGCAAAGACCGTGCGGTGGACCCGCTCGCGGGCGCCGAAGCCGGCAAAGAATTCTTCCGCCAGCCGCTTCACCACCTCCCATTGATCCGGGCTGGTGTCCTGCGCCTCGTCGAGCAGGATGTGATCTATGCCCTGGTCGAGCTTGTATTGCACCCATGGGCCGGCATCGGGCCGCGCCAAAAGATTCACCGTGCGGGTGATCAGGTCGTTGAAATCGAGAAAGCCGCGGCCGCGCTTCAGCACTTCGTAGCGTGCGATCAGCCAGTCGGCGATGGTCAGGGCCGCGCGGGTGCCCTCCAGCATCCGGAATAGCGCCAGCCGGTCGACAGTCTCCATGATGGCGCTGGCGGCCGACAGATAGCGCTCGGCCAGCTCAGGCAGCCGGTCGGTGAGCGCCTTTTTGAACGCCCTTGCCGGATCATAAGGATCGCCGTCGGTCTTGAGGAAGGCTCTTGCAAGCAACTGCAGCCGGCGGAGAGGGTCGCTCTCGGCGAAGGCCTGGCGCGCATAGGGCAGGATGTTGTTCAACACCGACCTGGCGTCGGTGGCTTCGGCTGCCTGGGCAAAGCCGGCAAAATAGTCCGGCAGGAAACCAGGCAGCGGCCATACAGATGCCGCTATGCCTTCGGCGGTCTGGCCGGGCTGGAAATGGAATTCATCGAACAGCGGCTGGAAGCCGTCACGCCCGACAGCATCGAGGAAATGGCGCAACCCGTCACGCTTGCGCACGATCTCGCCAAGCAAGGCGTCGAGACCGGCTTCACCGCCGCGTTCCAGGACAGTGGCGAAGGCCTCCGCCAAAGTCCTGTCGCCGGCGGCGGAGATCATCTCGCGGCGCGCAGCGGCAAAAAGCGAGGCCTCCATCTGGCTGTCGAGCATTTCGAAATGGGCGGGGATGTTGGCTTCCAGGGGGAACTGATGCAGGACGGATTCGCAGAAGGCGTGAATGGTCTGGATTTTCAACCCGCCAGGCGTCTCCAGCGCCTCGGCGAACAGGCGGCGGGCACGGCGCATGGTGTCGCGATCGGCCCGGCGCCCTTCCAGCGCCTCTATTCTGGCGGCCAGCTCCAGATCACCCAGCGATGTCCATTCCGACAGCGTGGAGAAAACCCGGTTCGACATGTTGGCGGCCGCGGCGCGCGTATAGGTCAGGCACAATATCTTCGAGGGATCGGTGCCGTTGAGCAGCAGCCGGATGACGCGCTGGGCCAGCACGTGCGTCTTGCCCGATCCCGCATTGGCCGACACCCAGGCCGAATTGCCGGGATCGGCGGCCCGGGCTTGGCTTGAAGCCGTATCGCTCGGGATCGGATAGGCTTTCTTCATGCCTCCCCTCCCTCATCCCCGGCGTCGCCGCCGGCGGACCATTCGAGCACGCGGGCGAGGTGGTCGTAATCGCCATCGGTTTCGCCTTCGCGAAACGGCAGCGCGCGCGACAGATAGCCGGTCGCCGGGTCGGCATAATGGATCAGCAGTTTTTCCAGCCGCGCCCAGGCCTCTTCGGCAAGATCGGCGGCGGTGCGTGGTTGGCGGTTGTGTTCGAGTATGGACTCCTCGAACACCTCGCCATTCGGCTTCAACCTGATGAAGGCCAGTTGCGACGGTTCGCGCGTGCCCAAATCCTTGAATGCGCCACGCCTGAGCAGCGCCCCTTCCAACGCCAGTTGCGGCGCCAATAGCGTATGGGCCTGTGCCTTGGAAGGCGATGAGCCCGTCTTGTAGTCCAAAATGTCCGCCATGCCGCCGGCCAGCAGGTCGACACGGTCGGCATAGCCGGACAGCGTTACGCCGGACTGTCCGACCACAGTCTTGCCGGCGCGCTCCTCGGCATGCCGCTGGATGACCGCGTCGGCGCGCGTTCGCTCCCATTCGATGATGTTGGCGGCGAGCTTTTCGAACCGCGGCCACCACACCGCCTCGACATCGGCCGGAAGCGCCGCCTCGGCAAAGCAGGCGCGGCCGGCGGCGATGAGCCCGGCCAATGCGTCCGGCGCGCGCGGGTCGGCCACCTCGGACGAAAAGAGATGCAGGACGGCGTGAAACAGCGTGCCGCGCTCCGCCGCACCCGGATCGCGGACGAGCGGATCGAGCGGCGTCAGGCCAAGGATCCTCCGGGCATAGACAGCGTAGGGGTCGCGGCGCAGCGTCTCGATCTCGGTGACGGAGAAATGCGTCGGGCGGACCGAGAGCGGTGGCTTCGGCTGCGGCCGTGGCGCGAAATCCCGCTTCGGCCCCGTGTCGAGCGCGCGCGCCCAGGCGAGCAGCTCATCGCCGCGCCGGCGCGGTGCCGCCGCCTGATCGTTGCCGATGAAGGTGAGCAGCCGCTGCAACCAGCGCGACGGCACGGCGGGCGCGTCGCCGGCACGCGCCGAGCGGGCCAGCACCACATGTCTCGCGCCCATGGCCATCTGGAAATCATGCGCGGCAAGCCCGATGCGCCGCTCCGGCGGTTCTAGGTCGATGCCGGTCTTCATCAGCCGCGACATGAAGCGGTCGCTCTCCGGCTTGCGCGGCCAGACCCCTTCGTTGAGCCCGCCAATTACCAGCGTGTCGACATCCTGCAGCCGCGCCTCCAGGGCGCCCCAGATGGCGATGTTCCTGTCGGTGCCTTGCGCTGGCTTGATGGTCTCGGGCGCGATCAGCGCCTCCATCACATCGGGCCATTCGATTGCCGCGAACGACAGCGGCGCCGAAGCCGCGACCAGCCCGCGCAGCAGTTCGGCGAGTTTTTCGCCGGCATCGCCGGCGTAGAGTTCGCCAAGACCACCGTCGGCGGAACGGCCGAGATTTTCCAGGGCAACGACGCTGGCTTCGACCAGCTCGGCAAGGCCGGCCTCCGCCTGGCCGCGAAAGGCCGAAAGCGGCGCCAGCGCGTCAGCCAGGCGTGCGAGAAGGGTCCGCGCAACCTCAATGGAGCGCACGGTCAGGCGGGCAAACCAGAACGGCGGCCGGCTGCCGTCGCCTAGCCCGGTGAGGCGGGCCTCGAAAAGATCCGGCAGCGAAGCGATGTCGGGGCGGCCGGTGCCGCCGCGCAGCGCCACCAGTTCGACCAATTCCGCCGCGTGGCGCACGTTGACCCGTTCCAGACCCAGGCCAAGCAGGGGATGCTTGAGCAGCGCCAACAGGCCGACCGGATCGCCCGGCCGGAACACCGCTTCGAGCGCCAGCCTGAGCAGGCTGGCCGCCGGCGTGTTGGACAGCGGCGTGCCGCCGGAATCGTCGGCAACGACACCGAAGCGCTTGAGCTCGACCGAGACGCGGCGTGCCAGCGCGCGGTCGCCGGTCACGAGAGCGGCCCTTTGGCCGGGTTCTTCCACTGCCTGCTTGAGCGCGACGGCGATCGCGACGGCTTCGTCGCGCTCGCTTGCTGCCTCCAGCAGCGTCACGTCGGCGAAAGCGCCGGCGATATCGGACGCTGAAAACCCGTTTCGTGTTTCCGCCCATAATTCCGTGGTCTCGGCCGGCCGCAGCGCCTCGCCGACAAGGGCGGCGCGGCGCGCGAGCTTCGGCTCGGCCGCACCGATCTCCTCGACATCGCCGCGCAGCACGCCGACCTTGCCGATCAGCTTTGCCAGGCCGTATTGCGGATGGCCCAGCACGGCTGGACGTGCACCGGGAGCGACGAGCGCCTGGAAGGAGGCTTCGTCGAGCATCTTGTCCAGCCCGGGCAGCACGATGGCACCGCCGGACAGGCCGGCGATGGTCGCAAGCAGTTCCGCCGTGGCGGGTATGGAGCCGGTGGACCCCGCGGCTATGACCGGCCCGGCGGGTGGATTGCGCCGTAGCCGCGCCGCCTCGGCACGGATCAGGGCGCTGCGATGCGCGGCTGGGTTGGAGCGGTCGCTCTCTGCGAGGAATTTCGGCCAGGCATCGGTGACGATGCCGAGGAATTCGAGCGTGACCTGCCACCATCCGGCAAGGTTGCCACTGACGAGCCCGGCAAGTTTGGCCCAATCGGTGCCTTCCGTCTCGATCTCGTCCATCAGCCCGGCCAGATCGCGCGCCAGCCAGATCGCGTCGGCGGTGGAGGCCGGGACGACGATCTCCTCGGCGAAGAGGGCCGCGACATGGGCGGGCAACCGGCGTTTCCACGCCCGCACCAGCGGCGTCAGCAGCAACAGTCTCTCGGTGGCGGGGATCGCGGGCGCGAGATCGATTGCCGCCGTTGGATCGGCCTCGAATGCGGCCTCATCCTCGTCGAATTCGCCGAGCGGCCGGATCACCGGCAGGATCGCCGAACCGCCGCCGCCACGCGCCTTCAGGCTGTCGACGAAGACGCCGCGCAAGGCACGAGCGGCCCGGCGCGTCGGCACATAGATGGTAACATCGGCCAAAGCGAGGGGGTCACCGTCGAACCGAAAGCCGGGGACAAGGCGGCCGTCAAGCAGCGCCTCGGCCAGCGTCGGCAGAAACGGCGCTCCGGAGGGAATGGAGAAAACGCGGCTTGAGCCGCTCATTGCGATCCGATGAGTGCGCCGGCCACTGCGTCTTCGGCGAGCGGAATGGCATCGGGCGTGCCGACGGTTATCCAGTGGCCATGCATCGGCATGCCGAACAGGCGGCCGCCGGCAATCGCCTTGTCGAAATAGGCATTGAGCGAATGCGGTTCGGCGGGTGCGTTTTTGAACAGGCGCGGATGGATGATCGCGGCGCCGGCATAGATCAGGCCAGCGGGATCGCCTTTCGAACGCCGCAGGGCACCATCCGGCGCCACCAGGAAATCGGTGCTGCCACAGTGCCCTGTCGCCTGATGGAGATCCGCCAGCATCAGCAGAATATCCATTTTCGCGGCGTCCCATGCAAGGGCAAGCCGCCCGAGATTGAGCGGGCCGTGGTCGATCCAGAATGTATCGGCGTTGAGGATGTAGAACGGCTCCTGGCCGAGCTCCGGCAGCGCCTTGACGATGCCGCCGGCGGAATCGAGCAGCCGGTCGCTCTCATCGGAAATGACGACGCGCGGCGCGCGGCGCGCGGCCACATGAGCGACGATCTGTTCGGGAAGGTAATGGACATTGACCACCGCCTTGCCGACGCCGGCCGCCGCCAGGCTGTCGAGGCCCCAGTCGAGCAGCGTCTTGCCGGCGATGCGGACCAGCGGCTTGGGGATGGTGTCGGTGATCGGCCGCATGCGCTTGCCGAGCCCGGCGGCCAGGACGATGGCGGTGTCCGGTTTCATTGTCACAGCGCTCGTTCCTCCAGCAGCCCGTGCGCGCTATAGAAATCCCGCAGGTCGGCGAGCGCGGGATGCGACAGCGCCCGCCTGAGATAATCGCGGATGCGCGGCAGGTGCCTGAGATAATAGGGTTTGCCGTCACGTTTTTCGAGGCGCACGAAAATACCCAGAATCTTGGAATTGCGCTGCGCGGCCATGATTGCATAGGCTTCGAGGAAGCTTTCTTCGTCGAAGCCGCCTGCTGCATGACGCGCGGCGACATAGGCGTCGAGCGTCCGCTTCTCGATCTCGGGTGCCATTGTGACGCGAGCGTCCATGGCGAGCGAGGCGACGTCATAGGCGCAAGGCCCGATCAGCGCGTCCTGGACGTCGACGATGCCGAGCCGGTCGAGGCCGGACCGCTCGCCGCGCCAGATGATGTTAGGCGAGTGGAAGTCGCGCAGCATCAGCGTGTATTCGCTGCCTTGCAGCCCGTCGAGAAGCGCATTCCATATCTTGTGGTAGCCGGAACGCAGCGCCTCGCTTGCCGGCTCGCCCGATATCGCCGGCACGTACCAGTCGATCAGCAGGTCGGCCTCGATCAGCATGGCGTCGCGATCGAAGGGCGGCACGTCATGAACGACGCCGGGAGCCGCCTCCATGCGGTGAGGCCAGGCCTTGCCGTGCATCATGGCAAGCAGTTCGGCCGCCGCCTCGTACCGTTCGGCGACCGGCTCGCCGTTGCCGTCGAGGAAACCTTCCGAGCCCAGATGCTCGAGCAGCAGGAAACCCTGGTCGAGATCCTGCGCGTCGATCCTGGGCACCGCGACCCCGGCGGCCAGCAGCGCACGGTCGATGGCGACGAAGGCGGACACCGACTGCGCCGTATGGGCGATCACGGCATAGGGTTTGCCGTCGCGCACGGGCGGGCCGAGTACCAGCCGCGGCGAGTTCATCAGCACGCGCGGCGCCTCGCCGGCAAGCGTTACGATCTCGTAGGAGCGGGCCGAGGCATCGCCGATGAAGTGCCGGCGCCGCGCTTGCCCCCAGCCGGTGCTCTCCAGAAAGCCGCGCATGGCCAGCGAGCGCGCCATACGGTCGAAGGTAGCGCCTTGCCCCGACAATCGGGCCAGCCGGCCCTCGCCATGCTGGACGAGTTCGATCAGCACCGTCGCCTTGGGCAGGTAGCCGTCAGCCCGTTCAGGCCATTCGATCAGGGCGGCACCTTGCGCCAGCGACTCCTCGAAGCCGAGTTCGTCGAGCTCGGTCGCCGAGGACAGGCGGTAGAGATCGAAATGGTGAACCGGCACGCGGGTATCGTAGCTCTGTACCAGCGTGAAGGTCGGGCTCGGCACTTCGAGACCGGCGTCGTCGGCCAGCGCCCGGATCAGTGCCCTTGCCAGCGTCGACTTGCCGGCGCCGAGATCGCCCTTGAGCGCCAGCACGTCGCCCACGCGCAGCGCCAACGCCAGATCCTCGCCCAGCCGGGCTGTCTGGGTCTCGTCGGCGAGCAAACGCTCCAGCACCGGTTCCGTCATCGAGCGCGCTACTCGGCCGCTGCGCGGATACCCGGCATGTCGGGAAAGGTGCAGATGACGGTCGTGCCCTTGTCCTTGCCGGTTTCGATGCGAACGGCGCCGCCATGCAGTTCGACAAAGCTCTTGACGATCGACAGGCCGAGGCCGGCGCCGCGCCGGCGGCCGCCATTGGCGCGCGGTTCGAAGCGGCGGAACACCGAATCGAGCACATCGGGCGGCATGCCAGGCCCGTCGTCGTGAACCGAGAACTCGACCCCGTCCGCCAACTGACGGCAGGCCAGCCGGATGGTGCTGGCCTCCGGCGCGTAGTTGGCGGCGTTGCTGAGCAGATTGTAGAGGATCTGGCGGATGCGCGTTTCGTCGCCATGGAACGTCTTCGGCGCGGCGGCGGCATCGACCGCGAGCCGGATCGAATGCTCCTCCAGCCGGTCGGCGACAAGCTCGGCGGCAGCCGCGATGGTGCGGTCGACATGCACCTCGGAAATGTCGAGCTGCATGATGCCGGCATCGACGGTCGCCAGGTCGAGTATGTCGTTGACGATGGTCAGCAGCACCGAGGAGGACGAGCCGACATGTTCGACATACTCGCGCTGCTTCTGCGTCAGCGGGCCGGTCGCCGGCAGCGACAGCAGCTCGGTGAAGCCGATGATGTTGGTCAGCGGCGAACGCAGTTCGTAGGACACATGCTGGACGAAGTCGTTCTTGAGCTGGTCCGATTTCTCCAGCGCCTCGTTCCTGTCCTTGAGCGCACGTTCGACATGAACGCTGTCCGTGACGTCGACGAAGGTCATCATCACCTGCCCGTTGGGCAGCGGAATCACGGCGTAGCGCAGCACGGTGCCATTGTTGAGCTCGGTCTGGCCGTGGCGCTCGCGGCGCTCGTCGTCGAAGCCGGTGATGGCGGCGACAAAGCCGGGCCAGGGGCTCTCGACCGCCTGCCGATCTGAGAGCTCGCGTATGGTCGATACGTGCACATTGGGCTTGGCGACTTCCGTGCCCAACCCCCACAGCGTGGCAAAGGCCGGGTTCGACAGCCGCAGCCGGCCGTCGGGGCCGAACACCGCCACGCCTTCGGCCAGATTGTCGAGCGTTTCGCCCTGGACCCGGACCGCGGTGCGGTAGCGGCTTTCGAGATCCATTTTCTCAGTCAGGTTCTCGAACACCCAGGTGACGCCGCCCTTGGGTTGCGGGTTGGCGACGACGCGGATGGTCTTGCCGTCCGGCAGGTGCCACCAGTGTTCCTGCGATTCGACCGCTCGATAGGCGCCGAGCAGGCCTTCCTTCCAGCGGCGCCATTCCGGCTGTTCGGCGATCTTGCCTTCGCTGCGCAGCCGGTCGAGCAAAAGGGCGTTGTCGGGCGCGCTGTGCAGGAAGCCGCTGTCGAGCCCCCACAGTTTCTGGAAAGCCTGGTTGAAGAAGCGCAGCTTCTCGTTCGTGTCGAAGATGGCGACTGCCGTGTTGAGCTGATCGAGCGTATCGGCATGGCTGCGCACGGTCCGCTCATATTCGCCGCGGATGACCTCGATGGCGCTGGTGTCGCAGGCAAGGCCGGCCGAACCGTCGGCGCCGGCAAAGTCGGTCACGGCAAACACGCGGCGGTCGCCTTCGATCACCGTCGAAAGCGATTGCTCGAACACCGGATGCGATTTGTGCTGGGCGGCGATGGCCTCGCGGGCCTGGCCGCCGAGGAATTCCTGGGCGTCACGCACGGCGGCTTCAGCGTTCTCGGCTTCGACCGCGTCGGCATAGGCCCGGTTGACCCATTTCAGCCGGCCATGCTCGTCACGCAGCCATGCCGGCATCTTCAGCGCCTCGAGCAGGCCGATCATCGTGTCATGGTCGGCGGCCAGCCGCTGGTTGTCGATCTTGAGCCGGGCCTGGCTGCGCTGTGTCTCGGACAGCGAGACAAACCGCACCAGCACATGGGCCGCGCTCTTTCGGCCATGCACTTCCAACGGAGCGCCGGCCTGCGATTCCACCACCAGGTCGAACGCCCTGCCTTTTTCCCGCAAACCCGTCACGGCATGTTCGAGTGCCGCCGCCGAGCGCGGCATCAGCCAGCGCCCAAAGGCTAGGAATGCGGCCCGTTCCTCCGGCGCTCCGCTTTCGGTCGGCAATGTGCCGATGAGCTCGGGTTTCTTGTTTTCCGAGGCCCAGACCACCACACGCTGGTCGCGCAGATTGAGCAGCGCTTCCGAACGTCGCAACGCCGCGCTGATATCGGCGACGCGGCTTCTCAGCTCGACATTTTCCGCCGAGGTGCGCGCGCGTTCGCGAATGAGAACGATGGCCGACAGGAATGCCGCTCCCATCACTCCGGCAAAGACGGCTAGCTGCATGACCTCGATCGTGCTGACCGAAAGGCTGGCCGCCACTTCGGCGCCTTGGGCGCATGCAACCCCACCAAGCAGCGGACCGGCAAGTGTGGAGCCGGCAAGCAGCAGCCCCGCGCGGCCACGCCACGAAGGGCGCCGCGAGCCAGTGGTCTCCGAATCCTGATGGCCGCCGGAAACGGCCTGTCCGGCGTGAAGCGGGTTTTCCCCCGGCATGTCTTGGTCCTCTTCGCCGCCTGAATGCAAGACCGCCCTGACGCGTGCGCCGGTCCTCGCCCCTGGACCCGCGAATCACAACAATAGCGCCTGCTGGAATCGGCGTGAAGAATCATTCGGCGCAAAAATAATGCCGGGCGAAAAGTCAATCGCCCGGCATCAATATCTTGTAGCAAATTCGGCTTTGGTTAATAGCGGTAGTGTTCCGGCTTGAACGGCCCCTGCGGCGTGACGCCGATATAGGCGGCCTGCTCGCCCGACAGCTCGGTCAGGCGGGCGCCGAGCTTGTCGAGATGCAGGCGTGCGACCTTCTCGTCGAGATGCTTGGGCAGCACATAGACCTGGTTCTGGTACTGCTCGCCCTTGGTGAACAACTCGATCTGCGCCAGCACCTGGTTGGTGAAGGAGGCCGACATGACGAAGCTCGGGTGGCCGGTGGCGTTGCCGAGATTGAGCAGGCGGCCTTCCGACAGGAGGATCATGCGCTTGCCGTCCGGGAAGGTGATCATGTCGACCTGCGGCTTGACGTTGGTCCACTTCAGATTGCGCAGCGACGCAACCTGGATCTCGTTGTCGAAATGGCCGATGTTGCCGACGATCACCATGTCCTTCATCGAGCGCATGTGGTCGAGGGTAACCACATCCTTGTTGCCGGTGGTGGTGATGACGATGTCGGCGGTCGGCGCCGCATCTTCCAGCGTGACCACTTCAAAGCCGTCCATCGCCGCCTGCAGTGCGCAGATCGGATCGACCTCGGTGACCTTGACGCGGGCGCCCGCGCCCTTGAGCGAGGCGGACGAACCCTTGCCGACGTCGCCATAACCGCAGACGACCGCGACCTTGCCGGCCATCATCGTGTCGGTGCCGCGGCGGATACCGTCGACCAGCGATTCCTTGCAGCCATATTTGTTGTCGAATTTCGACTTGGTGACCGAATCGTTGACGTTGATGGCCGGGAAGGGCAGCAGGCCCTTCTTCTGCAACTGGTAGAGCCGGTTGACGCCGGTCGTCGTCTCTTCGGTGACGCCGCGGATCGCTTCCTTCTGCTTGGTGAAGAAACCCGGCGAAGCCTTCAGGCGCTTCTTGACCTGGGCGTAGAAATATTCCTCTTCCTCGCTCTGCGGATTGGACAGCACGTCCTCGCCGGCCTCGGCGCGGGCGCCGATCAGGATGTACATGGTGGCGTCGCCGCCATCATCGAGGATCATGTTGGAGAGGCCGCCATCGGCCCACTGGAAGATCCTGTCGGTGTAATCCCAGTACTGTTCGAGGCTCTCGCCCTTGACGGCGAAGACCGGAATGCCAGTCTCGGCGATGGCCGCGGCGGCGTGGTCCTGGGTCGAGAAGATGTTGCAGGAAGCCCAGCGGATGTCGGCGCCGAGCGCCTTCAGCGTCTCGATCAGTACCGCCGTCTGGATCGTCATGTGCAGCGAGCCGGTGATGCGCGCGCCCTTGAGCGGCTTCTTGGCGCCGAATTCCTCGCGGCAGGCCATCAGGCCCGGCATTTCGGTTTCGGCGATATCGAGTTCCTTGCGGCCCCAGCCGGCAAGAGAGATGTCGGCGACCACATAGTCCTTGCTACCCGTCATGGCAGTGCTCCGATGCGAATTGTCTTGCTGTGAATTGATCGTTTGGCTTGCGAATTGGTTGCGGATGCGCCCGCGCCGGTCGGCGCGTCGAAGGGCGCGAATTGCCGGCCTGACTAGCAGATCGGGCTTCGCACGACAATGGGATATAAAGAAATCTTTATTCGTGCATGTCCCGGAGGGCTGACTTCCGGGTCAGCACTCCTCGCCGAAACGGGAGGCGACGAGCTGCTCCAGCGCGTCCATGACCTCGAGCGCCTCCGGGCCGCTGGCGGTGACGCGGATCGAGTATCCAGGGCTGGCCGCCAGCATCATCAGGCCCATGATCGAGGTGCCGCCGACCTTGACGCCGTCCTTCTCGACATGGACCGAAGCGTTGAAACCGCTGGCAAGCTGGACGAATTTCGCCGAGGCGCGCGCATGCAGGCCGCGCTGGTTGACGATCGGAAACTCCCTGACGATCTGGTCCTTGTCAGGCGACAGCGTACTCATTTGCTGCTCAAAAGCTGGCTGGCGACGTTGATATATTTGCGCCCCGCGGCTTGCGCTTCATCGAGCGCGGCCGCCATGTTGTCGCCCTTGCGGATCGACGACAGCTTGATCAGCATCGGCAGGTTCATGCCGGCGATCACCTCGGTGCGGCCGGACTCCATTACCGAGATGGCAAGGTTGGACGGCGTGCCGCCGAACATGTCGGTCAGCACGATTACACCCGCCCCTGTATCGACACGGGCGACGGCGTCGACGATGTCGCGGCGACGCTGTTCCATATCGTCGTCGGCACCGATCGCCACGGTTTCGAAATTGTCTTGTGGCCCGACGACATGTTCGACGGCATGTCTGAACTCGGTGGCCAGTTGACCGTGCGTTACAAGCACGAGTCCGATCATTCTTTGGTGGCTCCCGTCATCGCCGCTTCACAGGCGCATTTTATGCTCGCCAGCCAATCCAGGCGGCGGGAGCGCTATCTTGTCGACGCGCGGCCCGTTGACAAGCCCAAAATTGCGCCGGCCCACGCCATTTTGACGCATTGCAGCAAAAAACCCAGCGCGGATCATAGAAAAGGCAGGATCGACAGCCGCGCCATCACGGCGAGCAAGGCGGCCGCGACATTGCGCTCGGCCAGATCGATGCGCGCCACCGCACAGCCGGCGATGTCGTCGCTTGCATCCTCCTGGAAGCGTGCGATTTCGCCGGCCGGCAACAGGCGCACATGCAGATCGACGACGCAGGCCGGTTCGAACGGCAGGGGCCGTGGCCCATGTCCCGGCACCTCGGCAAGGCCTTCGATGGTGGCGGGCGCACGGCACACCAGCCGCCCGGCATGGGCTTCGACGAAGAGCTGATCGTCGCCGACGAGCCGTGAGAACAACCCGCGTTGCAGGCAATGGCTGATCAGCGTCAGAGCCAGCGTTGTCTTGCCCGACCCGGATGAGCCGCTGATGAGAATGCCGCTCTCGCCGATCAGCAGCGCCGTGGCGTGTATGTTGTCAGACCGCACGTCGCGATCCCTGGCGATTGGCGGTCATCCCTCGGCCGGGAGCGTCACGACGAAGCGTGCGCCCTTGATCTCGCCGGGCTTGGTGCCTGGTATGTTTTCGGCGGTCAGCGTACCGCCATGGGCCTCGACGATCTGCCTGGAGATGGACAGGCCAAGGCCGGAATTCTGGCCGAACGCCTCGCCGGCGGGCCGGTCGGTGTAAAAACGTTCGAAGATGCGGTCGATGGCGTCGGCGCGGATGCCGGGACCGTTGTCGTCGACGGTCAGGATGTTGAACTTGCCGGCGCGCGCCAGCGACAGGCTGATATGGCCATGGTCCTCGGGGACGAAGGAACGGGCGTTCTCGATCAGATTGGTGATGACCTGGCCGATGCGCAGATCGTGACCGACGACGACATAGCCCTTGGCGCCCTGCGGCAGCTTGGCAACTTTGAGCTCGATCTCGACCGCCTTCTTGTTGCGCGTGGTTTCACGCGAAACAGCGACGAGGTCGGTGACGAATTTCTTCAGGTCGACGGTGCCGGCATCTTCGCGCGCCAATTCCGCATCGAGGCGCGAGGCGTCGGAAATGTCGGTGATGAGGCGGTCCAGCCGTTTCACGTCATGCTGGATGATCTCCATCAGGCGCGCACGGGAGGTGTCATTCTTCGCCAGCGGCAATGTTTCGACGGCACTGCGCAACGACGTCAGCGGGTTCTTCAACTCGTGCGAGACATCGGCCGCGAAGCTTTCGATCGCCTCGATGCGCGCATAGAGCGCGTTGGTCATGTCGCGCACGGCAATTGACAGATTGCCGATCTCGTCCTGGCGGTCGGAAAAGTCGGGGATTTCCTCGCGACTCTTGACGCCGCGACGCACCCGTACGGCCGCCGCCGACAGCCGGCGCAGCGGGTTGGCGATGGTGGACGCCAGAAGCATCGACAGGATGGCTGTGACGAGCGCCGCGATGCCGAAGACGCGCAGGATCGCCTTGCGTTCGGCGGCGACGATCTTGTCGATATCACCGCCTTCGGTCGACAGCATCAGCACGCCGAGCACGGCGCGAAAACGCTGGATCGGCACCGCCACCGAGACGATCTGCTCGCCCTGTTCCGAGACGCGCACGATGGTCGACGGACTGCCCGTCAATGCCTTGACCACTTCCGGGAAGGCGGCGCCGTTGCCGCCGGGCTGTTCGTGATAGACCGGCAGGTCGGTGTTGCGGAAGAAGTCGAAGATGAATTTCTGGACGCGCTCGACAAGGTCGGGCTCCTCCTCCTCGACCGGCGGCAGGTCGTAGCGCAGGATCTGACCGCGCGAATAGAGATGGCGCGAATCGAGCAGCAAATTGGCGTCGCGGTCATAGATGCGGGCTCGGGTGCGGGTCGGCGAGATCAGCCGCCGCAGGACCGGCGCCACGCGCTCGGGATTGATCGGAAAATCCAGATTGTCGAGTTGGTCCGAGCCAGGCCCCAGGCTTTCGCCGGCCTGCAGCTCAAGCAGTTTTTCCGGGTCGATGCTGATCGAATCCGTCTCGACCGTCGCCGACGCCGCAATCGCGCCGGCGATGATTTCGCCCTGCGTCATCAGGCTTTCGACGCGCGCGTCGATCAGCCCGTCGCGGAAGGTGTTGAGATAGAGGATGCCGGTGACGAGCACCGCCAGCCCGGCGAGATTGAGGAAAAGAATACGCCGCGTCAGGCTGGAAAAGATATGGTGGCCGAGGAAGCGGCGCATCGGCACCGTGATTTTCGACACGAAGGAAGGCATGATGCGCGACGGCCGCCTGGCGGCGCCCGCCGGTCTAGTTCGCTGTGCTTCCACTGCCATCGAATAGCAGCTCCCGCTAGTCCCAGGTTTGACGTATGTCGCAGCCCCACACTAGGGACCGCTTCTGCTCGACATACATCAAATTACGCTTCGCGGAACCGATATCCGACTCCGTAAAGGGTTTCGATCATCTCGAAGTCGTCGTCGACAGCCTTGAACTTCTTGCGCAGCCGCTTGATGTGGCTGTCGATCGTGCGGTCATCGACATAGACCTGCTCATCATAGGCCGAATCCATCAGCGCATCACGGCTTTTTACCACGCCGGGACGCTGCGCCAGCGAATGCAGGATCAGGAACTCCGTGACGGTAAGCGTCACCGGCTCACCCTTCCAGGTGCAGGTATGGCGTTCCTGGTCCATGACGAGCTGGCCACGTTCGAGCGAGCGGGCCTGCTGACTCGGCGCTTTTGCCGCGGCCTCGCGGGCACTGGCACGGCGCAGCACGGCGCGCACCCGCTCGACCAGCAGGCGCTGCGAGAACGGTTTGCGGATAAAGTCGTCGGCGCCCATCTTGAGACCGAACAATTCATCGATCTCGTCGTCCTTGGAGGTCAGGAAGATCACCGGCAGGTCGGATTTCTGGCGCATCCGGCGCAGCAGCTCCATGCCGTCCATGCGCGGCATCTTGATGTCGAGGATGGCGAGATTAGGCGGCCTGGCCGCCAGGCCTTCCAGCGCGGACGCACCATCCGTGTAGGTCTCGACACGATATCCCTCGGATTCGAGGGCGATCGACACCGACGTCAGAATGTTGCGGTCGTCATCGACAAGCGCGATTGTTGCCATTTCAAGCGGCTCCCTCATGAGCTGTCCCTTCTGTCGTAGAGAAGGGGCTTTTGCAGGACAAATTAGGTACAAAATGTGGCATAGGCCTTAACCGCTGTCACGCGCGGGGTGCCGCCGGCCACAATCCGACCTCGACATGGATTGGACGAACGAACCTCGCCGATCCTTTGGGCAACCGTGAAACTTTTCGCATATATAAACGATTTAAACAACTTTCAAAATATTTAAATCGATTAATGATTTGATATCATTTGGCTTTTCTGGTTCTGACCATCCTAGCCTGCTTAGTGGGTGTGCCGGAAATGCGCCGGCAAAGATGCGGCAAATCTTGAAAAGGGTCACCAATGTCGGAAGTCGGCAAACGCAATCCTGCCTGCGCGATCGATCGTGTCGGTCTGAAAACCTCTGGCACGGTGCGTTACAATTTCGGTGCGGCCGCGCTCTACGAGGAAGCGATCCGGCGCGGTGAAGCCCGGCTGACCGCGCATGGCGCGCTGCTCGCCGAGACCGGCCAGCACACCGGTCGCTCGCCCAAGGACAAGTTCATCGTCCGCGACGCCGCCACCGAGCCGCAAGTCTGGTGGGACAACAACAAGGCGATCTCGCCGGCACAGTTCGACGCCTTGCTCGCCGATTTCCAGACCCATGCCGGGGACAAGGACCTTTATGTGCAGGATCTGGTCGGCGGTGCCGACGCGGAGCTAAAGCTGCCCACCAGGGTGATCACCGAACTTGCCTGGCACTCGTTGTTCATCCGTAACCTGCTCATCCGTCCCGAGGCGGCCGAACTCGAACACTTCGTGCCCGGGATGACGATCATCGACCTGCCGTCCTTCCGCGCCGATCCCGGCCGCCACGGCAGCCGCACCGAAACGGTGATCGCCGTCGACCTGACGCGCAAGATCGTGCTGATCGGTGGCACCTCCTATGCCGGCGAGATGAAGAAGTCGGTGTTCACCATGCTCAACTACCTCCTGCCGGAGAAAGGCGTGATGCCTATGCACTGCTCGGCCAATGAGGGACCGGCCGGCGATGCCGCTATTTTCTTCGGCCTGTCGGGAACCGGCAAGACCACGCTGTCGGCCGATCCGTCGCGCACCTTGGTCGGCGATGACGAGCACGGCTGGGGTCCGCACGGCATCTTCAATTTCGAAGGCGGCTGCTACGCCAAGACGATCAAGCTGTCGGCGGAAGCCGAGCCGGAGATCTTCGCCACCACGCAGCGCTTCGGCACCGTGCTGGAAAACGTCGTACTCGACGCCGATGGCATGCCGGATTTCAATGACGGCCGGCTCACCGAAAACACACGCTGCGCCTATCCGCTCGACTTCATCCCCAATGCCTCGAAGACCGGGCGCGCCAGTCACCCGAAGAACATTATCATGCTGACCGCCGACGCTTTCGGCGTGATGCCGCCGATCGCCCGGCTGACGCCGGCGCAGGCGATGTATCATTTCCTTTCCGGCTACACGGCCAAGGTGGCCGGAACGGAAAGGGGCGTGACCGAGCCGGAAGCGACTTTCTCGACCTGTTTCGGCGCGCCGTTCATGCCGCGCCATCCGTCGGAATACGGCAATCTTCTGCGCGAGCTCATCGCTCGCCACGGCGCCGATTGCTGGCTGGTCAACACCGGCTGGACCGGCGGTGCCCATGGCACCGGCAAGCGCATGCCGATCAAGGCGACGCGCGCCTTGCTCGCCGCTGCCCTCGACGGCTCGCTGAAGGCAGGTGCTTTCCGCACCGACGCCAATTTCGGCTTCGAGGTGCCGCTGGCGGCGCCTGGTGTCGACAGCGCCATCCTCGATCCGCGATCGACCTGGGCCGACAAATCGGCCTATGACCGGCAAGCGGCAAGGCTGGTCGGCATGTTCGCCGTCAATTTCGAGAAGTTCGAAAGCCATGTCGACGCCTCCGTCCTCGGCGCGGCGCCGCACATGCAGGAAGCGGCGGAATAGGCGCAGGCAGGACGTCGGTGCCGTCAGCCGTCGGTCGAGACAGTGACAGACTTCCACACCTCGATTTCCTGCCGGAGACGTTCGATTCTGTCCGACACGAGCTTGAGAGCATCGCTGCCAAGCAGAAGCTGCGGCGGCGGATCACTGGCGTCTACCAAGCCTAAAACGGCGGCTGCCAGTTTATCGGGATCACCGAGCTGCTTGCCGCTCTTTACCTGTCGCGCCTCACGTATCGGATCAAAAAGCGCGTCGTAGTCAGTGATTGATCTCTCTGTGCGGACCATTGATCGCCCAGCCCAATCCGTCCGGAACGAGCCGGGGCAGACCGCGGTCACGCGGACACCGAACGGGGCCATTTCCGAACGCATCACCTCCGATATGCCCTGGAGCGCAAACTTGCTGCCGCAATAGTAAGCAATGCCGGGCATGGTGATCATGCCGCCCATCGACGTGACATTGACGATGAATCCACGACGTCGCTCCCGGAACCGGGGAAGAAAAGCCTTAGCGACGGCGACAGCGCCGAAGACATTAACGTCGAACTGACGCCGCATCTCTTCGATCGGCGACTCTTCAAGCACTCCCTCATGCCCATAGCCGGCATTGTTGATCAGCACGTCAACCGGTCCATGTTCGTTCTCCGCCTGCCTGACCACGTCGGGTATGGCGTCGAATTCCGTTACGTCGCACAGTACCGGTCGAACTGCGGGAAGAACGTCGGCGAGCGCTGCGCGTGATGTCTCCGAGCGAACTGCGCCAATCACCTTATGGCCGATCTGGATAGCCGCGGAAGCTATGGCCAAGCCGAAGCCGGAATTCGCGCCGGTGATAAAGAAGGTCTTCTGTGACATGACTCGCAAGCTTTCCTTGATTGGTGATGAGTTGACAAATATTATGAGGAACCGAGCGTTTCGATCGCGGATTCTCTGAATTTGTTGCCAAATCCTATTCCTCCCAAACACGGACGATCCAAGCTGGTCGAGTTGGCCGGAGCTCTCGCCCCTCGTTGCGGCTACAATCCGACCGCGTTCAGCCGCGTCCGCATACTCCGGACGGAAGCCGTGCTTCACGACATCCCGGTCCTCTATAAGCCAGGCGCGGTGTTCGTATTACAGGGAAGCAAGCAGGGTATCCTCGAAAGGGAGATCTACCTCTACGACGAGGAACACTATCTGGCGGTTTCGGTGCCCGTTCCATTCCGCATGAAATCGATGGCCAGTTCGGAGCGACCATTGCTTGCGGTCTATGTTGAGTTCGATATGCAGATGGCAGCCGAGCTCGCCATACAAGCGCAGATGCATGCCGAACCGGCGAGCGGCAAGCCGCGAGGTCTCGTGTCAAGCAGGATGGCCCCCGAAATAGAGGATGTCCTGCTGCGCCTCCTTGTGGCACTTCGCAGCCCCGTTGAAGCTCTCGTCCTTGGTGACGGCATTCTGCGCGAAATGCATTACCGGGTGCTGGTCGGCCCGCAGGGCGGTGCAATGCTCGCGGCGCTGCAGCAGAAAGGCACGTCTGGAAGGATTGTCCAGAGCCTGGCCTGGTTGCGAGAGAACTACGGTTCTGAAATTTCGATCGGCGATCTGGCAAAAGACGTGGGCATGAGCGTTCCTTCCTACCATGTCCATTTCAAGAGCCTGACCGGCAACAGTCCAATGCAGTACGTGAAGGCGATACGGCTCCACGAAGCACGATTGATGATAGCACGCCAGAACAGGACGATCGCAGAGGTCGCGGCTTTGGTAGGCTACGCGAGCCCGTCCCAATTCAGCCGCGACTTCAAACGGCATTTCGGGCGCACGGCATCGGAAGAGACGAAATGGCTTCGTCGCCATCTTGGCGAACTCGCCTGGGCGTCGTGATCAGGATCGTATATGTCAGTTAGGGGCTGCGCTTTCGATCGGGCCTTTTCTTTTTCGGTCCGCCGCGCCATGACTGCGGCATGCCGATCGACGACGACATCATCATATCGGGCGAAGCCGTGATTCACCCGGGCGACCTGCACGAGGATTTCATCCGCTCGTCCGGTCCCGGCGGCCAGAACGTCAACAAGGTGGCGACGGCGGTGCAGCTTCGCTTCGACGCGCGGAACGCCGAGGGCCTGTCGGACCGCGTACGCGAGCGGACCATAAAACTTGCCGGCCAGCGCGCCACCAAGGATGGTGTCATCGTCATCGAGGCCGGACGCTTTCGCACACAGGAGCAAAACCGCGCCGACGCACGGACCAGGCTGGCGGCACTGGTCGCCAAGGCCGCAGAACCGCCGCCGCTGCCGCGCAAGAAGACACGGCCGTCGAAAGGCGCGGTCGAGCGTCGGCTGAAGAGCAAGGCGGGGCGCGGTACGATCAAGAAGCTGCGCGGTCGCGTGGAGAGCGATTGAGCAACACGCAAATCGTGCCCGCAAAACCACTTTCAATTTTGCGTTGCGGATGCGAGGTTTCCCTTGTTGCCACAGCAAGGGAGACCTAGAGATGGGTATGTTCGATTTCGTCAAGAACGTCGGCAAGAAGCTCGGCATCGGCGGCGACGAGGAAGCCGCACCCACCGCCGACACGCTCAAGAAAGAGCTCGATTCACACAAGCTCGGTACCGATGGCGTGCAGGTCGTTGTCCAGGGCGATACGGCGGTGCTGAAGGGCGTCGTCAAGGACCAGTCGATCTTCGAAAAGGCGGTCATCGCCGTCGGCAACACGCTGGGCGTTTCCAAGGTGCAGGCTGACGAGTTGCAGGTCGCGCCGGCTTCCGGCACGGCGACCGCGGCCAAGGAGCCGACCTTCTATACGGTCCAGAAGGGCGACAATCTCTGGAAGATCGCCGAAAAGAGCTATGGTAAGGGCCAGGGCGCCAAGAACACGGTCATCTTCGAGGCGAACAAGCCGATGCTGACCCATCCCGACAAGATCTATCCGGGCCAGGTTCTGCGTATTCCAGAACTTGGCTAATCGCCGGGCATGGTTGTATCAAACCGCTGAATCAGTGCGCCGCGCGTCCGAAAGGCGCGCGGCGTTGCCTTTACCAGCGGCGCTTCAGCGAAGCCGTGATGTTGCGGCCCTGGCCCATGTAGCAATAACCGGAATTGCACACCGTCGCGCGGTCATCGGCAATGTTGCGGACGGCGAAAGCGGCCGAGACACCTTCATACCTCTTGTCGATGGCGCCGAAATCGTAGGACGCCGAGGCATCGAGATAGACGGCGGCATCGTTCTTGGCGGTGTTTGACGTGTCGGTATAGGTCGCGCTCTGCAGCCGCACGCCGGCTCCCACCGAAAGGCCGGGTGCCGCACTGCCCTCGTCGAATTTGTAGTTCGCCCAGAGGCTCGCGACATGTTCGGGGGTGACGGCGGGGACCTTGTCCAATTCCGTCGAGTCAGGGCCGGCGCCCGTGATCTCGGCATGGTTGTAGTTATAGGCCGCGATCACGTCGAGCCCGTCCATGACGGCCGCGCGGGCTTCCAGTTCAAAACCATTGCTGGTGACCTCGCCCAGCGAACGATAGGTGCCCGCATTGGGATCGACGACTACCGGCTTGTTCTTCTCGACCAGATGGTAGGCGACCGCGGACAGCAGGATATCCGTTCCCGGTGGCTGGTACTTGACCCCCACTTCGAACTGTTCGCCCTTCGTAGGCTGAAGAATGCCGCCGCCATCGGCCGAGCGGTTCGAGATCGGTTCGAATGACGTCGCGTAGCTGGCGAAGGGCGCGACGCCGCTATCGAACAGATAGAGGGCGCCGGCCTGCATGCTGAAGGCGTTCTTGTCCACCGCTTCGGAACCGCCCCCAAAATAGTCGCGCGTCTGCTCGACCCAGGTCTGGCGGCCACCGAGCGTGAAACGCCATTTGTCCAGTTCGACCTGATCCAGCGCATAGACGCCGGTCTGGCTCAGATCCGCGTCGGACGCAGAGAAAGTGGTGTCCGGGGTCGGGCCGGAGACACCGTAGGTCGGGTTGGCAATGTCGAAATCGTAGGCCGGATCGGGCGGATCGAACCCATAGCCGAAGGACGAGGTCAGGTTCGTGTAGTCGAGGCCGAGAAGCAGCGTGTGGGCGAGCGCCCCGGTGTCGAACCTGGCCTCGACCTGATTGTCGGCCTGGAAGACGTTCATTTCGTCGCGAATTGCGGTCGCATAACGATGCGCGACCCTACCTGTCCAACCGGAGACCGCGAGATAGCGCGACCTCAGGTCGAGATGGGAGTATCGTACATTCTGGCGCACCGTGATGCCGCCGCCGAAATCGTGCTCGAACTTGTAGCCGACCTGCTGCTGCCGGATCTTCTGATGGTCATAGTCGGGGTCGCTCTCGCGCAGGGTGTGGACCTTTCCCGACGGATCGGTGATCACGCCGACATTGGAATCGGTCTCGTCCGCCTGCACCAGCCCATAGATGGTGAAGGACGTCGCGGCGTCCGGATTCCAGGTGAACGACGGCTGCAGCAAATAGCGGTCGTCGGCGATGTCGAAATTGGTGTCGCCGTTTCGCGCCAGGCCGACGATCCTGTAGAGGAAATCGTCACTGCCCTTGGTGACCGGGCCGCCGAAATCGAAGGCGGCCTGCGCCCTGTCCTTCGTGCCATAAAGCAGTTCGACTTCCCTGATCCTGTCCTCGGTCGGCAGCTTGGGCACCTTGTTGACGATGCCTGCCGGCGTTCCCGCGCCGTAAAGCACCGATACCGGTCCCTTGATCACCTCGACGCGTTCGAGCGAGTAGGGGTCGGTGCGGAACGTGCCGTAGTTGATATAGGGCTGGCGCAGGCCGTCCTTATAGTCGCCGAGCGTGGTTGCGTCGTAGCCCCTGATATAGATCTGGTCGAATCGCGGGTCGAATCCGTAAGCGCCGGTGCTGACGCCTGAGGAGTAGCGCACCGCCTCGATAATATCCTGCGCCCCGCGCTCCTCGAGTTCCTTGCGTGTCACCACCGAGACGGAACGGGGCGTTTCGATGAGGGGCGTGTCCGTCTTGGTCGCACCGGAGCTGCGCTTGGCAGCCACCGTCTTGTCGTCCTCACGGGACGTGTCGCCGCCGGCCTCGCCGCTGACCGTAATGGGCTCGAGCACGGTGGCGCCGCCCGATGCCTGGGTGCCTGCCTGCTGGGCGGAGGCTTGGTAGGCACCAGCCAGCGTCGCCAGGCATGTCGTGGCAAGCAGCCCTCGCCGCGACCAGATGCAGCCCCGTTCGATCGCGTTGAAGCCTTGAAGAAATGTCACTTCCATATCCCTCGCTCTCGTTGGCTGCCCGCGGCTTCTCTGGACGCGGAAGCTGAAAATTCTTGCGTCAACCGGTCCGGTTCTAAATCTTGACTATGTTAGTCATCTTTGTTCGTCAACCGCCATTTGGCCAAGACGAATTCGCTGCGGCCATCGCTCGTAAAAACCACGACCGCTTTCGGGTCGCCGTTTTCGTCTGGCGGTGGCATGCTGAGGCTTCGAACCATTCACATGAGCCAACCCATGCTCGTTCTGCCCAAAGGCATCCGTCACATGCCGGCCCATCTGTCCCGCGCCGTCCAGGAGACGCTGGTCGAGGAGGTGAGAAGCATTGTCCAGCAGGCGCCGCTGTTCGTGCCGGCCATGCCTCGGACCGGCAAGGAGATGAGCGTGCGCATGACCAATTGCGGCCCTCTCGGCTGGGTCACCGACAAGGAACGCGGCTATCGCTACCAGCCGACGCATCCGCTGACCGGAGAGCCGTGGCCGCCTATCCCCGACAGTCTGCTCGACCTGTGGCGGCAGGTGTCGGGCTATCCCAATCCACCGCAGGCCTGCCTGATCAATTTCTACACGCCGGAAGCGAAGATGGGCCTGCATCAGGATCGCGACGAGGCCGATTTCTCAGCACCCGTCGTCTCCGTCTCGCTGGGTGACGATTGCCTGTTCAGGGTCGGCCAGACTACCCGCGATGGCGCCACCAAATCGTTCAGGCTCAAAAGCGGCGATGTCGTCGTGCTTGGCGGCGAGGGCCGTCTTGCCTTCCATGGCGTCGACCGCATCTACCCTTCGACCTCGGCGCTGCTCAAGAACGGCGGCAGGATCAATCTGACGTTGCGGCGGGTGACGAAGCCCGACGAGGGCGCCGTATAGGCGAGGGTTCGCGCCCCGCACGGCGCCGCCGACCTTTGGGCGACCAGCGATAGTTCAGTTCAGCGCAGCGGTGAAAAAATCGCCGAGACCAGATGGAAAGGCAAAGCGCCGTAGGTGGCGACCGTCGCCTGATCGTCCCATTGGCGGAACTGCCGGGACGGTCGCGCTTCCAGCGTCAGGGCATGCTGTCGGCCATCGAACGTAACCTTGCCGCGAAAGCACAGCACCCGCTCTCCACCAGACCGGCTGATGGCCATCGCACGCAGACGCGCCACGTGGTCGTCGCCCACATTGATCTCCATTTCGATGCGGCGCCGGACCGGCGGGACGCTGATCCTGATCGTGATGTCCAGCATCATCTCCCCTGCCGTCGCAGGGCACGGTATGGCCTGCGAGAAGGCCAGGGGCGACTGTCCTTCCAGCGGCTCGCGAGGTGCCTGCCTGCCGCGCCATGCTCTGCCGCGCCATGCCCTGGCGGGCGGCTCCTGCCGCAGCCGACCGCTCTTGCGTCTCAGCCGCAACTGCTTGGCGAAGCCGCGCGACAGCCAGGTCAGCCTGCCGAAGTCGGTTCGCGGCTTGGCCTGCAGCACCGCCGACCAGCGTGCAAGGCCGGTGCGGTCGGCCATGTCCAGCACGCGCGCCAGCACCTTGTCAGGCACCGTCACGCCAACAGCGAGCGCAAGGTAGGAAAGCGCCACCGCCGCGGCAACGGCAAGGCCACGCCTGGCGACGACATCGAGGAACACGTCCCAGTCGACGCCGCCGGTGCGAATGGCCACCGCGCAATCGACCAGCCAATCGCTGTGGGTATGGGCATCGAGCCCGCCATGCGCGATGGCGAGCGCGATGCGATCCGCGGGCGACGGCACCAGCACGCCGACACCGCTGAATTCGGCCGTCGCCGCGCGCTGCCAGATCGCCTGGTCATCCTCGTCGCTTTGCTGCGAGCCGTCATAGGCAAGCTGGTGCAGATCGATATCGCCATAACTGCCCTTGAAAAAATTCATCGAGCGCAGCGACGCCAGCCTTGTCCTCAGATATTGGGGACTCACCCCGGTGGCGATCTGCCAGTCGCCGTCGCGCAGCACGCCGAATGCCGCCGGCATGTCCTGCGGCCGCACCAATATGTCGATGTCGTGCGCCACCCGGCCACGCTGCGCCGAGGCGTTCAAGGCAATGCGGCTGGCACCCTTGATCAGCATCACCAGGCAGCCGGAATCCGTCATCGCCTGCAGCGCCGGTTCGGCCTCGCGCATCGCCATGCGCGACTTGGTCCACAGCATCTTTTGCAGGCCGACAAGGCGCGGATAGGCGGATTGGCCGGCCAATTTCCGGCCGAACCGATCGCAGATCGCGGCCAGCAGCCGGTGTTCCCTGAAGGAGACAAGGTCGATGTCGTTCGCGCTTAGCCACTGCATGGCGCAACCGGCGGCCGCGTCCTCATCGACAAGAAGGGCAGCCTTGAGCAGTTGGTCGAGCCCGCCCGTCGGCCAGGACCAGCCATAGTCCGGGAAACGTCGGCTGATGCGGCGAATGCCCGCCATCAGCCCGCGCCGGCCTTGTTCCGGGCCCGTCGCAGCATGGCGAGCCGCGCCACTTCGAGATAGCCGCGGTCGCGCGCCGCATCGCGGCCATAGGACAGGCTGCCGGGCCTGATGCGGCGCAGCGCCAGCACCTCTTCCACCATGTCGAGGGCAAGGCCCGTCTCGCGTGCCCGCGCGATCCAGTCGATCATTTCGCCGCGGCCGCCCGGCGGATCGACGATTGGTCCGACGGTCTCGGCGGCCTCGCGCCGGATCAGCATCGTGGTCCGCGACCAACCGGGTACGATCGCGTCCTCGGGTGCATCGGGCCGGTCATTGCGGAAGTTTCGCAAATGGCAAAAAACGCCCGACGTTGCGGGATGCCTTTCGAGATGCGCGAGCTGTGTTTCGGCCTTGCTCGGCAGCCACAGATCGTCGGCATCGAGCGTTGCAATGAGCGGCGTCGACAAGGCGGCGATGCCCCTTGTCGTGGCGCTCCCAGGTCCGGCATTTGCCTGGCGCAGCAATTGCAGCGGCAGGTCCGTTCCGCCGATCGCCGCCGCGAGATCGTCGCTGGATCCATCGTCGACGATCACCACCAGCTCAGGCCGCACTGTCTGCGCCGCGACCGATCGCAGCGTCTCGGCGATGGTGCCGCTGGCGTTGAAGGCCGGTATGACGACGCCATAGCTCCGCATGCTACATGAAGCGCCAGTTGGCGAGTTCTTTGACATCGAAGATGCCTTCGATCCCGCGCAGTGAAGGGTCGGCCTTGCGCCGTTTCATCGATTTGTGGATGGCCCGCAAGAATTCCCGAAGGGATGTGTCGACCTGCTTTGTCATGTTGCCGGGATGACGTCGGTAGTAAAGCGATACGGTATCCGGCAGGACGAATCTGGGGCCGCTTTCAAAGGTGCGCAGCAGGTAGTCGGTGTCTTCGGCCTGGCCGAAGGCCTCGTCGAAGCCGCCGATCCGTTCGATGAGCTTACGCGAGAAAATGCCTGACGACAGATGAATTCCCCGCACGGTCATGAAATGGCTGCCGGGGCAGGGTTCCAGCAGATCGTCGTCGATGTGTTCGACCATCATCATCAGGGAATAGGTAAGCTCCAGAGCGGGGTCGGCGTCAAAGCATGCGATATCGGCCTTGAATCGTCCCGCAGGCGAGACATCATCCGAATCGAGGAACGACACGAGCTCCGTTTCCGGCGTGAGCAGTCTGAGACCAGCGTTGCGAGCCCGGGTCACGCCCATGTTCTCTTGCCGGAAAAGACGAATGCAGGGGTTCTCGGCCATCATCGAACGCACGGCCTCCGGCGACCCGTCGGTCGAGCCGTCGTCGATCACGATGATGTCGAGATCGGCGGCATCTTGCTGCCGCACGAGCGAGCGCAGCGCCGAGACGACATAGCGCTCGCGATTGTACACAGGCATGATCACGCTGAGCTTCACCGGGCGCCTCGTGTCAGGAAATCCTCGATCGTGCGGGCGATCTCTGCCGGGTCGATGCCGAGGGACAAACGGAAGCACGGCAGGTGGCGCGTCAATTCGCTGAAGAAGCGAAAGCCGCTTTCGCGCTCGCCCGGCATCTGGGCGATGCCGGACGGCGCCAAGGCAATCATGGCATCCCTGCGCGACACCGGCATAATCGAACTTGCTCCGCCTCCGCTGATATGTGGCACCACCAGCGCGACGATGTCCAGCATGGCGGGCACCGGCCGAGGCGCGATATCATGAATATGGAACGTGTGCTTGCCTTGCCAGTTCAGCGGGCCTTGCGCCGTTAGCCGCTGCCGCAGGCCCAGCCGGGCGAAACCTTCCGTGTCCTGCTTCAACGTCGAAAAAAGGGGGCGCGCGGTCACGCCGTCGGTGAGATCGATCAGCACATAGTCGTCGCCGACACTGTCGAGCCCGTTAAGCAGGCCGGCGGCGACGGTCCCCGATTTCCCGGCCCCGCCCGAGCCGGCAAGCAGAATACCGTTGCCGTCGATGCCAAGCGTGCCGGCATGCGTCAGCCGCATGCCGCGCGCGGCATATTCCCAGTGCAGGAAGGCGCGCAGCGGTGCTCCCGGCTCCCAGGGCGGAAAGGCATCGGCCGAGGCCATCAGCTGCACGCCGACGCGGCGGTGCGGATCGTAGACCTGCCAGAAATCCAGGTCGTGGAAATGGTGCCCGCGCAAACCGGCTTCGGCGAGCCGTTTGGCAAAACCGTGCTCGGTGAAATGGGCATCGCCCCAGTGCGCCGGCTCCGGGATGCCGTCAATGCCGGGATGCGCGATGAAGATGCGACCCGTGGACGGTGCCGGCTGGTCATGCCCGGGCTCGACAAAAGCATGGCCCAATGCATCGGCAAGCACGCCGTGACCGAGATGCGCGGTCAGCTCAAGCCAGGGCAGGCGAACTTTTCGCGTGGTCGGATAGCGCGCGGCCGCGCCTTCAGCGGCGGCGATGAGATACCGGGCGTAATCCGGCAAGGTTTCGAGCGTGACACGCGGCATCAATCGCCTTCCATCACGCTGCGGCCGCCCCGTCAGGAAGCCTGCTTGACCGCCGGCCAGCCGAGAGGTTCCTCGACCTCGTGGATGGGATCAACGACGATCAGGTCGGCGAGGTCGTCGTGAATGCTCACATTGAGCGGCTCGTTCGTGGCGGCAAGCTCGGCAGGCAAATCGCCCGGCAAAGGCTGCGCCGCCGCGTCCAAGCGCACCAGCAAACCCAATTCGAGCAATTGCGATATGAAGCGTTCGAGTTCGGCCTGGCCTATTGTCGAGCCGCCGGCGCCCAGCCCGACCAGAGCCTGGGCGTCCGCGCCGGATGAAAGCGCTTGCCATACCTTGCTGCCGGAATCGGAAAAGCCGAAATATTTGCCATTGGCAAGATTGAGCACCACGGCCTCGCCATCGAAAGATTCGAAAACGATATCCCGGCTCGCTACCGCATAGGCGTGGGAGTCATGCGTCATTGTTGCCCCGTCCTGCATTTCCTGCCCGCCAGCAGGACCGCTTCCACCAACAACGCCTGTAAACTTTCAGGTCTTCCTTGGCAAGGTAACCTTTGCCGGCAACGCGGGACCATTTCCGGGTTCAGTCGAAAGCCGGGCGGATCAAGCCTCGATTTCAAGCGGCGACAATGGCTTGGAACAACAGGCCAGGATGAAGCCATCATCGATCTCATGATCGAGGATGCCGCCATTGTGGCTCATCTCGACGCTGCCGGAGACTTTCTTCACTTTGCAAGTTCCGCAAAGGCCGAATTCGCAGGCGGCCGGTATTCGCACACCCGAGGCGCGCGCCGTCTGCAGCACGGTCTGGCCGGCGACACAGTCGGCGTCGACATCCGAAAGCGCGAAGCGGATCGGCGTCGCGGCTTCGACGCAAATCGCCGCGCCGTCTTCAGCCGGCGAGGCAAACGGCGCTGGGATTTCCTCCATCGCCGGCGCGGCAAAGCTCTCCTGATGGTATTTTGCCATGTCGAACCCGGCGGCCTCCAGCATGCCGCGCACGGCGCGCATGAAAGGGTCGGGGCCGCAGCAGAAGATTTCGCGTTCGCGGAAATCGGGCGCCAGGAGCGGCAGCCGGATGGCGTCGATGCGGCCCATATGGCCGTACCAGCCCTCGCGGCTCGACCGCTCCTCGATCATGAAGCCGAGCGACAGGCCCGGCATATGGCCGCCGAGCAGTTCGAGTTCCTTGCGAAAGATGATCTCTTCCGGGCGCCGCGCGCAATTGACGAAGCCGACATCGGTCCATGGCGCGCAGTCGTTCAGCCAGCGCAGCATCGACATCATCGGCGTCACGCCCGAACCGGCCGAGATGAACAGGTATTTCGCCGCCGGGTGGCTGTGCAGCGAAAAGTCGCCGCCCGGTCCAGAGGCCTTGACGTGCGAGCCGGGCGTCAGGTGATCGAACATCCAGCGTGTGCCGACGCTGCCCGCCTGCGCCTTCACCGTCACCGCGATCGAGAATGGCCGTGACGGCGATGATGACAGCGTGTAGGTGCGCATCAGCGGGCCGTCCGGTGTCGGCAATTCCAGCGTCACGAACTGGCCCGGCTTGTAGCGGAACCAGGTCTGGTTGTCGGAGCGGAAGGTGAAGGTCTTGACGTCGGGCGCCTCGTCGCTGACGCCGGTTACTTCCAGCACCTGCAGCCTGTCGTTCCACGGCGCCATCTGGTCGAGGTGGCGATAGAGGCCAAGATCAGTCATGGCGTTCATCCCTGCATACCTTTCATTTTGGGCGTGTCGTGATCCCAAAGCCGCTGCACAGTTTTGGCCGACATGCGCTAGGCGACACTGCGCAGAGCAGGCCAGCCGTCTTCGGAAAGCCGTGGGCCGATAAAGCGCGCGTACCAGTCGACGAACTGGATGACGCCGCCCTCGTGCAGCTCCGAATAGGGACCGGGCTCGTAGGCCGGCGACAGGATGCCGAAGGCGTTTTCCTCGACGATGCGGCGGTCCTGGTCGTTGGTCTCGGTCCAGACATGGGTGAGTTCGGCGAGATCGTAGTCGACGCCTTCCACGGCATCCTTGTGGACCAGCCATTTGGTCGTAACCGCTGTTTCCGTGGCGCTGACCGGCAGCACGCGGAACGTCACCGCATGATCCACGAGGATATGGTTCCAGGTTGTCGGGTAGTGATAGTGCATCAGCGTGCCGATCCGGTCGGCCGAGACGCTGTCGGACAGGTTCTTCTTCACCGCCCGCTTGCCGGTCATCGTGTAGCTCTGGGCATCGCGCAGCAGCGGCGCGCGGGTGGCGCGGTATTGTCCGGCCGGGTCGATGCGAAACTTGCTGGGCAGGCCAACAGCTTCGCACTTCGCCCAGTGGGCCAGCATCTCCGGATCGCTGTCGGCGCCTTGCACGCCGGTCACGGTCGGCGCTTCCGGGAAGGTCTTGCACAGCTCAGGATGGTTGCCCGCGCAATGGTAGCATTCGCGGTTGTTTTCCCAGACCAGCTTCCAGTTGCCCTTCTCGATGATCGTGCTCTCGAAGGCGATCTTGGCCTCGCTCAGCCGGTGCGGCTGGAGATAGGGCTCGATCATCGCCCGCATCGGCGCGAAGTCGGCGGGCTCCTTGGCCAGGCAGATGAAGACATAGCCGGCGACGCTTTCGCAGGCGACCGGCTTGAGCCCGAACTGGCTCTTGTCGAACCCATCGGCCATCTGGCGAGCGAACAGCAGCCGGCCGTCGAGTTCGTAGGTCCACTGGTGATAGGGACACACCAGTTTGGCGGCCATACCCTTCTCGGTGTTGCAGACGCGGCTGCCGCGATGGCGGCAGGAATTGTGGAAAGCGTTGATCTTGCCCTGCTGATCGCGCACCAGCACGACCGGATAGTCGCCGATCTGCACGGTGATGAAGCTGCCCGGCTTGGGCAACTCGCAATCATGGCCGATGAACAGCCAGTCGCGATACCAGATCAGTTCCATGTCAAGCTTGAAGTAGTCCGGGTCGGTATAGAAGGGCTGTTCCAGCGAAAGGCCCTGTCTGCGGCCGTTCAAAAGCCTCAGCATGTCGTTGCGCGCGTCCATGTCCTGTCCTCATTTTCAAGGACTGAACTGGTGGTGATGGAGGAAGGACTGGGCGCAAGCCGGCGAAAGCCGGACAACACCATCCGCCCCTTGACCGCCCACCGCGATCAGTCGAGTTCTAGCGATCTCGGGCTGGTTTCCGGGCTCTGGAGTTGTCCTGGCGGACCATCGCGACACCTTCCCAAGCTTTCGCCCAGTGGTCTCCCGTTGCGACTTGAACTCCACCACCGTTGCGGGGGCAGCGCCGGAATCTGACCGGCTTCCCAATTCTCCGCTCCGTCGTCACGCAGCGGCACCTGAGATCGCTCGATCTAATCACGACAGGGTTTGCGACATCGGCACGAAAGCGACATCGCATCCATGCGGCGCGACACGTACGCGGGATCGTCCCGGCGCGGTTGCAGCGGGGGAATCGCCTCTTCTCGCCAGGTGCGCGGGCACCGTTTTCGACCCTCAGCGGGCCGGAAAAGGGTTAATGGTTTCGAAAAGTGACTATTAGCAGAGTCTAAAATCGAACCGAACGGTTCGTTTCTGTTGACGGTGCGTGCAGGACGGTGTGAACGCCCAGCCTTCCGACACAGTTGGTGATCGGGGCGTGATCTTATGCAACTATTTGATATCAAATGGAAAAATAAGACATGTAGAAGGCGTTGGTACAATTTCAAGTGGTGGAGTCATGGTCCACGCTGAACAACTTCGTGATTGGAAACGGCAAGGGGGCTCTCCCACATCGGGGCTGTCCGAACGACGCGATTTAATCCCAAGACACGCCGCTAGACGGACGGGAAAAATACTGGAGTACAAAAATGAAAAAGATCATTCTCACTGCCGCCGCCCTTCTGGCTATTTCCGGCAGCGCCTTCGCTAGCAGCGACCATTATGGTTCGAACGCCGCGACCCCCACGGCCACTGTCGACAGCTCCTACACCGGTTCGACCAAGAAGTCGGAGCCGGCTGCCCAGACGCCTGTGACGGGCGCCGACCACAACCTCTTCGGCAACAATTAATAGCCATCCCCGGCACGCGGCGGGTGACCCTGCCGCGCTGGTGGACCTACAAATTCAGGAGTATTAAAATGAACAAGATCCTCATTGCTGCCGCCGCCGTTCTGGCCCTCTCCGGCAGCGCTTTCGCGGGCAGCGACAACTATGGCTCCAACGGCGCCAACCAGGCTGCTGCCGCTTCGACCGACAATTCGAACACCGCGTCGATCGGCAAGTCGGCTCCGGCCACCTCGGCGCCTGTCCAGCAGGGCAGCGACCGCAACCTCTTCGGCCA
>NZ_VFUW01000010.1:0-212105 GCF_006441385.1 Mesorhizobium sp. B2-4-18 | reverse complement strand
GCCCGCCCGACAGCCCGATGCCGCCGATCACCGCCACCAGCACAATGTCGTAAAGCAGCGTCGAATTGACGACACGCGTGTTGATCGAATGCAGGCTGGCCGCGGTCAAAAGGCCGGCGATCAGGGCGACGAATGCCGAGAGCACGTAACGCAGGACCAGCATCGGCCGCACCGGAATGCCGATATTGCGCGCCGCGACCGGATTGTCGCCGGCGAAATAGATGTAGCGGCCCCATTTGGTGTAGCGCAGGAATAGGAAGAACAGGAACGCCAGCCCCGCAAAAACGAACACCTCGATCGGGACGTCGAGAAAGCGCAGACCGCCGAGCAGTTCCACCCAATGGCCCTGCGGCACCGGCACGGCGTCCTGCGTGATCAATTGCGAACGGACATAGCCGAAGACGAAGGAGCCGGTCGCCAACGTGACGAAGATCGCCGGCACATCGGCGTAGGCGACGAGAAAGCCGTTGAGCAAGCCGATGGCGAGCACGCCGGCCAGCACATAGGCGAAGGCGAGCCCGTCCGGCGTTCCGCTGTTGAGCAGTTGCAGGTACCAGGCGACCGACATGGCCATGATCGCAACCGCCGACAGGTCGATGCCGCGGCCGATGATGACGACAGCCATGCCCAGCGCCAGTATACCCAGCACCGAGACGGAGCGGATAATGGCGACCAGATTGTCGGCATCGATGAAGCCTGGCAGGCCTATAGCCGCGGCAACGAACAGCACCACCGCTATGGCAAAGACAATGCCTTCCTGATTCAGGCTTCTGAAGTTCAGCCAGCCGGCCATGTTCATTGTCTGCTTTCACCCCGGTGGCAGCGCTGCCACCCCTGGAGAGAAAGCTAATCGGCTCAACGCCGCTTCGTCAAATGAATCCGCGTTCAAAACGTGGGCTGGCGATGAGATTCGCAAAGTGGACGCATTGATTGCCGAGTCTGGCGCAATGCCCGGAAACTCCTGCACTTTTGACAATTGTTTGCACCGTCTCGGCGCTTGGCGAAGCACAACACCAAGGCGAAAGGCGAAGATGGAATTTAACCCTGCGATCTGGCGGAAAATTCGATTTCAGTTCCCGGCAACATGGCCGGAGACCTCGGCGCCGGCACCTCTCGGCAGCACCAGGAAACGGAACGACGCCACCAGCCCGATGATGCCGATCAGCAGGAAGGCTGCTCGAAAGTCGACGAGGTCGAGCGCCGGCCGGTCTCGCGCGATCTGCGACAGGTTGAGGATCGCCGCCGCCACCGCGACGCCGAACAGCATCGCCACCTGCTGCAGCATCGAGGACAAGGTCGCCGCGGAGCTACGCTGCGCGGCGGCGATATCAGCGAAGGCCAGCGTGTTGAGCGCGGTGAACTGCATCGAGCGCGACAGGCCGGCGATCAGCATCAGCGCCATCACCAGCGGCTGCGGCGTCTGCGGCGAGATCGCCGCGCAGGCCATGATCGACACCGAGGCGATGATGCCGTTGACGACCATCACCGAGCGGAAGCCGAAGCGACGCAGCGTCGGCGTCGTCACCGTTTTCATGCCGAGATTGCCGAGGAAATAGGCCAGGATCATCATGCCGGCATCGACGGGCGATAGGCCGAAGCCGACCTGGAACAGCAGCGGCAAAAGGAACGGCGTGGCGTTGATCGCCACCCGGAAGATGGTGCCGGCCGCAAGCGTCGAGATGGCGAAGGTCTGCACCTTGAACGAGGAGAGGTCGAGCAGCGGATGCGGCGCGCGGCGCAGATGCCGCACCGCTAGACAGCCGACGAGGATCCCCGCCGCGATCAGCCCCACCGTAGGCAAGGCCCCATCCTCCGGATGCGCGATGCGCTCAAGGCCATAGAGCAGGCAGGCGAGCCCCAGCGACGTCAGGAAAAACCCCGGCCAGTCGAGCGGCTTGGGATCGGCTTCACGATCACCCGGTATGAAGCGGGCGACCAACACCAGCCCGATCGCGCCGAGCGGGATGTTGATGAAGAAATTCCAGTGCCAGGACAGATAGGTGGTGATGAAACCGCCAAGCACCGGGCCGACCACGGGCGCGAAGAGCGCCGGCCAGGTGATCAGCGCCGTGGCGTTGAGCAATTCGGATTTCGACGCGTTGCGCAGGACCAGGATGCGGCCGACCGGCGTCATCAAGGCGCTGCCCAGGCCCTGCACGGCACGGGCAACGACGAATTCGGTCAGATTCCCGGAGAAGCCGCAGGCGAGCGACGCCAGCGTGAACAGCGCGATGGCTGCGAGGAAGATGTTACGCGCGCCGAACCGGTCGGCGAGCCACCCCGACAGCGGCACGAACACGGCCATGGTCAGCATGTAGACGGTGATGCCGATGCTCATCGCCACCGCCGGCACGCCGAAGGAAGCGCCCATCTGCGGCAGCGACGTCGAGATGATCGTCGAATCCAGCAGCTGCATGAAGAAGGCGATGGCGACGATCAGCGCCACGCGCCGCGAATTCGTGGCTGTCTCGGGCAAGGCTTCATTTTCGGGAATGGCCGTCATGTCGGGTCGGTTTCAACAACATTTAGCCAACTGCGTCCAGAGATGGACCAACAAACTTTCGTGTCGCATCGCCGCCTGTTATGGAATGAATGGGCCTCGGTCTTAAACAACAGGAACCGTGCGGGCATGAAGCCTATCTATATCGACTACCTCAACGCCCTCGACATCGAAGCGCTTGCCATGGCCGATGGCGAGATCATCGACGCCGTCGAGGCCGGGCTCGTTGCGCAAGGCAAGGGCCAGACGGTGATCGAGCCGCGTGTCCACCTCGAACCCGACCCATCCTTCCACGTCCATTTCAATGTCTTGCGCGGCTACGTCGCGCCGCTCGATACGGCCGGCGTGAAAATCGTCGGCGACTATGTCGACAACTATCTTCACGGCCTGCCCTCGGAATTCGGCATCCTCAATTTGTTCGATCCACGCACCTGCACGCCGCGCGCCATTCTCGACGCCACGGTCATCACCGACATGCGCACCGGCGCCGTCACCGCCATCGGCGCCAAGCACCTGGCGCGCAACAACGCGAAGGTGCTCGCCCATATCGGCGCGCGCGGCACCGCGTACTGGAATGTGCGCCTGCTCGACCATCTCTTCGATTTCGATGAGATCCGCGTCCATTCGCGTCGCCCAGAAAGCCGCGATGGCTTTGCCGCAAAACTCTCCGCCGACCTCGGCAAGCCCATCACCGCGGTCGCCGACTGGGAGAGTTGCGTCAAGGGCGCCGACATCGTCGTCGAAGCCTCACGCCTGCCCGAGCCGCAGCCGCTGCTGAAGACAGAATGGATCAAGCCGGGCGCGCTTGTCGTTCCCTATGGCACGATGAGCGCCGTGGAGCTGTCGCTGACCGACATCATGCAGAAGATGGTCGTCGACGACTGGGGCCAGTGCAAGGGCGGCAAGTTCGGCTCGCTGCGTGCGCATGTCGAGACCGGGCGACTGAGCGAGACGACGCTGCATGCCGAACTCGGCCAGATCGCCGCTGGCCTCAGGCCGGGACGGCAGAGCGACGACGAAACCATCCTCTTCTGGCATCGCGGCCTGTCGCTGTCCGACATTGCGCTCGGCAAGGCGATGCTGGCCAAGGCGCAGGCGCAAGGCATCGGCCAAAGGCTGCGCTTCGCATGAGCGCGCTCGTCCTCACCGGGGCCGGCGTCAGTGTCGACGATGTCGCCGCCGTCGCCCGCGAGGCACGCAAGGTGGAGATCGGAGCCAATGTCATCGGCAGGCTGGAGAAGGCGCGAAAGGTGCTCGACCAGGCGGCGGCCTCCGGCCAGCAGATCTACGGCTTGAACACCGGGCTCGGCGCCAATCTTCGCACATCGGTCGAGGGTGACGCCAGCGCCTTCCAGCGCCAGCTACTCGAGGGCCGCAGCGGGGCGGTCGGCGAAGCGCTGCCCGTCGAGGCCGTGCGCGCCACCATGCTTGCCCGTCTGACAATGTTGTCGGCCGGTGGCTCCGGCCTGTCGCCCGCCGTGTTCGTTGCCTTGATCGAAGTCCTCAACGCCGGCGTCCATCCAGTGATGCCGTCGCTCGGCTCGATTGGCGCCGGCGACCTGGTGTTGATGACCGCGATCGCCCGCCTGCTGATCGGCGAAGGTGAAGCCGATTATCAGGGAAGGCGCATGCCAGCGGTCAAGGCACTGATGATGGCCCGCCTCGGCCCCATCGGCCTGGCGCCCAAGGATGGACTGTCGCTGATCAACGCTTCCGCCGTCTCCGCCGGCGGCGGCGCGCTTGCGGTCACGGACGCGCTGTCGGCTCTTGCCCAGCAGCACCAGGCCGGCGCGCTGACCATGGAAGGTTTCGGCGCCAACCGCACCATCCTGGACCCCCGCCTGCACATGGCGCGGCCCGCCGCCGGCCAGCAGGCAGCCGCCAAGGCGCTGCATGATCTTCTCGCCCGCGACGAAGCGCCCGCGCCCACCACCATACAGGACCCGCTGTCGATCCGCTGCATGCCCTCGATCCATGGCGCGCTGATCGAGGCGATCGGCCAGGCAAGACGCGCCGTCGAGACCGAACTCAATGCCGCCGCCGACAACCCGCTGGTTCTGAGCGACGACGAGCTGGTGCTGTCGACCGGCAACTTTCACACCGCTTCGCTGGCGCTCGCCTTCGAGACGCTAAGCCTGGCAATCGCTCAATGTGCGGCCGCCAGTGCCGCCCGCTTCATCCAGCTCACCGGCCCGGGCCGCAACGGCCTGCCCAAATACCTGTCGCCGGTCGGTGGCGCCTCGGCCGGTTTGGTGCCGCTGCAAAAAACGGTGACGTCGATCCTGGCTGCCATCCGCCACAAGGCCAATCCGGTGATGCTCGACTTCCTGCCGGTTTCGGAAGGCGTGGAGGATCACGCCACGCAGACGCCGCTGGTGGTTTCAAAATGCGCCGACATGATCGCGCTGTGGCGGCGGCTGATCGCCTTCGAATTGATGGCGGCGGCGCAAGCCGTCGACCTGCGCGAGAGATTGACGCTGGCGACACGCACATCAGCCGTCCACAACGCAATACGCGCGCTCGTCCCCGCGCTCAACGAGGACCGGCCGCTCGGCGTCGATGCGGAAGCACTCCACGCAGCGCTCGCCGGCGGCAAATGGCAAACGATCCTAGCCCCGGCCGACCTTGTCGAGGAACAGGCGTAGCTCAGCCGGGTCCATGTGCACGATGTGCCGGTCCTCAGGATAGGCGCCGCTGTTGACGTCGGCGACATATTCGGAAAATGCCGCAACCCGCTCCGCCTGAAGCCGATCGTATTCGGCGGCGAAATTGCGGTAGATCTTCGAGTGGCGCGGCATGTGGCCACGGTTCTGGCCAAGGATGTCGTCGGCGAACAGATATTGCGCGTCGCAGCCGGTACCCGCGCCCATCGACAGCATGATCAGCGAGGTGCGCTCCGAGATAGCCTTCGCCACCTCGACCGGTACAACTTCTATTTCGGCGCCGATCGCGCCGGCCGCCTCCAGTTGCTTGACCGCTTCGAACACCTGCATCGCCGTATCGGCGGACTTGCCGACCGCCTTGAAGCCGCCGGTCCAGGTCGCGCGGGAAGGAATGAGGCCGACATGGCCGATGACGGGAATGGCATCGTCCGCCATGCGCTTGATGGTGGCGTAGCCCGCGCTGCAATAGACCGCGTCGGCGCCGGCCTTGTAGAGCCGGAAGGCCCAGCGCACGAAATCATCCGCGGTGCCGATTTCGTAGAAATTGTCGCCCGGCATGGTGAACAGGCTGGGCGCGGCATCGCGGTAGCGCGGGTTGAGCACCAGTTCGGGCGGCACCGAGACGATGTCGACCCCTGCCCGCTCGGCGGCCTCGGCCTCGTCCAGGGTCAGCACACGCAGCATGGTCAGCTGACGCTTGCCCTTCATGGCGCGCAAATCGGCGACGGTCGGTCTCTTTCGGCTCATTAAAGCGTTCCCCTCTGTTGTTTGCCGTCGCGGTCGGATCGATTGATCATACCCCCGCTTCAGATCTGGATCATCACCTTGCCGGCTTCGATCTTCACCGGATAGGTCGCGAGGTTGATGCAGACCGGCGCGCCCTTGGCCTGGCCGGTCTTGTAGTTGAAGCGGCCATTGTGCTTGGGGCATTCGATGATGTCGTCCATGACAAGCCCGTCGGCCAGATGCGCCTTCTCATGCGTGCAAAAACCATCGGTGGCGAAGAACTCGTCATCCGGCGAGCGGTAGATCGCGAAGGTCCGCCCACCATGGTCGAAGCGGATGACATCCTCTTCCTCGACATCGTCCACCGCGCACGCTTCAACCCAATCGGCCATCTCTATCTCCCGCGGACATTCGCGATCGCTACTCGGCCGCCGCCGACATATCGACCTCGTGGAACTCACCGCGATAGGGCCTGGCCGTCGGCGGCAGTTCGCGCTTAAGGTAATAGTCCTCGTATTTCAGCTGCCTGAGCAGGACCGGCCAGACCTCGCGGTAGGCGTGCCACATGGACGGATTGGGCTTCGGCAGATCGTGCTTGATCAGTTCATGCAGCCTGGGCAGCGCGTGATACGGCACCATCGGGAACATGTGGTGCTCCACATGGTAATTCATGTTCCAGTAGATGAACCGGCTGATCGGGTTCATGTAGACGGTGCGTGTGTTCAGCCGATGGTCGACGACATTGTCGGCGAGCCCGATATGCTGCAGCAGGCCGGTCGTGACCATGTGCCAGGTGCCGTAGAGGCGCGGCAGGCCGATCAGCACCAGCGGTATCCATGACCTCAGCGCGATCGCGAGGGCGATCGTCGCCACATAGATCGCGACATGCCACCGGGCCGCGACCACGGCCTTATGCTGTTCCATCTCGGGGATATAGCTCTTCTCTTCGTCGGATAGCGTGCCGAATGCCTGCCGCACCAGCGTCGGCAGCGAATAGCGAAAGTCGAGAATGCCGGTGAAGGCGAGCGCCGCCTTCAACAGGTCCGGCGGACGCATGACCGCGATCTCGGCGTCGCGGCCGACGATGATGGTGTCGGTGTGGTGGCGGGCATGGCTCCAGCGCCATTGCACGGGATTGCGCATCAGCATGAACGAGGCGATGTGGTAGACGACATCGTTCATCCAGCGCGTGCGAAAAGCCGTGCCATGGCCGCATTCGTGCCAGCGCGAGTCGCTCGACGAGCCGTAGAGCACGCCATAGACGAACAGGAACGGCACCACCCACCACGAACCCCAGAACAGGACGATACCCACGGCCGAACCCAGGATCGCGACGATCCAGATGATGGTGTCGCGGATCGCCGGGCCGTCGGAACGCTGCATCAGTTCCTTCATCGCCTTGCGCGGCACGTCGGTGTGGTACCACTCGGCCGAGGCAAGCCCGGTCTCGATCGCCGTTCTGGTACTTTCGCCGACCAGGCTGTAGTCGCGCTTTTTCGCCATCGTCATCAAATTGGCCTCCAATCGTCGCGCAGCGCTGGCAATCCGGTCCGCCGGCCGGAGGGCTTGCTTTGAATAAATGTCGCGCTCATGTCCTGCCGGCCAGTCTTGGAAAATTTTCTGAAGGCTGAGGATAATCCTGCTCGGGCTGCCGGGCGATATCCGCGATCCTGGCTTCGGCGCCAGCGATTTCCTCTTTGCCGTCGAGGACGCGGAACACCGCGTCATAGGCCCGGCTTTCGCCATGCTCCAGCCAGATCATCTCGCCGCGCTCGCGGGCGGCGAGATCGCCGAGCACATGGTGGGTCGATGGCTCTATCCCAAGCGCGTACTGCCCGGCCTGGAAATTCTGCCATTGGTAGGCACACGGCAACTGGTCCTGGCGGGTCGCCACTTCGAAGCCGAGACCGAGCCGGTCGTTGACGACGGCCACCGGAACCTCGCCATGGGCGTCGGCGGCCATTTCGTGCTGCCAGACCTGCTCCCTGAAGTGCCGTTGCGGTGCCGGCGCCGTGCGATAGCCGACACTCTGCGCCTCGTAGCGCTCGCCGGCATGGCTGGCCCAGACGACGTCGCGGATCGGCGCCAGATAACGGGAGCCTTCGTCGAGCAAGGGATGGCTGACATTGACATGGTAGAAATACATATGCGGGGTGCGGTTGAAGCCGTGGTTGACGACATGGTCCGAAAGCCGGATCTCGTTACCCCCGACATCGGCTTCGATGCGGCGAGTGAGATGCAGATCCTCGCCGAATACAGCCGACTGCTGCACCATGCCTTCTGCCCACAGCACGCAGCGGTCGCCCTCCCAGCGCTCGCCATAGCCGGTCAGCCGCGCCGGGATGGTACCGACACGACCATGCAGCGAATGAAGCACCGTCTTCTTCCCCGGATAGTTGTAGCTCTCGGCCGGCACTTCTTCCCGCCCCAGAATGTGGTCGAGGCCGCAGGTGACGAGCAGCCCCGAGAAGGACCGCGCCCAGGCCAGCCCCGCTTCCCCTTCATAGTCGTGCAAGCCCGGATGGCGAAAGCCGCTCGGCGAATGCCAGCCGATCGCCTGGCCCTTGAAGTCGCAATCGGCGATGTCGAGCGCCCGGTCGACGAGCGCGGTGAAGCGCAGGCCCGAGCCGGTGCGGAATTCGAGCATGCGGATGCCGCGCTCCAACCCGTCGCCGAGCGTCATCAGCCGCACGCCCGCGAATTGCGACAGCTGGCCTGACCGCTCGGCCACTTGCCGGCGCGACAGCGTCTTGCCGTAAAGCTCTACCATGCGACGCCCTTCACTTTGCCCTCGCCTCCTTGAGCAAGGCCGACATGTCGGCGCCGGTGATGATGCTTTCCACGGTCAGGAGGTCGGTGTCGGCGACCGTCTGTTCGGCGACGATCTCGCCGCGCCGCATCACGACGATGCGGTCGGCGACCTGGAAGACATGGTGGATGTTGTGGGTGATGAGCAGCACCGAATGGCCGGCGTCGCGTACCTCCTTGACGAAACGCAGCACACCGTGGGTTTCCTCGACGCCGAGATTGTTGGTCGGCTCGTCGAGAATGATCACCTTGGCGGCGAACTGCATGGCGCGCGAGATGGCGATCGACTGCCGCTCGCCGCCCGACAGCGTCGAGACCAGCGCATCGGCGTCGAGTTTCTTCGAGATGCCGACGCGCTTGAGGAGTTCGGAAGCGGCTTTGCGCAGCTTCGCGAGATCGAGCGGCGCGAACACGCCGAGCCAGCCGAAATTGACCGGCTCGCGGCCGAGGAAAAGATTGCGCGCGATGCTGAGATCAGGCGCCAGTGAGGTGTCCTGATGGATGGTCTCGATGCCGAGGTCCATCGCATCCCGGGTCGAGCGGATCGAAACCTTTTCGCCGCGTACAAAGATGTCGCCACGATCGACAGGGAAGACACCCGAGATCGCCTTGATCAGCGTCGATTTTCCGGCGCCATTGTCGCCCAGCAGAGCCACCACCTCGCCTTCCCGCAGTGTCAGCGAGGCGTTCTTCAGCGCGCGCACGCTGCCGAAGGACTTTTGCAGGTTCTGCAGCCGAAGTACTTCTTGCACCATCGTCAGCCCCTTGCGGCGTTCTTCTGCAGCAAAGCGTGCAGGATGAGCATGGCGAGGATGATGAGGCCGACAAAGATGTTGTAGGCGAGCCCCGGCACGCCGATCAGTACGATGCCGTTGCGGATGGCGCGCAGCATCAGCGCGCCGACGATGGTGCCGAGGATGGTGCCGCGTCCGCCGGTCAGCGCCGTGCCGCCCACCACCACCATGGCGATCACTTCCAGCTCGTAGCCGGTGCCGGCCACCGGTGAGGCGGCCGAGATGCGAAAGGCGCTGATCATGCCGGCAAGGCCGGCCAGCACCGAAGTCGCGATGAAAAGCCATATCTTGACCGTATCGGCCGGCACGCCGCGCGCCACCGCCGCGTTGCGATTGGAGCCGATGGCACTGATCCAGTTGCCGAGCTTGGCGTAGCGCAGGATGTAAATGGCAAACAGCGAGAGGCCGATGAACCACCACAGCGAGGTGTAGAAGCGAAACGAGCCGATGTTGAAGCTGCCGGCGAGCAGCGTCACGAAGAAGCCGGGCTGGTCCCAGGATTTCAGCGGAAAGCCTTGCGTGATGTAAAGCGCTGCCCCGCGTACGACGAGCAACATCGACAGCGTCACCAGGAAGGAGGAGATGCCGATCTTGGTGACGATCAGCCCGTTGATCGCGCCGATCGCGATACAAAGCAGCAGCCCGGCCAGAAGCGCGACACCTATATCCACCCCGCCATTTTGCACCAGCAGCATCACCACCACCGGCGCCAGCCCAAACACCGCGCCGACGGAAAGATCGAATTCGCCTGCCGTCAAAAGCAGCGTCATGCCGAGTGCGATGATGCCGAGCTCGGGCAGGAACGCCATCATGTTGGAGATGTTGAGCGGCGACAGGAAATTGGCGTCGGCGACCGCGAATACCGCCAGCAAAATGAGGAGGATGACGAAGGAGGAGAATTGCGGCGAGCGCAGCAGGCGCGATCTGCCTTTCACCCTCGGCACTTCGTCTTCTGCGGCAATTGTCATGACTGCTTGAACCATGCTTGAAAAGACGCCCGCCGCTTTTCCGGCGGGCGCTGTTTTTCTCATTTCTTGTCGTAAAGCTTCAGAATCGGGTCGACGCTGGAGGCGTCGTAGAGACCGAAAGTGTGGATGTCGTAGCCGATCGGCTCGCCTGACGCGGCAAGCCCGAGCAGCGCCACCGGCATGAAGCCTTGCGCAGAGGGATATTGCCAGGCGGCGGCATTGACGAAGCCGTCCTTGACGGCTTGTGCCGTCTCCTTCGAATTGCCCCAGCCGACGACGGGGATCTTGCCCGCCGGCACGCCGGCGCCATCGAACACGCGCTTGACGCTGGCGGCAACGGAATCGCCGAGCGCGATGATCGCCGGCGGATTGTTGGCGACCATGTAGTCGGTCATCTTGGCGATGATGCCAGCCGGATCGGTGCCGCAATCGACCACGTCATATTTGATCCCCAAGGGATCGAAAACGCTGGCGATGCCCTCGGTCTCGAGCTGCTGGTAACTGGCGCCGGGAACCTCGACCGGCAGGAAAACCTTGTCGCCCTGCTTCACCATCTTGTGGTCGACCAGATATTTGGCCCAGATGACACCCGCTTCTTTCAGGTCCGCGCCGACATAGGCCTGCCGCCCTGTCGCCGGATCGTCGGTGTTGAAGAACACGATCGGGATGCCAGCCGCCTTGGCTGCTTTCACCTCCTCCGTCCACAGGCCCGGCTGCGCCGACGTGGTGGCGATGCCGTCGGGCTTTGCGGCAAGCGCCGAGTTGAAGGCTTCCTTCTGCGCCGCCATGTCGCCGCCGCTGAAGGAAATCTTGCAGGTTACCTTGAGCTGGTCGCAGGCCTTGGTCGCACCGGCGTTCCAGTCGATCCAGAACGCATCCGACGGACCGCCATGCGACAAGAGATAGAAGGTCTTCTGGCCGTCCTGCGCCTGCGCCGCCGTGCCAAGGGCGACGCCGGCGAGCACTGTCGCGGCGGCCGCCAATTTCAATGCGAATTTCAACATTCTTTCCTCCCTTGTTTGAAGCCGCGCCGCCATGCACCGTGGCGCGGCTAGCCGTCACAGGCCGTTGGCGCGGAATTTCCCGTCGAGGAATGTCTTGGCGCGCGGCACGTCGTCTTCCGACAGATGCTCGATGATCACCGGTATGTTCGGATGCTTTTCGGCCAGCCGCTGGAGGTAGAGGTCGTAGTTCAGCGAGCCAAGGCCGGGCGCCGGCAGTTCGATTTCGCCAACCCCGCGGAACGTATGGCTTTCCATCGCGTCGGCATCGCCGATGTCGGCGTGCTTCTCCGACTTGTCATCGCCTGAGCGCTTGACGTCCTTGGCATGCGCTATTCTGATCTTGTCGGTCAGCGTGTCGAACACCTGGTTCAGGATCTGGTCCATCCGGTCGATGTTGTGCGTCTCGAAATAATTGGTCGGGTCCATCAGCAGGCCAAGGCCTGGATGGTCGACCTGCGCGAACATCTTCACCGTCTCCTCGACCGAGCCGACGACGTTGTTGACATAGGTTTCGAGCAGGAAGACCGCGCCATGGTCGTAAGCCGTCTGGGCAAGATCGGCGATGACCTTGCGGCATTCCTCAAAACCTTCCTCGGTCTTGTTCTTGGGGTGATGCACCCAGTCGGATTCGGTGTTGTAGGTGCCGGTCTCCGAGATCACGTAAGGGCTGCCGAACTCGCGCGCATTGCGGATGATCTCCTTGAGATAACCGACGCGCTTGTCGCGCTCCGCCTTGTCGGGATGGATGATGTTGGTGTAGCCCGACACGCAGCAGACCGGCAGGTTGTGGTCGCGGAAGACGTCGCGCACCTTCCTGGCCTTGTCCTTGGTGATCTGCCCAGCCGACAGGTCGACATCCCTGAAGTGCAGGTCGAGCTGCACCGTGTTGAAACCGAGCCCGCGGATCTTCTTTGCCGTCTCTTCGAGGCCGTACGGGAAATAGCCCGTGAAAATACCTGCCTGCATCATGATCTTGAATTCCTCCCTGTAAGCGATTCAGTTGTCTGCGATTTCAGTTAGTTGCGTTTGTGGAGATTTCGGAAAGCTTGACCGTGCGGCCCGATGCCATCGAGCGATAGCCCGCTTCGACCAGCGCCATGGTCTTGACGTTGTCGGCAACGGTGAGCGCCGGCGGCGTACCGGTCTTCACGGCGTGCTGCAGCTGCTCCATGACGCCGATGAAGGCATGCGGGAACCACATCGTCTCCCAGCTTGGAGTTACCCACTCGCCGCCGGTCGTTTCGGCCGAAGCATAGGTCAGCGTCGAAGCAGCACCGGTCGGCCAGCCGATCGTGCCCTTGGCAACGCCCTTGGTGCCGTCGACGCGCCAGTTGATGTGCTGGTCGTCCTTGTAGCCCTGCTGGCGCGGACCGGACCACACATCCTCCAGCGACACGGCCAGCACGCCGGACGGGAATTTCAGCGTCGATACGGTGATGCCGTCGGAATGGTCGAATGTCGTGCGCGGATCCTTGCGCGTCAGCGTCGTGATCTCATCGGGATCGCCGAACAGGAAGCGCAGCACGTCAAGGTGGTGCACGCTCATATTGGCAAGCGTCAGCCGGTCGTAACCCTGAAGGAAGGTCTGCCAGTGCGGAATGGCGTGCATGTCGATCTGCGCGAAGACGATGTCTCCGAGCGCGCCACTGTCGATGAGCTGCTTCAACACGCGCATCGACTGGTCGTAGCGCATGTTCTGGTTGACCGAGAGTATCTTGCCGGCCTTCGCCGCCTCGTCGCGCAACTTGACGGCTTCCTCGACCGACAGCGCCAGCGGCTTCTGAGCCAGGATCGCCTTGATGTGGTTCTGCTTCAGCGCATGGCGGATCAGCGCCGGCTGCTGGTCCGGCGGAAACGCGAGGTCGATGATCTCGACATCTGCATCCTCGATCAGCTGTTCCGGGGTGTCGTGGACGGTCGGGATACCCCAACGGTCGGCGACCTTTTGCGCATTCGCCTTGGTACGCGAGGCGATCGCCACGACCGGAAAGCCAGCGTCCTTATAGGCGGCCAGATGGCATTCGGCCATGATCATGCCGGCGCCGACGCAGCCGATCCGATATTCCTTCGTGCGGACCTTCACATCCGGCTCGAAGCCCTTGCCTGTCATGCCTTCCTCCCGAAATCCTGTCCTTGCGGCCGCGTTCATCTTGCCAACGCGCCTCCGCCCTGTCCGAAATAATGCACGCGCGCCGGCTCGCAGGATATCGCCACCATCGCGTCGGGCCTGATGTCAGGCTGGCCGCGCAGCAAAGCCTTCAGCCGCGCTTGCCCGGCGGCGAGTGTCACCACGGTATAGCCGCCAAGCGGCTCGACCTCGAACACCCGCGCCGGGCGGCCGGGGCTCTCCTTCTCGGTGTCGCTCCAGGGCCTGACCTTGATATCCTCCGGCCTCAGCCCGATCTCGACGGCGTCGGCCGGAGCCGTGCGATCGGCGATGCTGATCGCGCCTTCGGCGGCCTCGATGCCGCCCTCGCCTTGAACGGATTTGAGGATGTTCATGACAGGCGACCCCAGCAGCCGCGCCACGTAGGTGCTGGCCGGGCGATCATAGATCTCGGCCGGCGCGCCGATCTGCCGGATCCTTCCGCTTTCCAGTATGGCCATGCGGTCGGCGATCGACATCGCCTCTTCCTGGTCATGCGTGACATAGATCAGCGTCTTGCCGAGCTCACGCTGGATGCGCTTCAGTTCGACGCGCGTTTCCTCGCGCAGCCGCGCGTCGAGCGCCGAGATCGGATCGTCCATCAGATAGGCGTTGGGGTCGCGCACCAGGGCGCGGGCGATCGCCACCCGCTGCCGCTCGCCGCCCGAAAGCAGTGCCGGCGGCTTGTGCAGGATATGGCCGATATGCAGCTTGGCCGCGACATCGGCGACGCGCCGTTTGATATCGACCTCGGCGACCCGGCGCTCGACCAGCGGGAAACGGACATTGTCGAGCGCGCTCATATGCGGGAACAGCGCCAAGTTCTGGAACACCATGGCGACATTGCGCTCTGCTGGCGACACCGTGTTGACGGGCTTGCCGCCGATGAGGATTTCGCCGGCATCCGGCGTCTCCAGCCCGAGCACCAGGCGCAGGATTGTCGACTTGCCCGACAGCGGCGGCCCGAAGAAGCAGAAGAACTCGTTGTCGTTGACAGTGAACGAGGCGTCGTCGACGGCGAGCATCGTGCTGTAGCGTTTCGTGACATTGCGGAAGACGATGTCGGCCATGGCTCAACCCGCTCTCATCGCAAGGCCGCTAACGGCGTCGAAGACCCGCACTGACGACGCCGCGGGTGCGACGACCGCGGTTTGCCCTATCGACAGCCCGACATCATTGTCGAAGACCGCTTTCACGGCGCCGTCGCCCTGGCCGAGGTGAACGATGGTGCGCGCGCCGATGCGCTCGACGAAAGTGACAGGCATGGCAAGCCCGCGTCCATTCTCCGCCAGGGCCACCTGTTCCGGCCGAAAGCCGTAGAGCACCTCCCCGCGAGCACCGCGCACGCTGGCCGCCAGCTCATCCGGCAATGGCGGCGAGACCCCAAGCGCCCCGAAATCGACGACCAGACCCCGGTCGCTCTCCGCAGGTCGGCCCTTGAGCAGGTTCATGCCCGGCGCGCCGATGAAGCGGGCGACGAAGACATTGGCCGGATTGTTGTAGACCTCGAGCGGCGTGCCGACCTGCTGCAGCACGCCGTGGTCCATGACCGCGATACGGTCGGCCATGGTCATGGCTTCCAGCTGGTCGTGCGTGACGTAGACCATGGTCTGCTTGAACTGGCGCTGCAGCTGTTTCAGCTCGGTGCGCATCACCGCGCGGAAGGCGGCGTCGACATTGGACAGCGGCTCGTCGAGCAGGAAGATCGCCGGCTCCATGATTGCCGAGCGGCCGATCGCCACGCGCTGCAGTATGTTGACCGACAGCCGGTCGGCCTTGCGGTCGAGCAGCGGCGTCAGTTGCAGCAGCTCGGCAATCGTGCCGACGCGACGATCGATCTCGACCGTGGCGGCGCCACGCATCCTTGGCCCGTAGGCAAGGTTCTGGCGCACCGTCATATGGGTGAAGATCGCGTAGTTCTGGAACACGAAGCCAACGCCGCGCCGGCCCATCGGCACGCCGGCCATGTCGCGCTCGCCAAACAGGATCTTGCCGCTGGTCGGCTCTTCCATTCCGGCAATCATGTTCATCGTCGTCGACTTGCCGCAGCCTGAAGGCCCCAGCAGAGCCATGAACTCGCCATCGGCGATATCGAGGTCCATGGTCTTCAGCGCCGTGAAGTCGCCGAATGTCTTGGTGAGGTGCTTGAGCTGGATCGTACTCATGCCGCCACCTGCCTTGCCCGGGCCATGCGCTTCATGGCGAACACGGCGACGATGGAGAGCACGACCAGAATGGCGAGCGCGATCGCCGCCACATAGCCCCAGATCAGATCCTGCGTGGTGACCTTGTAGATGTAGACGGAGATCGTTTCGGTGGCGACGCCGGGGCCGCCGCCGGTCATGATGTACAGCGTGTCGAAGATCTTGAAGTTCTCGATCACCCTTATCGCCAGCGCGATGATGATGATCGTCTTCATCTTCGGCAGCACGATGGTGGTAAAGCGTTGCCAGGGATTGGCGCCGAGCAGCGTTGCCGCCTTGATCTGGTCCTCCGGCACTCCGACCAGGCCGGCGAGCAGGATCAGGAACATCAGCGGCGTCCACTGCCAGATGTCGGCGATCATCACCGCGATCAGCGCCAGCGTCGGGTCCGACAGCCAGGCAATGGTGACTTGCGTGCCCGTGATTGCCGACAGGATGTCGTTCACCGGGCCGCCGGACTGGAACAGCATGAAGAACATGTAGCCGGCCACCGCCGGCACCACCATCATCGGCATCAGGAGGACCGAATAGAAGATGCGCTTGCCCGGAAAATCGTCGGCGAACAGCGTCGCCAGCGCCAAGCCTAACAGGAACTCGGCCGGCACGCAGACGACCATCACGATGACCGTGCGCTTCAGCGCACTCCAGAAGCGCGCGTCGGCGGCAAGGTCGGTATAGTTGGCGAAGCTGTTCCACATCTCCCAGGCGTTCCACCAGCCGAGGCCCGAGAGTGGCGACCAGTCGGTGACGCTGATGTAGAGCTGCATCAAGAGTGGAAAGGCCGAGATGAACAGCACCAGGATCTGCGCCGGCAAGGTCAGGCGAAAGCCAAGCCGCATGCCTTCGTCGCGCAGCGCCGGCCTTGCGCGGGCCGCGTCCATCTCACCCTCCGAAATCGTCGCAACCACCGCGCTCATTGCTTGAGCGCTCCGAAAGTCAGCCCGCGCACCAGATGGCGCTGGATGGCGATGCCCATGATGACCGGCGGCACCGCCGCGATCAGCCCGAGTGCGGCCTTGGCGCCATAGAGCTGGCCGGTCATCGACGACGACAGCGAGGCCATGTAGACGGGGATCGTCACCCATTCGCGCGTCGTGAGCAGCAGCGCGATCAGATAGTCCGACCAGTTGAGGATGAAGACGAAGAGGGCAGCACTCGCCAACGGCGCGCGCATCATCGGCAGCGTGATGCGGGTGAAGACGCGCAGCCGCGAGCAGCCCTCGACCAAGGCGGCTTCCTCGATCTCGCGCGGCATGTCGTCGAAGAAGGTCTTCATCAGCCAGAAGGCAAACGGCAGCGTGACGATGCCGTAGATCAGCGCCAGCCCCCACCAGCTGTCGGTGAAGTTGAGGAAGGCCCACATGATCATCACAGGGATCATGACGGCCATCGGCGGAAACAGCCTGAGCTGGATCAGCGCCAGCGGCAGGTTCTGGCCGGAGCCGAAGCGCGACAGGCCATAGGCGGCGGCCGTGCCGGCCGACATGGCGATCGCGGTGCCGAACACCGCCGACAGAAGCGACGACAGGATCGGCTTCAGCGCGGTGCGGTCGAGCGCGACGATCAGATTGTTGGTGGACTCGCCGAACACGAACTGGAAATTGCTGAGCGTCGGGTTCTTCGGCCACCACGTCAGGTCCGCACCCGTCGCCGACCATTCGGCGATCGGCTTGAAGGCCATCGACACCATCCACAGGATCGGCACCAGCGTAACAGCCATCGCCGCGAGGATCGCGGCGTAGCGGAATATCTCGAAGGGGACGGAACGCTTCATCTGGCTGCTTTTGCTGGTGGCGTCGGTTGCGGAGGGGAAGAGCGGATGCTCCTCCCCTCCGGCTTTGATCCAGGGAGATGGATCAGCTGATCGGATCGAGAACGGTCGGCCATGCCTCCTTGTTGGTCCTGATGGCTTCGAGCAATTTGTCCTCGCCAATGCGCCGGGCGATCTTCTTCCACTCGGCTTCCGTGTCGGCCATCGCCTGCTCCAATGTCTTGGCCTTGGTCAGCGAGGCCATCAGGTTTTCGTCCAGCGCGTTGTGGAAGGCGGTGGCGCCGGGATAGTTGATGGTCGGCACCGTACGGGCGACCGTCTCGCGCACCACGTCCATGTGGTAGGCGTGGTAGGTCTGGCGCACCAGCGGATCGGAAAAGTCCGAAAGCCGGAACGGATCGAGATAGCCGCCGGGGTTGGCGCTCATCCAGGCATAGATGCGGGCCGAGCCCAGCCATTGCAGCAGGAGATAGGCGACCTCCTGGTTTTTCGACTGCGACGAGACCATGCCGGTCAGCGAGAACCACAACACGGAGCGGCTGATGAGTTTGCCGTCGATCTCGCGGCCGGGCGGCAGCATCGTGCCGATCTTGCCGGTGACCTTGGAATCCTTGTTGCCGGCATTGTCGAGGAATTTCGGCAGGTTGGAGAACGCACAGGTCATCGCCGCGCCGCCCTTGGCGAAATTGCCGTACTGCTCCGGCCAGCCCCACGAGATCGCGTCCGGCGAATGATGGACCAACGATTCGACATATTCGTTGGTGGCGGCGATGCCATGCTCGGAATTGATCAGCGGCTTGCCGTCGTCGCCGAACAGGAACTGGTTGGGCGAGGCCATCGACACATAGCGCTGGTACCAGTTGGTATAGCCCCAGCCCTGGTTGCGCAGGTCGGTGGAGCCGAACAGGCCCTTGTCCGGACGCTGGAAGAAGGCGGCGATATCGCCGTGCTGCTTCCAGGTTTTCGGCGGCGCCAGATCGTAGCCGTATTTGTCCTTGAAGGCCTTCTTCTCGGCTTCGTCACCAAACAGATCGGTCCGATAGACCCAGGTCTGGAAGTCGCCGTCCAGCGACACGCCATAGTTGGAGCCGCGATATTTGTTGAGCAGCGATACACCCTTGGCGCCGTCGACATAGCCGGTCTTGGGATCGTCCCATTCGGGTTTGTACTGGGCGACGAAGTCGTCGAGCTTGGCGATGCCGCCGGTCTCGGCGAGATCGCCAAGGCGATTCCACTCGGTCGAATAGATGTCGTAGGCCCCACCCTTGGTGGAGATGTCCTGCATGGTTTTGGTGAATTCCTGGCCGTTCGGCAGACCGACGATCTCGATCGGGATCCCGGTTTCCTTTTCCCACAGCTCCTTGATCGACGGCGCCCCGGCCGGAAAAGGCTGGGTGAGCTGGCCGATCGAGCCGTCCGACAGGCCAAGCACGATCTTGGCCGGCGCCTTGCCGGCGCCCTTCAAAGCCTTGGCGGCCTCAATGGCGCGGCCCTCCGGTGTGTCGGGACCGTATTGATAGCGTTCGGCGCCATCGAAGCCCGTCCGACCGCCGATCATGCCAGGTGCGAGCGCATCGGCCGCGAAGGCGCGGCCGGGACGAATGAATTGCGGAGCGATACCTGCGGCGGCCACGAACACCGCCGCCTTTCCTCCGGACGCCAGCAACCGGCGCCGCGAGATGCGGATCAAATCAGACATTGGAATTCCTCCCTCAGGCCCAATGTTTCCTCCACGAGCCCATGAGGGATATTGACGGCAGGATCGGAAGGCTGTCAACATCATTAATAATCAAAACACATCACAACATCGCATAGAGTGAGGAAATGCGTCATACCAAGGTTCATAGACCCCTCCGAATGCGTCGATTTGATGGGAAATGTGATCTCCCTTTCCGACACGATCGTGCCGGACGAGTTGATTTAGCTTGGCGGCTTGCGCATCGGCCAAGGCCGGATACATCATTTCCCATCAGAATCGCGGATCGCGGGGCGTTGGGCGCAATCAGCCGCCAGCCGGCACTGCGTCATCCCTGATGCATTGAGGAGATGAGACGGTGCGTTCCACCCTGACCGACATAGCCCGGGAAGCCGGCGTCTCCGCCGCCACCGTCGACCGCGTGCTCAACAATCGCCCCGGCGTGCGGGCGCGCACACGCGAGATCGTGCTCGAAATGGCACAGCGGCTCGGCTACATCGCCGAAGGCCCGAACGGGGCGCCGCCCAGGCCGGTGCCCGGCGAGGTCATCCGGCTCGACTTCGCGCTGCCGGCCGGCACCAATTCCTTCATCAAGATGCTGCACCGCCACATCGAGGCACAAGCCCTGGCGCGCCCCGATCTCGACGTCCATATCGCCACCATAGAGGGCTTCAATCCCGACCGGCTCGCCCGCCTGCTGCAGGATTTGCGCGGCCAGACGCAAGGCGTCGGTGTCATCGCGCTCGACCATCCGACGGTGCGCGAGGCGATCCGCTCGCTATCGGCCAACGACGTCAAGGTGGTGACCATCGCCTCCGACATCCTGCATGTGCCAAGGGTTGCCTATATCGGCATCGACAACCGCGCCGCCGGGCGGCTGGCCGGCTATCTGCTCAACCGTTTCATGGGACCGGGGCGCCCCGGCAAGGTGGCGCTGTTTGCAGGCTCGCTGTCCTATCGTGGCCACGAGGAACGCGAGATGGGCTTCCGGCACATACTGACCGAGGAATCGCCCAATCTGGAGATCGTCGAGATGCGCGAAATGCTCGACGACCGCGAAAAGGCCTATTCGGAGGCGTCAGCCCTTCTGGAACGCCACCCCGACCTTGCCGCGATCTACAATGTCGGCGCCGGCAACACCGGCATAGCGCGTGCGCTGAAGGAACGCGGCTGTGCGCAATCCATGGTTTTCCTCGGCCACGAGGCGACGGACGGCACCAAGGAACTGCTGCTCGACGGCACGCTCGACGCCGTCATCGACCAGAACCCGCGCGTCGAAGCCCGCGAGGCGCTCAACATCCTAACCCACGCCGTCCGGGGCCTCCCCTATGAATTGCACCAGCCGAGGCTGCAGGTGATCTTCAAGGAGAACATCCCGGAGATTTGAGGCGCGCGCAGCACTTGGCTCGGCACGCACAAAACAAGGATTTAGGCGGTGTCGGTTAGATCATTTGGAGTAATGACAGGCCTGATCGGCCGGTAGGTTGGCGCGTCCTAGAGGCAGGCGGCAGCCGGATGCAGCGCTCACCCTATCAGCGCGTGCTCATTTCCTGACCTTGCGGACAATCGCCCCGCCATCACCGCCCACATCGATCGCTATCCGATCACCGGAAACAATCTCCGAAATCCCGCAAACCACCAGCGGCATGCTGATCGCGTAGAGGAACTCGGCGACGATGGCGCCAACGGCAAGGATCGGGTCCGGCCGTTCCAGAAGAATGCCGGCCGGCGCCGTGCCCCTGCGGATTGCCTCGGCCAAGACAGAGGAAGAAGACGAGGACCCTCGCCCGCTCGGCATGACCAGTATCTTGCCGGAGACATTCTGGCCAAGGCCTGGGTGCGAATGATCCGTTATATCGCCGGTCTCGGCGTCTATGCCGCCCCAGAAGCTGAGCGGTTGCGAGAACACCAACGCCTCGCCCTCGGCGGCACCCGCCAGTTGGAATGTGCCGGCTCTTTCAACGACCTTCACTTCAATCGACCGCGTCATGAGGCGCTCCGCACGACGTGCCCTGCGGCGGCGGAGCGGATGCAATCCTTCATTTCGGCGAAGGCGACGGTCACGCCGATATTGCCCGGCGCATAATGCGCCCATTTGCCGGAATTGGTCATCACCACGCCGTCGAGACGCTCGAGAATCGAGGTGACATAGGTGCAGGTGTCAGCGACCGGGACCAGGCCGAACGCCTCCATGCCAGCCAATGCCCCCTCCTCCTGCAATCGTGTCAGCGTCGCGCGGCCGGTGTTGACATAGATCGGGATGCCCCTGCCCGGCGCCACCGCACGCAGCAGCGGCAACAGGCGCATCCATTCCTGGTGGGAAAAGTGCGGCGTGCCCAGTGACACGGCTGAAAGCAGCGCGCCGTCGGGCACTCCAGACAGTCTGGCCAGCGCATGGTCGATATCGGCGCGGCTGATGCGGATCGTCTCTTCCGGCGCATGGCCATGGAACGCCTCGTCGAGCGTCCGCGCTTCCGGCGTGACCGCGACCGCATGGAACAGCGCCACCGCGCCGGTCGTTGCCGCCGCCGCGCCCAGCGCCTTCAACTGGTCCTCGTCGCGCGGTTGCGGCAGACCGACGATCACAGGAATGCGGTCCCCACTGGCTTGCCCGATGATCAGCCCGACGCCGACGAACAGGCTGTCGCTCGGCTCCCCGTCGGCAACATCCAGCTCGAACAGGATGCGGCCGCGCCGGTTCTCGCTGAGATGCAGGCCCCAGCCCGGTGCGCGACCCGTCATGGCACAGCACAGGTCGATGAAATCGCCATAGCGGTTGGTGCGAGCGCCGATCACCGAATTGGCGAAAACGATGGCATTGGACTCGCCCCAGGCGATCTGCTGGCCGAATTCAGGCCGGAACCGCGTCTGGTAGGGGGCACAGGTGAATGTGGCCTGGCAGCCAAGTTCCAGATGCGCCTTCATCAACCGCCGCGCCGGCATTTCTTCAGCCGCCGGCATCTTGACCATGCCGGGATGGATAAGGTCGAACGAGCCGACATTGAGCGTCGTCGGCACTCGGACACGTCCGCTTCCCTCGACCAGCCGCTCGACGAAATCGAGCCCTGCCTTGCCGTGATAGAGACAGCCATCGATATGAGCGCCTGAGATGTCGAGCAGGCTGCCGGCCCCAACCGCGTTCGAGAAGGCGACGAGGATTTTCATGGCGGCGGCCGCGGCTGGGCCTTGCTCGCCATCGAGCATGGATTGGTCGCGGGCCGTCAGGTCAAACGTCATCAAGGTGCTCCGGGCTTAACTTGGGCCCGGCTATGCGTTCCTCATTGTCAGCGGTCTGGCAAGAGCCGAAACGACGATCAGCCCGCCGCCGCAATCAGCACTGTGCTCTCCGGCGACCAGCGCAGCACCACATCCTGACCTTCCACCAGCCTGTCGGCGCCAGTATTTTGGACGATGACTTTCAACGTCTGGCCGGCGCAGCCGCGAGGCCGAGCGAGCGCCCGGCTTCGATCAGCGAGTCGTCGATAGCCCGTCACCTCGAGGCCGAGGCGGAGTGAAGCCGGCAGCAGCGTCAGATAGAGATTCTGCGAGAAGAAGGCGGCGTAATTGCCCAGCGTGAACGCCCACGGCTTTCCCGTCAGCGGCAGGTCGGTCATGACGGAGAAAAAAGACCGTGGCCGAGAGCGGCAGAAAGACCGAAGGCAATCGCTTTGCAGAAGAACGAAAGCCCGCTCCGGGAACCGGGGCGGGCCTTCGAGGAGGATGAAGGGGTGGGACCCTCTCCTCTTGTTTCCACGGGGGGTGTGGACCGCAATCACCATACAGCCGTCCTGCGGGGCGCATGATCACAAGCCGGCCTGCTTCCATCACATTCCAGTGCACGCCGGCGCGGGTTCGCTCAGGGACCGCGACGCCGGCGACACAAGAGGAGCCGGCTAGATGCGTCCCAGGACGACAAGGATGATGACGATGATCAACACAAGTCCGAGACCGCCACCGCCATAGTAACCGGTTCCGTAGAACGGGCCACCGCCCAGACCGCTGAAGCCGCCGAGCAGCGCGAGGATTAGAATAATGATAAGTATCGTTCCGAGACCCATGGCCTTCCCTGCTCCTGAATGCGCGCTTTCGCGCTGGTTCAACATCGCGCCATTTCGGATGTCGCAAGGTATGAACGTTTTAGAGGGGCTGGCGTTCCGCTGGACTATTGCGGCTACGGAACACACAGCCCGCAACGCAGAAAGCCCGCCTGGACGGCGGGCTTTCCAACCGGCCGGAGGCCAGGAGAGTGCGGTCAGGCCTACGGCTGGTTCCGCAACCTCCCTCAGCCTCAGCGGCGTGCGATCAGCAGGCAGAGCTGCCGCAAGTCGCGGTCATAGGTCCCTTCGCTGCTCAGGACATCGACGCAGCGCTTCTTCATGCGCGTCACCTGCGAGCTTGACATCTGGGCCACGACACCAGGAACGTTGGGGTGATTGGGATTGGATGGGTTGTTCGGGTTGGACGGATTGCTGGGATTGGTGCCGTTGCCGATGCCCGCGCCGACACCAATGCCACCGGCGCCGCCAACACTGGCGCCAAGCCCCGCATTGATGCCACCCGTTCCGCCAACATTGGCACCGAGCCCGGCGTTGATGCCGCCCGAACCACCGATATTGGCGCCGGCTCCTGCATTGACGCCATTGCTGCCGCCGACCGACGCGCCGAGCCCGGCGCTGACGCCCCTCGAGCCGCCGACATTGGCGCCGGCTCCGGCATTGACGCCACCGCTGCCGCCGACCGAGGCACCGACGCCGGCATTGATGCCGCCACCGCCGCCGACCGAGGCGCCGACACCGGCATTGACACCGCCGCTACCGCCAACCGAGGCGCCGACACCGACGCCAAGACCTGCTGCGTTTGCTGGCACGGACAGAACCAAGACTATTGCACTACCCGCCAACACACTGGCGACTGTCTTGATGGTAAAGGCCATAACACTCTCCTGTTGTCGTTGCGCTAGGCAGTCGGCATGCAGCCGATTGCGATGGCAACTACGTCGAAGAGAGTTTTGAGTTTCAATTCACGCTATACATGTGAGCGGCATGGTATTAACTGTCGAAACAAGAAAGCGGTAATGATAATAAAAATATAATATACTTGTAGAAAATATCTAATGGCAGACGTTTGCAATGTCTATATTTTGAGAAGTTTACGAGAAAAAACGATTTAGAGCCAGCTGTTGGAGAGCCGATGATTTGGTGCCAGGCTGCTTGCTACCGAACAGCCAGGATACAGCACCTCACCTGCGGAGCAGTTCCGGACCACTAGCCGCTAAGGAGCCCTGTTGGCCAACTCTGGATCAAACAGGACCGGCCACTCTCGCGTGACAGTCTGGCCTTCAGAATATCCGGTAAAACAGCCTATAGCGCACGCGCTCCATATAAGAGCGGTACTCCGGTTCCGCGGCAAGCAAGGCCTCCTCGCGCAGAATGCGGTACACCTGCAGATAGGTGATAACCGCATAGACGGCGAGATTGTAGAAGGAAAAGGCCGACAGCAGGTAAAGGACATGGCCGGTAAGGTAACCGGCATAGATCGGATGCCGCACCAGGCGGTAGGCGCCGCCGGTCATCACGCCGCGATTGGCGGGCAGGATGGCAAAGGAACGACCCAGCGACAGCTTTCCCCAGATGACGAACCACAGTGCCAGGAACTGCAGCGGCGCGGCGACATAGATGGGGATGATGGGGATGCCCGGTTCCATGGTGATCAAGGCGACACCAAAACTGGCGGTCACCGAAGCGACTACCGCAAGCGGGCTCCAGTCACGCGTCACCGGCCGCCGCGATAGCAGCAGCCAGGTAAAGGTGAGCGTCTCGGAGACCGCCACGAGCGCGATATTGAACCGGGTGGGATCCTGCACGAAGTGATACACGCCCCGGTACACAAACAGCGCGGCGCATGCGAGCGCACAAATGCGAAAGAAGCCTTCGCGCAAGTCGGCCAGGATCTCGCGCTTGCGCGCTTCGGATATCATCCCGCCCTGGTTGACGCGCGGAAGCGTTTCGCTTTTTGGTGCAAGCAAGGCAAGAACCCCGATCATCCCTCGGAGGGACCTTTGCACGCAACCATTGCTGTGCGGTTAACCGAGAAGATCATATCGGCATCAGAAACGGCGACGGCGCCGCCGAAAGAGACACAAGGCACGGCCGTGCAGATTGTCTCCGCTTCGAGGATCGCCAGGAATGGGTTTCGCCCGAGTTGATCCTCTCCTTAAGGGATTGGCCAGCTACCCCAGAAATGCGTTGCTGAAATACCTGGCGAAATCCGGGCTCTGCGGCAGAACCTTACCGTCGGCGTCGCGCAGAATGCCGGCGGCGAAGAGGTAGTTGCCGATCGCTTCCATCTTGGCAGGGTCCAACGTCCCGATGGCACCATTTTGCCCGCGTAGATAATTGCCCTCGAGCAGTGCCTTCAGCGAGGCGTGGACCAAGGCCGGATTCGTCAGGGCATCCTTGTTGGCGGCTATCAGCAGCGTGGCGGCCTCCCCTGGATGATCGACGGCGAATTGGTAACCGCGCCGCGTTGCCTGGATGAAGGATGACGACAATTCGGGGTTCGCCTGGAGATACGCTTCGCTCGAAGAGATAAGCGTGGTGTGCTCATCGGGGACGCCATGGTCGGCATAGACGAAACTGCGCTGCTTAACGCCCCTGAGTTCGGCTTCGACGCCCTCCCAGGTCGACACTTCCAGCGTGAAGTCGACCGAACCGTTGGCCAGCGCCTCGTAGGCGGAAGTGCCCAGCGTCACCGTCTCGAAATCGCCCTTGCCGCCGTCGTGACGGATGATGGTCGAGATCAGCGCGGTCTCCCAGGCGCTGCCGAAACCGCCATAGGTCAGGCCATCCAGATCTTTCGGGCTTTTGATTTCGCTGCGCGCGGCATTGAACACCAGCCGGCCTGTCTCGGACTGCACGACGGCATAGACGCCCTTCAGATCGGCTCCCGCGGTCTTCTGGGTGAACAGGCTGATGGTGCCGTTGATCCCGAAATCGGCGACATGGTTGGCGACAAGCGTGCCGGCACCGGTATCGCTGTACGGCAGGATGTCGACCTCGATGCCGGCTTCCCGATAAAATCCCTTATCGCGGGCGACGAACAGGCCGATGTGGTTGGTGTTGACCGTCCAGTCGAGGGCGACTGTGACCGTCCGCGTTGCCGCGAAGGAACGGCTCGATCCGGTGATCAGCGGTACGCTGCCGGCAAGGGTGAGCAGCAGGGCTTGCCTGCGCGTCAAGTCAATCATGGTCATGTCCTTTGGATGGCTGGAGGTTGAGCAAAATGTCGAGAATCTCGGCCTCGAGTGCCCCGGCCTGCCGCGTGGCCGCGCTGGCGGAATCGCGCGGGCGCGGCAGCGGCACCTTGATCTCGCGCACGACCCGGGCAGGCCGCGCGGACAGCACATAGATGCGGTCGGACAGGAACAGGGCTTCGCGCACGTCATGAGTGATCAGCAACGCCGTCCAGTGGTGGTGCCGCCACATCTGTTCGAGCCAGCGCTGCAGGGCCGCACGGGTTAGTGCGTCGAGCGCGCCGAACGGCTCGTCGAGCAGCAACATATCGCGTTCCTGCACCACGGTACGTAAAAGCGCCGTGCGCTGGCGCATGCCGCCCGAGAGCTGCGCTGGAAAGTGCCACTCGAAGCCGGCAAGGCCGAACTCGGCAATCAGCGGAGCCACACGCTTCCGTGCCGCCTTGCGGCTGACGCCTTGCACCTCGAGTCCGAGCGTGGTGTTGTCGAGGATGCGCCGCCACGGCATCAGCGCGTCGCGCTGCGGCATGAAGGCGAAATGCCTGCCGTGATCGTCGAGCGGCACGCCGTCGAAGAACATCTCACCCTCGCCATGCTCGGCGCCGGTCAGAAGCTGGAACAGCGTCGACTTGCCGGCTCCCGAAGGTCCAAGGATCGAGACGAATTCGCCGGCATCGACACGAAGCGAAATGTCGGCGAGCACATCGAGCCCGCCAAACGCCTTGCGAACATGCCGCAATTCGAGCCGGCTCATGCTTCTGGACCTTTTCCAGCGCCTTGCCTGCCAGGGGCTCGTTCCCAGGGCATGGCAAGACGCTGCAGCAGCATCGTCAGCCCGAACAGGACAAGGGTGAGCGCTGCGCTGACGCAGACGGCGGCGAGCACCAGGTCGGGACGGAAATTGTTCTTGGCGTTGAGCATGTAGATGCCCAGCCCTTTGGCCGCGCCTGCATATTCGGCGAAAATGGCGCCGACGACGGCATAGGTGATGGATATCCTGAGGCCAGCGAAGAAATAAGGCAGCGCCGAAGGCAATCGTGCCAGCATGAAGACACGCCAACGCCCTGCTCCCATGGCACGCAGCATCTGACCGATCTCCACCTCGGTAGCCTCGTAGCCCTGTACCAGCGCGACCAGCATCGGGAAGAAGGTGACCAGCGCCACCAGCACGATCTTGGGCGCCAGCCCGAAGCCGAACCACAGCACCACCAATGGCGCGATGGCGACCAGCGGCAAAGTCTGGCTGACTATGAAGATGGGAAACAGCGCTCGCCGCAAAGGCTGGAAGAAGTCGACCAGCATCGACAGGGCGAAGGCGGCACTGAGCGAACAGGCAAAACCGATCAGCGTGGCGCGGACCGTGGGAATGGCGTTGTCGACCAAGGCTTCCCGATTGAGCATCGCCTGTTCGAAGACGCGCGAGGGCGCCGGCAGAACCGTCGGCTTGATGCCGGAAATGTTTGCGTACAGTTCCCAGGCCACGAGCACCAAACCGATCGATATCACGGCCGGCGCTGTTTTTGCGAAGAAGCCCGCGACGTTACGCGGGTTGAATGACGATGAGACCACGAGCGGTTCAGACGGCGGTGGGACTGTTGGCCGAGACCGTGACATCGAGGGTTACATGGCCGGCGCCGGGCCCGAAGCGGTAGAAGGCTTCATCGAGGGCCGAGAAGATCGCGCCGGCATCGCCGCGCAGCTTGGTGCAGAAATTCTTGGAGCGATCGTAGACGCCGGACTGCTTCAGGAAATCTATGCAGCCATAGATTTCGTCCATGTGGTCGTCAGTGCCCATCACATAGAGCGAGAACTGCGCCGCCGCCGGCTGGCCAGTGGCCGGCGCGCCGCGCACTGCGGTGATGGCGGCTTGCTTGCGCGGGCCGAGTGGCCCGGCAGGTCCGCCGAACGTGTCGGAGCGGCAGATCGGGTCATCCGGCTCGCCTGGGCAGCCACGCGAAATGGTGGCTGACAGCACGCAATGCCTGCCGCTGCGAGACGCGGCCACGAAAAGGTCGCGCAGCGCAGGGAATAACACCTCGGGGGGCCCGACCAGCAAGGTCGAAATGTCGTCGGTCTCGATCCTGAGCTTATCGCGGTACGGATCGAGCGCGCCGAGCGCGCCCAGAATGATGCCGACGAAATCGTCGGCCATTGGATATAGGGAAACCTGTGCGCCTGAAAACATCGCCCGCCTCGCTCCGCTGGTATTACCCAGATCAGCTTCTAGGGTCTGTGGGCTTGCCGCCCCCGTCTCAGCCCCGACCGTACGGAGCACCCCTGTGGATAGGCGCGTTAAAGCATCATTCGGACGGTTGGGAAAGCTGTTTTTTTTGGCAAGCCGCGCTAAAGCATTGCCCGAGCTCCAGGGCAATTGGACATCGCCGGCGCGGAAATTTGTCTGGAACCTTCGCCATTCCGAGGGGTTGTCCCACCAGTCGCTGGACGCGATTCCAGGACCAATTTTCCGTTCGGGATTGTGTCAAAACAAGAGATTGAGCGGTTCATGATTTCCGCGAAACCGTGCACCGTTCCCGGCGACGAGTTCACAGAAAATGGAGACAAATCATGTTCATGAAAATCCTCGCGGCTTCGGCCTTCACCATTGCCGTTGCAACATCCGCCATGGCACAAAGCAATAGCGCAGCGGGCGCGGATGGGCCCGGCGGTAGCGGCAAGTCCGTCACTGTGGACCCAAGCACCCCGGCTTCACCCAGTACGATCGATCCGGGCGCGACCAACAGCACGACCACCACGCCGGGCGACATGAATTCCAATGCGGACAAGAATTGCCCGACCAACCCGCAGGGTGCACAGACGGACGCCAATGGCAACGCCACCGCGCCGACCGTGAACGACAACAACTGCGGAAAGTAGTTTGCCATCGCGATATGAGAACCGCGGACGCAGTTTCCGCGGTTCCCATTATTGGGATTCAGTGTCCGCGACTACCCGCTTGCGGCTCTGGTGCCGCTTCACTGCCCACCCGGCCAAAGACCCTTAATTCAGCGTACGGTTTGCCGGCCCGGGGGCGTGGGAATGAGGCGTATATTTTCATCAGCCGTTTGAGCAGGCGCCCGTAGATGAGGTGCCGAACCCGGCCATTGGCAAGATCGAACTCCACCATCCCCCACCGCCTTACGGGACCCTTTCCGGTTGGCGGACCCAGTCGCCTGACCTGGAAGGCCAGCCTGACCTTGCGGCCGGCGACATCCAGATAGATACCGGGTTTAGCGCCCAATACGTGCCACATCCGGGCAACGTGCCCGATTGACATGTCGGACGAAATCGCCATGTGGTCCCGCTCAAGTCGAGCCCAGACGAAATCACCGGCTGGCTGCCGCATCCCCGACACCAGATTCTTGCAATAGGCTGGCGCCACCTCACGCACCAACCGGCGCATCGCGCTCGCCACGCCGTCCACCATATCCCGCCGCGATGCCCAGTCTGCTTCGGTGAACAGCACTTGTCCGAGGATGTCGCCGTCGTCGAAATTGGCCGACATCTTATGCAGTGTCACGCCGCCATGGACCGCATGCTGGCCATCCGCGACAAGACGATGGAGAGGATGCGGCCCCCGGTAGTTGGGCAGCAGCGCCGGATGAAAATTAAGCCCGCCCTTGGGAAAGAGGTCGAGCAGCTGCTGCGGGATCAAGGTCGGGAAAGCGAAGCAGATCAGCACATCCGCGGCGATATCAGGCAATTGCCGGGCAAGCTCGTTCCAGTCGTAAGGCCGGCGGAATTCGATCAGCTTTACCGGCGTGTTGCCGAGATGGCGCCTGAGCAAAAGCCGGCGCCTCAGCCTGCGCCGAAAATTGCCAATGCTGAAGCCTCTGGATGGGCGTTGAAAACCAGGCACGATGATCGCACCAACACGGTTTCCCGCCTCGATCCATCCGGAAAGCAGCGGCCCGGTATAAGCAGAAACATCCAGGATGAAAATTGCATTGAGTTGCCCGGCGCAGGCCGCGGGTTCGGAAGAAATCATCTTCTCAAGCCCAGCGGGGCAAGACGTAGCCTGCCCGCACCAGCAATTCGATCACCGTTACAACTCGGCCAGCCAGGCCCGAAAGCCGGCCTGGCCGGTCAGGCTGCCTTGGAAGAAAGCGGTCCCGCCGCAACACTTGAGAGTCTTTCCCGCTTCACCAACACCGGCTTTTCGTAGATCTTCTTCATGCTCATCCCCGATGATCGATCAACCCACACAGTTGGCCAGCAACGCAACGAACTGTCAACCGCCACGGCGGCCAACAGCCCCTATGCGTATGATCCTTGGCAATCGACGGGCGTTTATACCCCACCTACCGCCAAAACGGCTGGTGAACCTTATGAAACCGCCTTTTCACGAACCGGCAGCTTCCAGCCTGGTCTGACGAAATGGCAGGTGTAGCCGTTGGGATATTTCTCGAGATAGTCCTGGTGCTCGGGTTCGGCCTCCCAGAACGCTCCGGCCGGCGCAAGTTCGGTGACGACCTTGCCGGGCCACAGGCCGGAGGCGTCGACATCGGCGATGGTGTCCTCCGCCACACGCTTCTGCTCCTCATCGGTGTAGTAGATTGCGGAGCGATAGCTCATGCCGACATCGTTTCCCTGGCGATTGCGCGTCGTCGGATCATGTATCTGGAAGAAGAATTCCAGAAGCTGGCGAAAGCTGATTCTCGCCGGGTCGAAGGTGATCTCGATGGCTTCGGCATGCGTGCCATGATTGCGATAGGTGGCGTTCGGCACGTCGCCGCCACTGTAGCCGACACGCGTGGCAAGGACTCCCGGGAAGCGCCGGATCAAATCCTGCATGCCCCAGAAGCAGCCGCCGGCAAGCACTGCACGTTCACTCGAAGTCGCCATGTCACGTCTCCTCAAAAGGCAATTCCGGGGAAGTGTAGCGGCTCTCCGTCGGGAATTGCGCGGCAACAAACTTGGATAGCGCCATAAATGGGCATTGTTGCCTGGTTCGTCCAGTCAGACGAGCGGCCGTCCGCTTGTATTATAGGGAATGGGATCGCACGTCGCCGCTCACCCTAGCTGCGCGGATGCCGGGTCCGGCTGCTGGCGGCAGCCGGCAGATATCGCGTGCCGGGCGGAATGACGGCAAAGCTGATCACCACCGGCGGTGCCTCGCGCGACCAGTTGAAAAGAACGGTCTTGACCGGGATATTGTCCACCCATGCCAGCAGCCTTGACGGCACGTGACGACCCGACCAGACCATCAGCATGCCGTGGTCGCGCAACCGCTGCCTCGTAATCCAGGGTGCGAACCGCATATCGAGATCGGTGAAGATAGACGGCTTGTCATAGGCGTTGAGGCCAGCCAGCATGGCAAGATTGGTGTCGCCACCGACGATGTCGAGCCGGCCCGGCGCCGCCGCGTGCCAGATTGCCTCGGCCTCGTCCGAGATCGGCCGCGCCGGCCAGCAGACGGCGTCCATGCGTCCACGCACATTGCAGTCCGTCCATCGGATCGCCCCATAGGCGCCCGACATGGCGACGATGCAGATGAAGGCGCAGATCGCCAACCTTCTCATCTCGACGGCACCGAGCCGGTGACCGAGAAAGGCGAGCGCGACGACGCCGACAAGATTGTACATCGGCGCGCCCCAGGCTTCCCCGGTGCCGGTGAACAACGAGACCACCATGATCAGCGCCGCCGGCCCAAGCCCCATCCAGCAGAGATAGACGAGCGTGTCGCGCTCGACCGGCACTTGCGGGGCTGGTGAGCGCCGCAATAGCCCTGATAGCGCCAACACCAGGAGAAAGCCGGAAAGGCCGGCCATCTGGACGCCGATATAATAGAGCCGCGCTCGATGCTCGCTCACCCATGCATCGCGGCCGGCGAAATAGGTCAACGGCAGGAAATCGATGCGGTAGAGTGCGATGGCAAGCGGCGCGGCGACGGCGAGAAACACAGCCAGGCCAAGCCATGGCCAGGGTGTCGCCAGCCGGCTGCGCGCACGTGGGTCGCACAGCAGCCAGAGGCCGCCGAAGGCAAGCAGCAAGCCGGTGGAGAACTTGGCGTAGAGCCCAACGCCCGACACCAATCCGAGCGCCAGCCACCAGCCCGGCCCGCCGCCGCGGCTGGCGCGCCACAGCAACCAGCAGATCGCCGCCCAGAACGGCATCTGCGCATAGTCGTGATTGAATTGCGGCGTCGGCCAGCCGAAGAAATAGACCGACGGCATCAAAAGCACGGCGGCCAGCGCTTTGTCGCGGCCGAGCGTGTCGCGAGCCAGCAGGCAGACCAGGACGAAAGTGGCCGAGATCGTCAGCTGGGCCAGCAGATATTGCGGCCAGCGGAACGATCCGGTCAGGAGATGACTGGTCTCGAGCAGCCAGCCGGGGAGTTGCGGATGCTTGTAGGTCAAAAGCACCCATTCGCGGCCCCACATGAAGCCTTCCACGACGTCGCCGGGCGGTGCGGGATCGATGAGTGTTGGCACCAGGGTCCAGCACAGGATCTGCACCAGGCACAAAAGTGCCAGCAAACCCCAAGGGTGCCGAAGCAGCGCGGACCAGACCAATGACGAGTCCAGGCCCACGGCAGGCAGTGCTGCCGGCACCCAACGATCCATGGAGTCGTCAATTCCCGCCATGCCGCGCTTAAATCACATCGCCCGGTTTGCCGAATAGCCCCAAGGTCAAAGCTTACAAAAAAGTATACTTGTGCGCCATTGCAATACCAAGATTGAGCGGGAATCTCGGCGTTCTATTGCCCTCCCCGGGCAAAACAGCCCGCACACCTGATCCCACTTCAGCATCCCGGACATTCGATGCGTCACCAGCATGCCGTCATCCATCACCGCGCGCTCGACTTCTGGCTGGCGCGCGCGCTGTCCTCGTCATCATCTGCCTGCAGCTTCTGGTCATCAACGATCTTTCGTTCGGCCCTCGCTGGCTGGCGCCGGCGCTGGAGGCCGCCCTGCTGGTGCCCCTGTCCGTGGCCACCGCCTGGACGCAGGTCGCCACCCAGAAAGCGGTCGAGGAAGAGCACTGGTATCTCGTCGGCCGTTTTCGCGTCATGATCCGCAGGACGGCCCTGGTAATGACCGGCGTCGTCAGCGTCATGAACTGCGGTTCGCTGGTGCTGCTGGTGCGCGTGTTGCTGGCGGGACATGCCGGCAGCAGCGGCCAGACATTGCTCGTCGACGCGCTCAACATCTGGCTCACCAACATCATCGTCTTCGCCTTGTGGTTCTGGAGCACCGATCGCGGCGGGCCGCCGACCTGCGGACTGGTCAAACGCGCCCATGCCGATTTCCTGTTTCCGCAAATGACCCTGGACGATCGCGAGATCCGCGACTGGCTGCCTGGCTTCGTTGATTATTTCTTCCTCGCCTTTACCAATGCGACGGCGTTTTCACCAACCGACACCTTGCCGCTTTCCCAGCGCGCCAAGCTTTTGATGATGGCGGAGGCGATGATCTCGCTGCTCACGATCGCGCTGGTCGCGGCCCGCGCCGTCAACATCCTGGCCTGAGTACGGTTTTCCGACCTTGCGCCGAAGAGGAGCCGGGCCTCGTATCCGTGAAACGGCGAGCTGCCCGGAAACGCGAGAAAGCCCGCCCTGGCGTGAGCCAAGGCGGGCTTTTGGTTCGATCGAGGCCTCAGGTGCCGGTCCCAAAGCAGGGCCGGCCGTCAGTCCTCCGGGGCTGGCCTGAACTTCCGCACGATCACCTCGAACAGAATATCCGAGATCCACATGGCGCAGACGCCGATGAGAAAGGCAGCCGCCAGCGTCGTGGTGTCGTCACTGGCCAGCGGCAGCCCGGTGGCGCGGGCATACTGGACCACCGGCAGCGTCAAATAGGCCGCGGCAAGCGCGCCGCAGATTGGCGACCCGACCATTTCGCGCAGCTTGTAGCGGTGACGCGACAAAGCCCGCAGGACGCCGCCGGCGAGACCGGCGGCAACGACCGGCCCCTTGATGCCAAGCAGGTCGAAGAGATCGTGCATCATTTGACCGTCCTCGTGACGATCGTCATGACTTCCATCCGCACAGTCTTTCGCCCTTGCGGTTGTGCGCCAGCAATGCCTTGACCTCGCCATCCGACAGCGCATCGACCGCTGCCACCGACAGGCGCAGCGGGCTCGACACCGCGCAAAATCCGCCCTTGGCAGTGGTACAGCCTGATATCACGGCCACGACCGAGGCGAGCATCAGTCCCTTGCCCATGATTTGAGCTCCTTTCGGGCGGCGGCGGACGGCAGCGCACCGATATCGTTCTGGACCTGGTCGGCTATGGCGCGCGCCTCGGCCTCGGTGGCAGCCTGTCGCGCGCGCTCCGCGCGTTCGCCGGCCAGCCGCTGGCGAACGCCCCAGCCGAATGCCGCCAGGATAGCGGCGCCCACGCCCAGAATGGTCGGATTGGTGAGCAGGAAAGACATTAGCGCGCTCATCGGTTTGGCTCATCCTTGAGGAGATAGCCGACGGCAAAGATCGCTATCGGCAAAAGCGATGCCCATGTCTCGGCGTCGTACCAGGATGGCCAGAAATTGCGTACGACGACGCCTGCAACGGAGACGGCCGCGGCGGCGATCGTGGCGGCCGTCAGCTTGTTGGTTGGACGGCTGGTCGGCTGGGTAACTGTGGCCATGGTCAGAACATCCCTTCAAGGGCATCGGCGATATGGTGCCAGGCGGCGAGGATGACGAGCACGAAGGCGGCGATGATACCGCCGGTCTTCGCGGCCATCGGCATCCCGGAATTGTCGGGCGCTGGCGACGCCGGCTCGGCCGCCGGCACGGCATCGACGGGCGTTTCAGCCTTTGGCGGAGCTGCTTGCGGCGACGGTTTTGCAGGCCGCGCGGGTACAGCCGCCGGCGCCGACATCAGCAGCGCCTGCGCCCGCACCAACTTGACCCGATCCGACCAGCCGCGCCCGAATGTCGCCCATGTCGGCAAGCGTTGCAGGAACGCCAGCCGCGCATCGCAGAGCCCGTCGATCACGGCGCCGGCCGGTTTTGCCCTGGCCGCGGCGAGCGTGGCCGGCCCGATGCGCCCGTCCTGGGCAGCTCCCACCACCGCTTGCAGATACTTCGCTGCCCTGCCGGGTCCGCTGTTCACCGCGAAATCGAACACGGCGCAGTCGACGCCATCTGGCAACTCGGCCCCCAGCACGGCATCCCAATAGAACCGGCGAAAAACCGTTGCCACCTGGTCATCCCCGATCTTGCGCAGATCGGCCTTGCTAGCGCCGGCCTTCACGTAGCGGCGGAAGTTCGCCAGCGTGACACCCTTCATCGTGGCGCCGCCCGGATCGGCCGGATTGTCCGACCAGCCACCTTCGGATCTCAGAACGAGCGCAAGCGCCCGCGCGAAATTGCGGTCCATGGGTATTTCCCTTTCGCGTTGTAATGGTTTTGGTCGACGCAGGAAGTCGGCCATGCCCTCGCCCAGGATCCCAATCCCAACGACAAGCGCACCAGCCCTCGGTAACTGTGCGTTGTCTGGCATGCCGCCTTGCACGCAGGCCGGCACGTGATAGAAAAATTCAATTCCAGGACGAACGGGTTTCGGATGAGAAACTATATTGGCGCCGCGCAACGGCGACGAAGTCCTCCTCCTTCTGCGGAAGAAATCGAACTGATCATCGTGTCACCCAACGGTTGAGTCTTACAGCCCGGCCTGAGGCGGCGGGTGCAGGTAATACAGCCGCTAGCGTCACAGTATTGCCAACTGGCGCGCCGTTCACGGTTGTATTGTGCCACTGCCGCTCAGCGCCAATGATGACCGTATCAATCTCAATTCCGATCCGGTCGCCGCTAGCGATTCCTGAAGCGTTCACAACGTCGATGGTGGTCGCTCCCGAGAGCGACGCAGTACTGAGCGCAGTTTTCAGGAGGAATGTATTTCGATATCCCGGAAAACCATTCCGCTCGATCGTGGCACCGAGAGGCAAATAGCTCTCCATATTGGCGCTGTAGCAAAGCCGGCTAATGTCGGTTTCAAAGTCCCGTTGGCGCTGCATTGGCGCAGCGAAACCTTGTTCGAAATCGATACCTTCGATGATCGCCGCGCCTATCCAGCCAGAAGCCCCGACGAAAAAAGAGGCGACCGATGGATGTATCCAGAGCCAGTTGGTTGAGAACTCATAGACCGCCGCGCCCGTCCGAACGATCGACTGACCGTTGCTACCCTTGGCATAGTATGGGGTATTGCCAGAAAGCACTCCGCCAGAGGCGTCGAAGCATACAACCGTGACGGGGCGCGAGCCATTGAGGAAGCTAAGGAAGGCGGCCTGAGTGGTGTTCGCCTTCTTATAAATATGGCCAACTGCTTGGCCGGAACTCGACACCAAGAGCTGACCGTCGCCGTTGGCACGCGACGTGCGCGCTGTAACACCATTCGTCAGGAAGGGTGACGGTGCAGCATAGCCGCCAGTCGCACTGTCATATAGCACTACGCCAGGCACCGTTATGCGGCCCTCTGCCTGGATGGGAAAGAACTTTGCTCCCTCAAACCGCCGCACGAGGTTCGCGCCACCTGTGGGCCTATTGGAAATGTCACGGAGTGTGACAAAGATGCGTTTTAGATCGGGTGAGACGATGTTTGCATCGTCAATGCCCGATGCCGACAAAAGGTCGATATTGAATGAGGCGAAGCCAGTCGCTGACGGCACGTTGATCAAAGCAGGCGTGTTAGTGAATGCACCGTAGGTTTCGATACGCGCATTCCTGAAAAATACCGTAGTCAGATTGCTTGTGCTCCCTAGGGTAGCAAGTACGAAGATCGCATGGCCGACGCCTGCAGACGCGCCGTCAATTCCCATCTGCGGACCATCGATGAGCACCTCCTCAATGGCGGCAGTCCCTGCCAAGGTCAGCTTGACCGTTCCCCGCCCGATCACTTTCTGATTGGTGCCGATGTACCAGGTTCCGCCGCGAAACTGGCAATTGACAAAATACGACGAGCCAGCGAGATCGCAATGAACATGCGAGCCATTATTGTAGAGTGTAAGAATGTTGAACTCGTTGCTCACCCAATTGGTGTTATTCGCTACGCCGTCGAAATAGAGACCTTCGTCAAACCCGCGCACATGCAGCCAAAGCTTGCTTTCTGCCATACCGCCGAAATGAACCCCCCGCGTGTTCGCGATAATTGATTTATCCGAGGTGTTCTGGACCTCCAGCCAAATCTTCGCACGGCGCAAAATATTGGCCCCGGCCCCACCGACACGGACCGCTGAAAGGCCATCAAAGGCGCCACGTATCAGCGCGCCCTTGCCATTGATCTCGCCTACATCACGCCAGTCGATTGAAGAACCAACCATGTAATATGTCGCGACGGCGGGCAGGACGAGAGCGGCACTGGTGATCCGGCAATAAGAGCCGAGTGCGTTTAACGCAGCCGCGTTGTCAACGAGACCTTCGTAGGCACCGAGCATCGTCGCGCTGGCTACACTCTCCCTTAGCACCCAATACCCTCCACTCCCCGCATCCACGGTCCCATCCGGCATGAAGCGATCGGTGGAGCGGAAATATGCCAGCGCCGGGTAGCCGCCGGCGGTGATTGCCGCCAGCGACATGCGGGCGTAGGTGGCGCCGCCGACGAGGGTTGCCGGCGCGTTGAAGACCGGGGCGTAGAACTGCGTGCGGATGGCTTTGACGCCGGCGGCGATGGCGGCGCCGGCAGCTGCCGCCACGGACACGTAGATCGGCACATTGACGCCCGACACCATGGCAGCGTCGGCGGCATATTGCTGGGCGAGGTCGCGGGCGCGCTCCGCCTCGGCGATGACGCCGGCCAGTTCGTCCCTCACCGCCGCCGTCGCGTCGCCGACAAGATCGTCCGAGCTGAAGAAGGCAAGCGCGATGTCGTCGCGCCCGACGGCCGGCGCCAGCGTCTGGAACGCATAGACGAAACCGGCCGACACCGCGCCTTCCTGCACATGCACCGTCGTGCCCTTCTGCATGGTGCGGCTGGTGCGGGCGTCGGCTGCGCGATACCAGAAACCTTGCGAGGCCGTGTAGATGCCGTTCAGCCTGGCGTCGTTCTGGTCCTTGACCAACACGCGGTCGCCAACCGCGGTCTGGATCCCGTCGATGGGCTTGAGGCCTTCTATCCACGCCACGCCGTCGACGAGTACCGTCTCCAGGTTCGCCGTGGTTGCCAGGCGAACGGGTTCGCGTTGGTGACATAGACGACATCGGCCTCCGTATCCCAGGCGAGCTCGACGGCGGCCGAAGGATGGTCCCAACCGAAATCGAGCGCCCCGAGGCGCGGCCAGTAGCGCGGCAGCCGGAACGGCTCGCAGGCTATCAACGCCTCGGCCACCGGAAAGATGCGGCCGGAACCCAGCACCGGAATGCCCTTGGCGCGGGCATCGCGCTCATGTTCGGGATAGGCGGCGACGATCGCCGCGCGTTCCCCGGGCGAATAATGCGCCGCATCGTCGATGGTCATGAAGGTGACGTGACGGGTCATGGGGAAGCCTTTTGGAAAGCTTGGGTTCCTCGCCCCCACGGAGTGGGGGAGAGGTGGCGCGGCGAAGCCGCGACGGAGAGGGGGATGGCGCAGACCTAGCAGACGAAAGTGAATCCCATCTTGCCAAGACGGCGCCCTACGAAGCCCCCTCTCCGCCGCTAACGCGGCCACCTCTCCCCCGCCTCCGGCGGGGGGAGGAACCCAGGTTTTGAGAGGTCACCCCTTCCCCATCCGCTCCGCCTCCCCCGCCGACACGAACAACATCACCACGTCGCTCATGCCCAGCAGCGGCGTGAAGGTGACGATGGTGATGCCGCCGGTGGCGTTGGTGCGGGTCAGGCCTTCGGAATAGATGTCGAGCGGCGGCTCCTCGTCGAACCAGACGCCGTGCAGCGTCTCGCCCTGCCATTTCTCGCGACCTTTTTCGTAGCTCTTGAACGACAGCACGCTCTCGCCGGCCTGCACATCGCCGCCGCCGCCATGGCGCACCACGACGCTGTCGAGCGCACCGGGCGCGCCGCGCCCCATGATGGTGTCCAAAATGGCGTCGGCCGGTATCATGCCGGTGCCCCATGCCGCCTGCTGCTGCGGCGGGCCGACCAGCACGCGCTGCGGGTTGTCGCGCGTGCCCTCGCCGGTGACGCCGGCCGCCCACAGCCGCACCGGCGTGTCGAACACCTTGCCTTGCCACCACGCGGGGTAGCGGCCGGTGAGGTGCATCGCCCATTCGGCGGCGCCTGCTTTTGTCTTGCCGAGCTGGTTGCCGGCCATGAACAGGCGTTCGCGGTTGGCCGCGCCAGCGGCGTGAAATTCGGCCTGGCGCTGATACGGCTTGTAAGAAGCCAGTTGGTTGGCGCGCTTTCTGCGGTCAAGCTCCGCCAGCAGCGCCAGATATTCGGTTCGGGCCGAGATCAGACGGCTCCTCGAGGAACGGTTTGACGACGGTTTCAAGGGCGCGGATGCGGTTGCGTATCTCGTCATCGCTCAGGGCGTCCAGTTGGTTGACGGCGACACCGAAATCCTTGGGCAGCACCGACAGCACGATCTTCAGATACTGGTCCGGCTTGTCGGTCCGCACCTCGGCGAGGACACCGGCGCCATGCGCCTGAAAATCGGCCCGCACGGCGGCCAGGAAATCGTCGCCCAATGTCTTCTTGGTCCGCTTCGGCCGGGGCGTCCTCGCGGCTGCCGGTCTGGCAGCGGGCTTGCGCCTTGCCGCCCGGGCCTTGCGGCGCGCCGGCCCGGTTTCATCAGTCATGGGTCCGCGCCCCGACATTGACATCACCGGCGGCGGCCTTCGGCGGCGCCTGCCTGGCCCGCTTTTTCAAACGGGCGGATTTCTTCCTGGCCTTTCCGCGCTTCGGCTTCGCGGCCTGTGCGGGCCTCGCCACAGGCCTTGCGGCCTTGAGCCGCGCCATGGCGAGACCTACGAGCTGTGCGCCGATACCGGCCTGCGGAAAGCAGAAGCCACCGGCCGCATCGCGCACCATGCCGATCAGCACGCCGGCGGGAACCTCCTCGACGCGGCCGAGGCGCGCCACAGGGCCGGCGCCCTCGAATTCGCCGATGGCGCTGACGATCTCGCGGCCGTCATCGCCGGTGATGATGCTGGCATAGCGGGGCATGGGATTCTCGCATCTCGCGGAAGCAGCGCTCTACGGCGCCACCGCATCGGCAGGCAGCCCAACCAGGGGCCAGAAACAGAAAACCCGCCTCGGCGGCGGGTCGGTGGCGCAAATCAGCACCATGGATAGATTTATAGCATCGCTGCCCTCACCGGTCAATGCCAAATAGGAAAAAATTCACATTTCTCCGGGAGGGCATGATCCCGGCGGCTGACATTTATCCGGCTGTTCATGAACCGGCACCTGTGAAATCATCAGCGCCAGCTCATGGAATGATTCCCGTCGCACGGCCTTGTGGGAGAGGACGATGGACAGACCAGCCATGGCATCCGTCTTCAGGATGCGGCACGCTCCGGCCACGGTTTCCGGTGTGCGCAGCACCGGCCAGGGCCAGGCTGATCCGGTCATCCGGGTGCACTCGCTTGGCGAAGCGATCCGCTTCGTCGCCAACGCTTACCCCAATTACGACATCGGCACCGTCGCCATAGACTGCGGCGACCCTTCGATCCCACGCCTCGGCAGCCTGGAAGTCAGGGCGCTTTGGCGCGAGTATGGCGAGCGCCTGACGCAGGAGTAGCGCCTGACCGCTCACGATCGGCGCGCTGGTTCCCGCACGCCGGCCGGATCGGAAACGCCGCTGATGCGTTCCACTGCGATCAACGGAGGGAGAAATCCATGAACGTCGCCAACCTGCAACTCGAAGGCCTGCTGATGGCCGTCGCCTCGATCAACCACGTCCTGGTCAAAAAGGGGGTGCTGACGTCGGAGGAGATCGACATCGCGCTCCGCAAGGCCGAGGCGTCGGAAACCGGCGAGGAGCGATCGGACGGCATGTCGGCGTCGAACCGCGATGCCGTCAATTTTCCGATCCGGCTGCTGGAACTCGCCAACCAGTGCCAGCCGGAGGCCGACATGCCGTCTTTCTCGAAGCTGGCCCGCATGGTCGGCCAGATGAAGGAGCCCTACAACGATCAGATGTGAGATTCCTGCCCCTGGCGGACCCTCATGCCCTGCCCCGGGCGGGCTTTATGCCCTGCCCGGCCATCCCACGTTCAGCGCCAGAATTCTTCCCGGTCCGTGGACCGCCGCGAACAGCAGTCCGGCCAGGAACGAAAAATGGTCGACGAAGAAGCCGAACTCGGCCTGGTTGCCGGCCCAGTGGCCGGGTCCGTGGAAGGCAAAGGCCAGGAACAGCACATAGGCGGCGGCGACCAGGGCGGCTTGGGTAAAGAAAGCGCCGCTGAGGAAACACAGCACCAGGGCCACCTCCAGGATTGCCGCGCACCATGCCAGGAAGAGCGGGAACGGAAAGCCCGCGGCCGCGATATAGCCCGCCGTGGCCTCCATGCCCATGAACTTGAAGGTCACCGCCATCAGGAAGACGGCGGCGAAGATCAGGCGGGCGACGAGAAGGGCCGCGGTCTGCCACGGCGATTGTACGATTTGGGGCGACATGGTTGTTCTCCAGCTTCATCAGCCCCAAGGACGCACCGCCATGTGCCGATCCGACATGCCGGGCGAAAATTTTCACCGGTTCCGGTTTGACGCCCGATGCTATGGCAGCGCACCGCCCGAAGGAAGAAGCAAGACCGCTTCCCGGCAGGCCCAGCTTTAGAAATCCTTAATGATCCTGAAACTTGTCCGTAACCCTGATCGTGATATTGTTAGCCGGGGCTAATGCACAGCTATGTCTGGTGCACGATATGGGTGGGTGGGTTTTGGGCGCAAGCGTCAGGCTGGGGACGAAGTCCTATCTGGTCCGGACACCGGTTCTGGAGTGCGAAGGCTGCGGCGGCACCGGACAGGTTTTCCAATGCCCGCGCTGGACGAGTTCCAGCGGCCTTTGCTGCCCCGCCGGTACGCATCGCCGCGGCTGTCCCGGCGCCAGCGCGCGCTGCGCCCAATGCAGCGACACCGACAGCACCGGCCCGACCTCTTCATCGGCCTAGGCTGAACTGGCATTGCTCCGCGATGGAACCAGCATCGCCGATCCGTGTTATGTGTGACCGCGACATATAGGCGTCCGCGCGACCATGCGGCTTACAGAAAGTGAGGCCCGACATGCCTGACGACAAATCCAAGACCAAACAGGACCGCAAGCTGGTCTCGAGCGAGGAAACTTACGAGGTCGCGGCCTTCGCGCGCAAATACGGCATTCCGCAGAGCGAGGCCCAGACCATCATCAAGCGCTACGGACCCTCGCGCAAGAAGCTCGACAACCACATGGCCGCCCGCGGATAGAAGGAGCGGCCGAAAGGCGGCAACCAATTCGCCGGCATGGTGTTGAAGAATGCTGCGGGCCGCGTCAACCGGGCTCGGCGGTACGGTGAACAGGATGTCTTTTTCCCGGTTTCTCATCCTGGCCAACGAAGTGGCAGACGAGCATCTGTCCCGCCCGGCCCGCGGCATGCCAAACTGACGGAGCCGGCCACGGCTGGAGCAGCCCTATGGCAGGCAAAGCCAGGCTGGCGAAACGGAGGGCGCAACCATGTCCGACAAAACACGCAGGACCGGCAGTTGCCTGTGCGGTGGCGTGCATTTCGTCGTCAACGGCCAGCCGTCGCGGGTTGGCCTTTGCCATTGCAAGGATTGCCGCAAGGCGGGTGGTTCGGTCTATTCGGCCTTTGCCATCTGGCCGCGCGATGCGTTCGAGACATCGGGCGAGGTCGCCAGCTACGGCACACGCAGCTTCTGCCCGACCTGCGGCAGCCGCGTCGCCTGGGTCGACGACAACGAGGCCGAGGTGATGCTCGGCAGCCTCGACGTCGCACCGACGGATTTGGCACCGCAATATGAATTGTGGACCGGCCGGCGCGAGACCTGGCTGCATGCCTTGCCCGACGCCGAGCAGTTCGAACATGACCGGCCGCAAGCACAGGATGTCGATCTGCCGGCGGCCAAGCCCTCTTCGGACGCCGTCGCGCGCGACTGAAAGCATGGTTAAAAATTGATTGTCCGGGCTTGGAACCCTCCCCTGTCGTCGACGTTATCCGGCGCTTCCTCGGTGCATGTCGGCCGATGTGCATGATTCATGGAGACGACCGTTGAACGACAAGATGTTTCCCCGACCGATCCGCCTGAAATTCGCTCCCGAGCGGGAGCGCGTGGTGCGCAGCGCCTGGGAGGGGCTGGAATGCCTTGGCGACTGGCCGGCCGGCCAAGGCCGCCGATACCGGGCGGCACTGCGCAGCTGCCGCGATGCGCTGGACGGCTGGACGCCGGCGGAAAAGGCGATGCGGGCGATGATCGACGCCGCGCGCGAGGCGCGCATCCTGCAATGAGGCCCTGGTAGCGGGCAATGAGGACCCAGTAGCGGGAGAAACCAATGGCCGGTTTGATGCTGTCGACACCGCTGCGGGTCAAGCCTCATGGCTCGGACACGATCCGCGAGGTGGCCACGCTTCAGGACGCCAGTGAAATCCTGATCGACTGGCCACAAGCCAGGCGCGGCCCCTTCTACCAGACCGCGCGCGAAAAGATCGAGTCGGCGCTGGCCAACAATGAGGGCGCGGCACAGGCGCAGGAAGCCTTCACCGCGCTCTGCGATCACGCCGGCCTTCTGGTCAGGTAAGTCAAGGCACCATGGAAACGAAAAGCAGGCGAACTCGCCTGCTTTCTTGTTGCGGAACCGCTTTCGGTCATTCCACTGGCAGATCGCCGTCCACGATCGGGTGGGAGGCCTCGAAGCCGAAGCTCTTCGGCGCCGTCAGCATCAGGACGATGACGATGGCAATAGAGGCAAGCAACGCGGCGGTACTGGCAACATCTCTCACGGCTCCATCCTTTCCAGATCCGGTTTTGTCACAGAAACGTTTCCTGATCCGCGAAGTTCCTCCGCCGTCATGACAATGCTGCTGAACGATCTCTACTGCTTTGGCGGCTGGGGCGGCACCTCGCCCGGCTTGATGACCGGCGTCTTGCCTTCATCGGGCGCCGGCGCGGCCATGCCCTGGTCGCCTGTGGGGGGCGGTTTCAGCACGCCGCCGCAATCATTGAGCTTCTCGCTCAGGTCGCCGTTGCCGGGCTGCTGCTTGCCGCCCTGATCCGTTTGTGCCCGGCATTTGTCGGCCTGCTGGTTCGGCGACTGCTGGGCCGTCTGTGCCGCTGCCGGCAATGCCAGGGCCAGCATCGCGGCGCATGACGCAATGACGAGGGATTTCATCTCGGCCTCCTTCGTTGAAGCCGCCCCACGGCGGCCTTCCGTTCACGGGGACAACGTCCGCCGGCCCAAAAGGTTGGCCCAAAGGATTGGGCAAGAGGCTTATGCGCGGGACCGGTCCGTCGCGGCCGGGGCGGCTTTTCCGTCGCCCTCCCCGTGGGGCGGCGGACCGTGGTTCCCCCCGGGATCGCCGTGGTCGGCGCAAAAGCCGGCGCTTGCGAAGGCGCCGCAACCAATCCCGTTCTCCAGCCGTTGCCTGTGCCGGAGGCCAGCCATGTTCGAGCATTTCCAGCCTATCGACGTCGACATCGAGGACGCCGGCATCTTCGTGCGCCGCGCCGGTGCCGGACCGGCGGTGCTTTTGCTGCACGGCTTTCCGCAAACCCATCTGATGTGGCGCGATATTGCGCCGCTGCTTGCCGATCGTTTCACCGTCATCTGCGCCGACCTGCGTGGCTATGGGCGCAGCGCCTGCCCGGCCTCGAGCGCCGATCATGCTCCCTATGCCAAGCGGGCCATGGCATCGGAGATGGTGGCGATGATGGCCAGGCTCGGCTTTACCAGCTTCATGGTCGCCGGCCATGATCGCGGCGGGCGCGTCGCCTACCGCATGGCGCTCGACCATCCCGGCCGTATCAAAAAACTCGCCGTGCTCGACATCGTCCCCACGGCCGACGCCTGGGACCGGGCCGACGCGCGGCTGGCCCTCGGCTTCTGGCCGTGGTCCTTGCTGGCACAGCCCGAACCCTTGCCGGAAAAGATCCTGGCGGGCGCCGCCGACGCCATCGTCGACAATGCGTTGGGTGGCTGGGGGTCGTCGCCCGATGTCTTTCCGGCCGGCACCCGCCAGGCCTATGTCGAAGCCTTGCGCGACCCCGCCCACCTCCACGCGATCTGCGAGGAATACCGGGCCGCGGCAACGCTGGACCGCGACCACGACCGGGCGGACAAAGCCGCCGGCCGGCGCATCGCCTGCCCGGTGCTGGCCTTGTGGAGCGGGCAAGGCGCGCTTGCCCAATGGTATGCCGGCGAAGGTGGGCCGTTGGCGCTCTGGCGGAACTGGGCCGACGACGTGCGCGGCCGCGCGATCTCGGGCGGACATTTCTTCCCGGAGGAGGCGCCCGCGCAAACGGCAGGTGCGCTGATCGATTTCTTCGGCGGGCTCAAGTCGGATGCCGGTTAGCCACCCGCCACCGGGCACCTCGGATCAGCCGGCTGGTTCCTCCGCTATATCCTCGCCCTCGGGCTCGCCGGGCCGGAAAGGATCGGGCATTCGCGGACATTCCTCGAACCGATGGTCGCGGCCGCCGCAGAAGGAGCAGCACATCGCCTCGCGGCCCTCGTTTCCGGGCCGCCATTGCGGTGTTTCGTAAGGTTTCCTGCCGTCCATGCCCAGCAATGCGCAACGCCTGATTTGGTTGCGCGGCGCGCCAACGCGCGCCCGGCTAGGCCCGTCGCGGAACCAACGGACACGATAGGGGGTTATGTGCGACAATGCATGCGGCCATTCCCCGGCGAATCCGGGCCAGCCGCGTTCGCAATTCCGTCAAACCGAAGAGAACCATCATGTCCGTTCGCGTTCCGACCCTGTTGATGGCCATGGCCGTCGTGCTCGCGGCGACCGGTCTGGCCGACGCCCGGCCCGACAGCCGCTCCATGGGCTGCGCTCAGATCCGGGCCATGATCCAGAACCACCGCGCCGTGGTGCTGACCACTGGCCCCAACACCTACGATCGCTATGTCAGGCAGTTCGGCAACGAGTGCGACTGGCCTGAAGTGCCGATGTCGGCCTATGTCCCGTCCCGCGACGGGGACTGCCCGGTCTATCGCTGCGAAGAGCCGGTCAACAATTTCCCGAATTGACCGCAAGCTGCCTGGGCGCCATAACGTGCCGGCTTTCCCGCTTCGTCTAATGGTAGGACAGCGCCCTTTGAAGGCGTGAATCGTGGTTCGAGCCCATGAGCGGGAACCAGGCAACTGCAAGCCAACGAGTAGCCGGAACCAGGTCGGGTAGCTCCCGATCCTCTCCGATCAATGATGCCGTGATCCGGGACAGGAACCGGCCGGTATCCGGGCAGGAGGAAGGTGGCTTCCTCCCTGGACCTCCGTCGCGATTGACGGCCAGGTAACGTTACGTTAACTTTAATTTAGCTTAAGCTAAACTAGGGGGGATCTAATGAAGATGGTTTTCATTTGCCTGGCGCTTGTCCTCGCCGGCTCAAATGTCGCTGCGGCACACGAAAAGAAGGCGACCGTCACCGCCTCGAAGGCATGCGCCGGTCTGTCGTTCAAGGCGGCGGTGGCAGCAAAATTGGACTGCACAGCAACCGGAACAGCAACATCGACCCCGACCGACGCAGCGAATGCCAAGCCGCGCCTTGGGTACCAAAACCCCTGGACCATGTCCTCGTTTGGCCTTTGATGTTCCCGGAATTCTGGCTGCCCAGAGGCGCGGAGACCGAAGCCGCCGGGCTTTTGATAAGGCGTGAGTGCGCCGTCAGATCTCGCTCCTGGCCTGTTCCCGCACGTCCTGAGCTTCTCGACAATCGGACCAACCGATTGGGGTCGCTTCCGTCAGCATGAAACCTTGCGGCCTGTTGGACGTTCATTGTCGGCCAACAGGAGAGTTTCATGGATCCGGCAACCGCGGCGGTGATGATCATGCTGTCGTGCAACGCATCGCTCTGTCGGCCCATGGAGTCGCGCCCGGTCGTCTATTCATCGATGGCGGAGTGCCAAGCGGCGCTTGAAATCAGATTGGCACCCTGGCCGAGCGGCGAAATGGTCGGCCGGTGCAAGCAGGTCGACCGGATGGCGACCGGCTCGATTGCCCCGGAAGGCTATGCCTCGGTTCAAGTCACGCGTGGAATCGGCGGCGATGCGGTCACCACCAACTATTTCGTTCCGAGAGCCGACGACTGAATCAGAGGCCGGACGCCGGGGCTACCGGGCGGTTGATGACTTCGCCCGCGGACATCGGCAGGTGTTTGAGCCGGACCTCCTGAAACCATTTCATGGACCCCGCGTTGACGACCCGGGGCACCGCCAGACACTGGAGAGAGTCCATGACCGTCAATTGCCGCATATCCATCGACAACAGGCCTGACGCCACCAATGTTACTTTCCAGGCGGTGCCGCGCATTGGCGAGAGCGTGTCCCTGTCGGTCGACGGAAACCCACAGGATCTGCGGGTCTCGCGCGTCGTGCACGTTCCCAACGGTGGACTGGAAGGCGCCGCGATCATCGTCGAAGTGACGACCAGCATCCTCTAGGGATTGGTTCGCGCGGAGATGCCCGGAAAGCCTCACGCTACAGTGATCGGCGGCGATGAAACCTCATGCCGCCCAACGCGTTCCACGGGCTAAACATGGTCTAGGTTCCAATGCAAACTGCATGGTTCTCCAAGCCCGTCGTCGTTTCCGTAGGCGTTGCCGGAGGCATCCGCAACCTGTCCAACACACAACAGGCGATCGAACTCCTGACGACACATTGGCGCGATGCCGGCAGCCTGAAACATCAGTCCGCGCTGCGCGCCTGCCGCAGGGCACTGAGCGGCGACTTGCCCCCCGAAATCGCCAGGGAGGCCTTTGTCGAGGCCGCGCGCGAGGCGCATATCCTGGTCGAGCAGGTGCAGCCCGACAGGGAATAGGGGCGGTGTCCAGACCGGCGGATCGCCCTAGATGCCGAAACCCGGCGAAACACCATCGGCCTCGCTGCCGGCCTGCGCCACGATGATGGAGGCCAGCGGCGCGCTCAGCTGCCATTTGAGATGGCCGGGGGACCGCTCCAAAATGGCGGAGCCACCGAGCGACTGCGGCGCCACACGCTGCAGCACGACAGTGCCGAACCCCTTGCGCGTGGTCTGATCGCGCCGGTCGCCGGGATGCGGTTCGCAGTTTTCCTCCCAGGTCAGCTGGAATTCTCGTTCGCCCGCGGAGCCCGGAGCATGCGCTCCGGAGCCGATGGTCCAGGTAATCTCGACCCGGCCGCCTTCGCTGCCCAGCGCGCCATACTTTGATGAGTTGGTGCCCAGTTCGTGAAAGGCCATGCCGAGGTTCTGCACCGCGTTCGACTGCAGCGTCAGGACCGGGCCGGAGAGCAGGATCTGCTCCTCGAGGCCGAAGGGCTTGAGATGTTCCTGGATAAGGTCGAACAGGCTCGCCCCCGCCCACTCCGAGGTGACGAGCAGATCGTGCGACCGCGACAGTGCCATGATGCGGGCGCGGATCAATTCCTCGAACTCGCCCGGACCATTCGAGCGCTTGCTGGTCTCCCTGACCATCGACAGGATGACCGCGAACTGGTTCTTGACCCGATGGTTGACCTCCCGCATCAGCAGCCTGATCCGGCGCTCGCTCTCCTTGGCGGCGGAAATATCGCGGGCGATTTTCGAGGCGCCGATGATTTCGCCATCGCCGTTCTTGATCGGCGAAATCGTCAGTGAGACCGAAATCAGCGCTCCGTCCTTGCGCTTGCGCGTCGTCTCATAGCTCGCCACGCGGTCGCCGCTGCGAATCTTGCTGATGATCTCGGTCTCCTCGCTCTTGAGGTGATCGGGAATGAGCATGAGGACGGATTGGCCGATCGCCTCCTCGGCGGTGTAGCCGAACATGCGTTCCGCCGCCTGGTTCCAGCTTTGGATGACGCTGTTCAGATCCTTGCTGATAATGGCATCGAAGGAGGAATCGACAATTGCCGCGAGCCGGGCGTCGGCGGTCGCCCCCTGTCTGTCGCTGCCGTCGATGTCGTTCATCGCCACCCGCAATTGCATCTTTCCCGATCAGATAAGGCGCAAACGGATCAAGGCAATCGCCGGCGCGAGAATGGAAGGTTTACCGCGAAATTTTTCACTCCGCCTGTTCCGGCGGGGCCTTGCCGTCGCCATTGGGCAGGAGCACGCCGAATTCCTGCGACTTGGCGCCCACCTCGGCCGTCAGGAAGCCATCGGAGGCAAGGCCACGGCGCAGCAATTCGCGTACCGCCGCCGAGCGGCTGGGCATGCGTTTGTCGAAACGCCAGTTTTCCAGTGCGGCCAGTTCATCCTGGGTCAACATGATCTGCAGTCGTTCCGGGCGTTCCAGGTCAGCCATGTGCGCCTCCAAGCGCAAAGATCAGGCGAGTTAGTAACCGTCTCATTCTACTTACAGTTAGGAATTTCGGCATCCTGCGTCAAGCGCGGTCAGTGGGTGAATGCAGCGTCGTACCAATGATGATCATCCAACGCAGGTTGCCCATTCGTGTAACTATGCTAACTGGCTGATTTTGTTCACACTTTTTTCACTTTTAACTTGCCATGCGCCGCCATGGGGCGCATCCTGCCAGCTTGAGGAAACCAACTCGCTTTGGGAGGTTTCAATGCGATACGATTATTCCACGCGACTGCGTGAAGACGTCTATGCGAGCGTCCGCGCAGCGTTCAAGACCGCGGGCATCATCAACGTGTCGGTAGTGGCGGAAAGGATCAGGATCAGGAACCTGGCCGAGAACGTCGCCCTCGAGGACATTGAACATCTGGTCCTGCAGGCTGCCCAACTGGTTGGCGCTGCGATCGAATTCGACGCTTTGGGCAACGGATTGGCCCCGCCTGGAACCGGACTCGTCGAGAACCGTGATGAGAGCTCGATGATCCCTCTCGCTCTGCATCGATCAGGCTCGATGCAATAGCCAAAAGCGCCAAGGTGCGACGGCTCCATGCGGCATGGAACCAGTCCGGCCTTCGGAGATTACCGCATCGTCCAGCAGAGGAGGACATCGTGAAGGTCCTGCGCAGTCTGCTTGCCGAACTGTCGTCCAGCTGGCTCCAGCGCCGCAAGGTGCAGAAATCACTCGCTGGAAATCCAGTCAAACCCGTTTCCCGCGTCCCCCGCCAGGCCGCGAGGATCCGGCCGGCGCACAAGTCAAGGCCGCCCTCCTCCCGCGATGTCGCTTCCAATATGTGAACGACCGAGATCGACCCAGTCTCGGAGATCAACCGGCACCCACGGCTAGGTCGAGGCCGCCGAGGCCTTTCGGGAGGTGGCGCGCTGTCGCCGCATCCGGCGTTTGGCGACGAGCTTGAGGGCAATTGGCGGCTCGTTCGACAGCGCGCCGACCACTGCGTCCACCATGCCATGCGCCACGAAATCCGCGTTGATGTCACGGGCGAGCTTTTCGGCCGCTTCCTTGTCCTCATTGGCGGCTTGCGACCAGAATACGATTCCCACCCTCAACGCCGCTTTTGCCCGCTTCAGCCGGCGAACCAGAAACCGGGCGTGCTTGATGGAATCCCGGTTCAGGAAGCCGACCACCACGGTATCGATGGTTTCGAGCTCGAGACGGCGGATGTTGGCGGGTTCCATATCGGCAAAGCCGGCCTTCGACACCGTCGTGCCCTGGACTTCCAGCACCTGTGCCAGCATCGCGGCGGCGGCATCGTCCAGTTCACCGCGCCCGCCTGTGCAAAGCACCGACAGATCCGTGCCGTCGGGCAGTTCGGTTTCGTCTTCGCGGGAAGGATCCTTGTCATCCGGCTCCTCTTCGGCCGCCGTCGGGGCATCCTCTTCCTCTGCTTCCTCATGCGCGCTGTCGTCGAGGTTTGCCACCATCACCAGGGCGCTCTCGGCCACCTGACGCCTTTGCTGGTCGCCCATGACACCGCGCGCACGGTCCTGCTCGCCCAGCAGGAGGGCGGGAATGGCCACCTTGTCGTAGAACTCGACCAGATATTTCTCTTCCAGCATCTCCTCGGCGTGGTCCGTGGCTTCGTCAGGGTCACCGGCCAGCAGACGCTGGTAGAGGCGTGCATGAGGTTCGAGCACGGGCTCGTTGCCAAACAGGACATCGAGGAATTCAAACTGCGGCACGTGCCTGCCCAGCACTACCAGGCACACGGTGAGCGGTGTTGACAAAACCAGCCCGAGCGGGCCCCACAGCCACGTCCAGAAGATGGCCGCAACGATGATGGCCAGGGACGACAGCCCGGTTCGCGAGCCATAAAGCCAAGGTTCCACGACATTGCCGGTGATCAGTTCCATCACCACGAACAGGGCGGCTGTCCACAGCACCAGCGACCAGCCTGGCGCCACGGCCAGCGCCAGGAACAGCGGCAGCAGCATGCCGATCGCCGGGCCGATATAGGGAACGAAACGCAGGCCAAGTGCCAGCAACCCCCACAGCAAGGCATTCGGAATGCCCAGGACCCACAGGCCGGCCGCGATTGGTACGGCATACACGATGTTGACGACCAATTGCATCAGCAGGTACCGGCCAACACGCTTGCCGGCATCCTGAAGCGCCTCGGTGGTACGGTGAAGGTCGCCATACCCGACAAGGCGAATGAAGCGGTCGCGCAAATCCTCCCGCTCCAGCAGCATGAAGATGACGACGACGATGATCAGCCCGGCCGATCCGAGCGGGCTGATCAGCGGCCCGACTATGTTCTGCAGAACCTCCAAAGGCCTTTCGCGCGAGACGATCTCGACCGGCACCGGTTCACGCGGCGGCTTTTCCGGGGTGGCGGCCGGCGGCGACGTCTCCTGCCTGTCGATCTCCTGGCCGACACGTTCGACCACCTTGCTCAACCTGGCAATGATCCCTCCCCCAACGCCAGTCTCCTTGAGCGAGCGGACCTTGGTCAGGATGTTGGCCTGGTAGACCGGGATGTTTTGCGCCAGTTCGCTGACCTGCGTGGCGACGATGAAGCTGAACAGGGCAAGTGCGGCGAAAGCCCCCAATACGCTGACGATGACGGCCGCGATGCGGGGAACACCGGCCCGTTTGAGCGCGGACACAAGAGGGGCGAGCGCGAAAGTCAGCAACAGCGCGATCGCTATCGGCAGGAAAACCTCACGCCCGAAATACAACGCCGCCACCGTGGTGACGATGGTGGCTACATTGGGCAATGACGTTCGGGGGTGCGGGGCGGCGGGCGAAAGAATATCCTCCAAGCCATGCGCGGGCGACGCCATCCCGTTTCGACGATTGGCCGCCATTCCATGCCTCCCCTGCCAGTCCCATGATCGGGCATATAGAGCCGGCCAGCAACATTAGCCAGAGGTGGAAAGACACGCCGTCCAAAGGGCGGTTTATCCGATGCGGCGGCCGCTGACTCGGATCAGCGCGCGCCGTGCCGCGCCAGCGCATGCTCGATCAAGATATCGATGACCTCGCTGTAGCCGATGCCGATCGCGGCCAGCGCCTTGGCGTACATCGAGATGTCGGTGAAACCGGGCAGCGTGTTGACCTCGTTGACCAGCAGGGAGCCGTCGGCGCGCAGGAAGAAGTCGACGCGCGCCATCGCCTCGCAGCCGAGCGCCTTGAAGGCTTGCCCAGCCATTTCCCTCGCCCGGTCGATCACTGCTGCCGGCACATCGGCGGGCACTTTGACCACCGCGCCGTCGGCGTCCAAATATTTGGCCTCATAAGTGTAGAAGCCGTGCTTGCCGGCCGGGATGATCTCGCCGGGCAGCGACACCGTGAGCGAGCCGTCGGCCCGTTGCAGCACCGAGCACTCGATCTCGCGGCCTTCGACGAACTCCTCGATCAACGCCTTGCCGTCATAGCGGAAAGCCGTTTCGAGGGCTTGATCGAAACCATCCCTGTCGTTCACCTTGCTCACTCCGAACGATGAGCCCTGGCGCGCCGGCTTGGCGAAGAATGGCAGCCCCAGCGCCCCGGCGATCTCCTGGAAGGAACCGACGTCGTTACGATGGACAGTGACCGAGCGGGCGACGGCAAGCCCGGCCCCGTGCATGAGCCGCTTGGCGACATCCTTGTCCATGGCCGCGGCCGAGGCCAGGATGCCGCAGCCGACATAGGCGACGTCGGCAACCTCTGCATAGCCCTGCACCGAGCCGTCCTCCCCGAAAGGACCGTGCAGCACGGGGAAGACGACATCGACCGGCGCCAGGTCAGCCCGCGTTCCCGTAGGCGACGCTGAGATCAGCCGGCCCTTGCCGCCGGGCAGCAGGGCTATCTCCACGCCATCCTGCGACACTGGAGCTCCCGCCCCTTCGCCCACGGCCTCGGACGTCGGCTGCAGCAGCCATCTGCCCTCCCTGGAAATGGCGATCGGCACCACCTCGTAGCGCGTCCGGTCGATCGCCTTCAGCACATTGGCGGCCGAAAGCCGCGACACGTCATGCTCGGCCGAGCGCCCGCCATAGAGGATCGCAACCCTGATCTTTCCGGTCATCGAAATCCCTCAACTGTCAAAATCAAGTGGCGACGGCAATGCCGCGATTGGCAAAGAAGCGGTCGAAAGCGGCTGGCGCCAACACTGCGTTGACCTGTGTGGCACTGGTATGGCCGGATGGGTTGTGAAAGCGGAACCCTTCATCCGAGGCGGCGGTGACCAGAACCAAATGTCCGCCCTTCGATGGCGGCTCGCGCTCGGGCCAGCGGATCGAACTGCTGACCGAAGCGATGAAGAACCGCGACCGGCCGAGGATCGACGGAATGTCCGCCGTCGCGACACTGGTCATCACCTCGGCATCGAGGCCGAATTCCGCCTTCACGAAGGTGACGAAGGGCGCATAGATCAGCCCCTTGATCGAGCCTTCATTGACGACATAGCCGCCATATGGAGTGCATCGCCTGGCCAGTTCGATCGTCGGCACGATCTCGCCGCGCGTCGCCAGGATCATCTTGAGACACGCCATGCCGCAGACATTGGCGGCCCAGGCCGCGTATTCGTCGAGCGTGGCAGCGCCTGATCCCTGCCATAGCGGATCCCGCCGCAACGCGGCTTCGGCGCCGTCGGCGAGCACCGCTAGCGTCATGTCAGGCGTCTCCCACTGACTGAAAAACGGCACGGTTTCAGGCAATGGACTCATGCGAACTCCCCGGGTCTTCAACTCGTATACGAGCATACAAGATTGGAGAAAAGCCGCTCGGACCTGTCGAGGGCCGCGGCGTCTACTCGACCTTCGTCCAGCCAAAAACCAGCCAGGCGTATTTCGATTTTTCGTCGGGTTCGGCGGTATAGGTCATCTGGATGTCGCCGCCCTTGGCGTAGATATCAAGCCGGGGTGCCGTGTCCAGCTCCAGCCATAGCGAACTCTTGTTGAAGGACCAGGTTCCGCACCAGACGCAGGAACCCGATGCCGGGTCACCGGGCTGATGGAAATTGTAGCGGCCGTCCGCCGTGATCTCCAGATAGTCGAACGCGCCGTAGAACGCGGTCACCGTCTGCTGGAAGTCATTGGCGGCCGCTTCCTGTTCCGGCGTTGCCGCATCCTTCATGTCGCGCGGCGGCCGGGTGGTCGCGCCGCTGAGTTGCCATTTGCCGACAAAGTCCTTCTGGGTCGGAAGATATTCCTCCTGAGCCTGCGCCGAAGATATATGAGAAATTGTTAATATGAATGGTGTGGCCATGCCCAAAATCGTAAGCAACGGCGCGGCGACACGGATCGCCCGGGCTGGTTTTTGCATAAGAATTGTTTCTCCACGGTGGGCAAGAGATGGTCTGTTCGGGATGTTATTGGGAAAGACCTCGCGCATTGCTTTGAGGTCGATTCCCGTCCGCCATTTCCCGGTTAGCACCGCGGCCACCAATCTGGCAACGCAAGGCACGGCTCAACAAGGCTGATCGGCGCCAGTCTCCACCGTCTCGTGCCGCTTGCGAATGTGCCGGCGCGAGAAAGCCCGCTTGCGGCTGGCAGCCCTGTCATTGACCGGATGTGCCGGTTGTTTCCCGCCTTCTTTCGAGAGCGAAGAGGTCGGTCGGCGCACCGTGCGGCGTCACCTCGCCTTCGAAGCGAAAAACGTGTTTTTCCAGGACGCGCCGCGAAGGCGGCATCGGCCGTGCGCACCAGTCCGATAACCCGCTCGGCATGCAGGTCGAAGGCAAAAGCCAGGCCCGCCGCGCCTTTCCAGTCGTGCCGCCGGCTCACTTCGTATTGATCACCGAAGCGGCCCGATAGGTGTCCATGGTCGCGCCGTTGCGGTCCTCGTCGAACAGCGTATCGCTGCCGAAGCTGGTGCGCAGGCCGATGACGACCTTGTTGGCCCTGGTGTCCTGCGTAGACGTTTCGAACTTCCTCCGCTCGAATTCATAGCGTCCGAACACCGCCCATGGCGTTTCGTCGAACCGGTACATGGCCTGGACGGCGGCACCGACCACGTCCTCGTTGGTGCCATTATAGTCGGTTCGGTTGAAGTCGAGCTCCGCATCCAGGCGAAGGTTCTTCCGGACGAAGTAGCGCGCCACCGCGCGTATACCCCATTGGTCGCCATGAAAGTCGCTGATGGTGAGCTGGCCGAAACTGGCTTGGCCATAGAGGGTCAGATTGCCGAAATAGAGTTGTGCTTCCGGGCCGACCGCATAGTTGTTTACGGTCACGCCGCTTTCGCCGACAGATGTGTAGGCGGCGAAAATGCCGGCGGCGAAACGGTCGGAATCGCGGTAGAAGCCATGGACCGCACCGCGCGTGTCATCCAGGGGATCGTAATGGCCCCAGATGCGGTCGTAGGTCAGGTCGCCCTGCAAATTCCAGCGCTCGGCAAACGGAATGTTGACGCGCACGGCGCCGCCGCCGGCCCGGGTCGTGTAGTCGTCGCCGACGAAGCGAAGCCCGCCGAGATAGAGTTCGCCGTAGCCCGAAACATGCGGCGTCACCACCGTCTCCGCTGCCAGCGGCTGCTGCGTATCGGCGGCGTAAGCGGAGGTCGCGGCGACCAGCGACGACGCGGCGAAGATTGAAAAGCGATGCATTAGAGCCCTCGAATGCGAATTTCCGGACCAGCGTCCGGCCGTGGAGATCAGAATTTGTAGGCCACGCCGATCCGCAGATCCTGTGTCGTCAGTTCGATGGCATCCCGATTGAGGGGAGCGCCATTGGAGAAGGCGTGGCGCACGGAGGTGTGGCGGCCGAAATCGGCGAACCTGTATTCGCCCCGAACCACCCAATTGTCGGTGACGGCGTATTCGCCGCCCGCACCCAGCGTATAACCCGCGACGGTATCTCGGACGTCGGCATAGGGACCGCCCGGAATGTTGGTGGTCGTGTGTTTGTAGCTTGCCACCGCCAGGCCGCCGGTGACGAAAGGAAGCCAGCGATCGATCGCATAACCGGCTCTGAGGCGCACGGTGCCTACCGCCTCAAGCTCGAGCTCGCCACCAAAGGCGGGGTCGTCGACGCCGAGCGCCCGGTAGAGCGTCGTGTCGTTCACGCTTGCAAAGCTGTAGTCTCCCTCGACGCCAACAACCAATCCGCTGTCGAACTGCTTGTTGTAGCCGGCAAACACACCGCCGAAACCGCCGGACGGGCTGTAACCCCAGCCGTAATTGTCGAAGCTGCCCGGCGCGAAAGTCTGTCCGACCCTGGCGTCGCTCCGGGCATATCCGGCCTGTGCTCCGAAATAGCCGCCGGACCAGTTGTAGCTGGCCGCGACCGGCAAGGTCTCGGTGGGGTCGGGCGCCAACGCCATGCCGGCGGGAACGAAAAGAAAGGCAGTGGCGAGAAGAATCGTTTTCATTGCTTGTCTGCTGTCCCCGGGATGCTGCACCACGACCGACATGGTCAGTGGCGGTCAGTCGAAGCTACGGTGTTGCATTGATCGCCGGCGGCGTCTTGGGCTGGACAGCATCGGAATTGTCTTGGAGCGCGCCGCCGCACCCCGCCCGGCCGGTGTGGCCGTTCAGCATCAGCCGCGGCGCAGGCAAAACCCCGGCGCGGACGCCAGGGTTTTGTTCGAACCGGCGTGTCAGAACTTATAGCTGAGGCCGACGCGTAAATCGTGCGTCTTGAGATCGATGTTCGAAACCGTGCCAAGACCAAAAATCGGCACCGAGAGATCCTCTTTGCCAAAGTCGGAATAGCGATATTCGACGCGGGCGATCCATTTGTCGGTGAAAGCGTGCTCGACGCCGGCCCCAACCGTCCAGCCAAGATGGGTTTCGTCGTGGACTGTTACTGTACCGAGGGGACCACTGCTGACCACACTCATTTCATACTTGGCCGCTGCCACGCCGGCACTGATATAAGGCAACGTCCGATCGAACGCATAGCCGGCCCGCAGCCGGGCCGAACCCGACCACTTGAGTTCGCTCGACAACAACGCGCCGGCACCGGCGAAGGTCCCCACCGCATCGACATTGCTGTAGGCAAGGTCAGCCTCGGCGCCGAGCACGAAACGGTTCGCCAATTCCTGATTGACGCCGATATGGATGCCACCAATAAAACCGTCCGGATCGAAGGCAGCATTGACGTCGGTGCCCCCAATGCCGGCGCCGCCGATGAAGAGATTGGATTTCCCGGCTACGTAACCGAAGTGAACGCCGGCATAGAGGCCGGACCAGTCATAGCCGGCAGCAACCGGCAAGGTTTCGTTGACGTCCGCCGCGGACGCCATGCCGACCGGCGCAAGCGCGAGGATGGTGGCGAGAAGAATCGTTTTCACTGTTTGCTACCCCAATGATGTTGCTTCCCCCGGCCGTGGAAATACTCCGCGGCGACCCGGGTATCGTCGAGGTTTTGCATTGTTCACGGGCGGCGTCTTGGGCTGAGCCGCATTGGAATTGTCGTGGAGAGCGCCGCGGCATTCGGGCGATCGGTGTGGCCGTTCGGCATCAGTCGATCGGTTCGAAGACAACTGATCCGACTCGCTTCGAGTCCTTGTCTTTGGTGCCGCGCTTCCGCCCGGAAAAACAGGGAGTTAGAGCGGCCATCGATTCCGTGAGACGATGATTCGCTCTAGCGCGCGGCGTTCGGCGTCGAGCCGAAGCGGCGGCGGAAACAGCGATTGAAATAGGAGACGTCGGAAAAGCCGCTCAACAGCGCGATCTCGCTGACCCGCATGCTGTCGTTGCGCCGGTCGCGCAGCATGCGGTGGGCCCTCTGCAGGCGCAGTTCGAGAATATGCTCGGCGAAACTCGAGCCCGTTTCCTGCAGGAGATCATGGACGTAGCGCGCGGAAAGCCGCAAACGCTGGGCGATGTGCTGGGCCGAGATGCCGGGATCGGCGAAATTGTCCCGCATCGTCTGCAGGATGGCTTGCAGCCTTGCCGCGCGCAGGCCTCGCACGCCCGCCAGCTCGGCGATCTCGCCCTTGGCGCCCGTCGCCAATCCGATCAGGTCGACGATCGTTTCGGTGGCATGGGCGACAAGATCGGGCAAGAGCAATGCCGGCCCCGCTTCCAGGAAGCCGCAATAGCGCTTGAGCATGTCGAGCGCTTCATTGTCGACGCCGATGGTCAGCGCCAGGCGGTCCTCGACATGGGCGAAGGCATTTTCCATGATTTCGCGGGGCACCACGACATTGGTCCAGACATTGCGGTCGCCGCCGGTCATTTCCAGCGCTTCCGAAGCCGAGACCAGCGCGCCTTCGCCCCTGCCGATGCTGTAGTCGCGGCCGGTCTGCACACCGCTCAGCCTGGTGTCGCCATCGTTGACCAGCAGCAGATAGCCGTCGCGGCCGTCGTCGGCGATGTTGCGCGTCTTGCGGCTCGCATGCTTGATCGTCCCGGCCATCCGCCCGAGCACCAGCGGCCCGATGGCGGTGGCTTCGATATCCGCCTGGAACGGCACATTGCCGGAGATGGCATATTCGACCGACCAGATCTCGGCGACATGAATGTCCTGCCAGAGCGCGAAGCGCGCGCGGTCGTCGAGATGCGACGGCAGATCGAGCGAAGAGAAGACGTTCTTTTTCAACGAGCAACCGGCCTTTCCCGCGCACGCGTCTTCCCTGAAACCGCACCGTATGGGACCGATTTGCCTCTTGTCCAGAGACGGCGCCATCCATGCTCCGCAGGACAATTTCAGTGCCGCCCAGGTCAAGAATCCGATCGGATTCGCCGGTGTGGCGTCCGAGTTTCCGAAATACCCCGGAAATGCGGCATCGGAATCACCTCGCCTCGACGCGGTCGATCGATTGCTCCTAGAACGTGATCTTCACCGACGCGGCGCTGCGGTTGGCCTGGCCGTGGTGGACGGCCTCGATGTTGTTGCCGTCCGGGTCGAGCAGGAAGGCGGCATAATAGCCGGGATGATAGGACCGCTCGCCAGGCGCGCCATTGTCCGTGCCGCCGGCTTCGAGCCCGGCCTTGTAGAAGGCATCGACCATGGCGTGATCCCTGGCCTGGAAGGCCAGATGATGACGTCCGGTCAGCTTTCCCAGCGCGGCCCGGCTGTCGGCGCTGGAAATGAACAATTCGTCGGCCCAGAAATAATCCTCGCCGGTGCCGCCGATCGGGACACCAAGGACTTGGAAAACCGCCTCGTAGAAACGCCGGCTGGCGGGGAGATCCCGGACCACGAGCTGGAGGTGGTCGATGAGCCGGCCGCGATGCAATTCCTGGGTTTCCATGAAAGCGCCTCCTCGCAAGGCCTCGAATTTAGGCGCGGTTGGCAGGGCGTCAACGCGGGGCGCGTGCCTCTGCTGACAACCAGCGACAATTTTTCGAGGCCGAATGGAACTTTTGGGCCGATGGCAAGTTTGGTGGGGCGGCGGGAGAATTTTCGGTTGGATTGTTTTCAGAAGCTTGAAGCGCTGGTCGACGGCGCCAATGCCGATGCCATCGAGGAAGCGAACGCATTGCTGCTCCGCTTCAAGGACAGGTCCGAACAGACGACGCGGGCCATCGACGAGTTCCTGCTGGACTTAAAGACATTGGTCTTCGTCGTCGAAGCCGGCGAAGAGGGTTTCCAAAAGCCGATCCGCAAGCTCGCCCGCGCCAGGCTTGCGAAGCTCAAGCAGCTGGTGAACGTGCCGGCTTAGGCGCATGCCGCTCTTTGCTATTACGCAATTCCTGGGGAAAGCGCTGCGCGCTTGTCCCGGGAAAACCATTTCAGACTTTCCTGGAATTTGCTCTAACCCTTGAGCAGCGCCGCCAGCCGGGGAATGCCCTCGCTCACCGCGCTGCGGGTGGCCAGCGTGAACGACAGCCGCAGCGTGTTGCGCCCGGTGCCGTCGGCGTAAAAGGCGTTGCCCGGCACGAAGGCGACCCGCGCCTCCTTCACCGACCGTGCCAGGAGGTCCGTGGCGTCGGTGCCCTCCGGCAGCGTCACCCAGACGAACATGCCGCCTTCCGGACGGCTCCAGGTCACCCCCTCCGGCATGTTGGCTTCAAGCGCCCCGAGCAGGCCGTCGCGGCGCTCGCGGTAGGCGCCGATGAGTTTTTCCACCTGGCCGTCGAACACGGCTTCGGCGACGCGGTGCATCACCATCTGGTTGACTGACGGGCTGTGCAGGTCCGAAGCCTGCTTCATCAGCACCAGTTTTTCCACCACGTGGCGCGGCGCGCAAACCCAGCCGACACGCATGCCCGGCGACAGAATTTTCGAGAACGAGCCGCAATAGAGCGTGCGCGCCTTGTCGATGCCGCCGGACCTGATGCAGTCGAGCGCCAGGATCGGCGGCACACCCTCGCCGTCATAGCGCAGCGCCCGGTAGGCGGCATCCTCGATGACGGCGATGTCGAGCTCGCCGGCAAGGTCGAGCACCGCTTCGCGCTGCTTTCGGTCCAGCGTGTTGCCGGTCGGGTTGGCGAAATCGGGCACCAGATAGGCGAATTTCACCTTGCCGCCATTGGCGGCGGCGGCAGTGTGGTAGGCTTCGGGCGTCATGTTGCCGCCCTCGGGCCGCAGCCGGTCATAGCGGGGCTCGTAGGCGTTGAAGGCCTGCAGCGCGCCGAGATAGGTCGGCCATGTCACCAGCGCGGTATCGCCTGGCGACAGGAACAGCTTGCCGAGATAATCCAGCGCCTGCTGCGAGCCGGAGGTGATGAAGATGTTGGCCTCGTCGCAGGCCACGCCGAGCTTGCCCATTTGCCCGGCGAGCCAGCGCCGCAGCGGCAGATAGCCTTCCGAAACCTGGTATTGGAGTGCTGCCCCCGCTTCCGGCCCGCCGAGCACGTCGGCATAGGCATCGCGGATGGCGTCTGCCGGAAACAGCGACGGATCGGGAATGCCGCCGGCGAAAGAGATGATGTCGGGCTGGTCGAGCAGCTTCAACAGCTCGCGGATTTCGGAGGCCTTCATGCGCGATGAGCGCGAGGCCAGAAGATTCAAAAGGGTCACGACACGCCTCCCCGGACGTTTTTACAATAGGTCAACCTGACTGACCTATATCCGCTTTGCCAGGCGATTTGAATAGTGCCTGAAGGGCTTCCGCTATACGCCAGTCACCGCCAGGCCCGAACCGGCACGGGTTTCCGCTAAAGGCTCTTCTTGTAACCAATATGGCTGGCACTGAAGCCGAGCCCTTCATAGAAGCGGTGCGCATCCGCTCGCCCCTTGTCGGTGGTGAGCTGCACAAGGCCGCAGCCCCGCGCCCGGCACTCGTCGATCGCCCATTCGAACATCTTCTTGCCGACGCCGTCGGAGCGCCTGCCGCTGACAACGCGAACCGCCTCGATCTGCCCGCGCCAGCCGCCCTTGCGCGAAATACCGGCAAGGAAGCTGATCTGCAAGGTGCCGATTACCTCCGCGCCATCCACGGCCACGGCAAGCAGCTGATTGGGATCGGCATCGATGGCGTTGAAGGCATCGATATAACCCTGCGCCAACGGCAACGAGGCGTCTTCGCGGGCGGCACCCAGCGGATCGTCGGCGAGCATGGCGACGATGGCTGGCAGGTCGGAGGCTTGCGCCTTGCGGAATTGGATGTCGGTCATGGACGTGAGATACGGCCGCCCGGCGCTGGCGGCAAGCCGCTGATGGAATGGATCAATGGGCGGCAGGACAATGAGGGGCGGCGCAACCTCTCGAGGTTCAATCCCCGTCGCCCGCGGGCTTCGCCTTGCCGCACTGCGCCAGCACCTTGCCGATTGCCCCACTGGAACCCTTCAGCGCAAAACTGATCGAACCATATTTGGCAGCGCTGACCGACACGTCCCCCTTGGACCGCAACAGGTCGAGCAGCGGGTCCCCCTTCTCCAGATCGACCACGAAATAATTGTACATCGCCTCCAGCTGCAGGGTCTTGGTCACCGTCTTGCCGTCGGCCTTGAAGTCGAACGCGCCGCTGATGCCCGGTTCCAGTTGTTGGCCGCTGGCGCCCAGATCGTAGCTCAGCACCGGTTTGTCGTAGCAATTGAGCATCAGATAGGCGTCGCCCTTCGGCCCGCCGCAGACCGAAGCGGTCAGCACGCTGCCACCCTCGTCTTCCTCCATCTTGGCGCTCCAGCCGCCGCAGGATGCCGCGAAGGCCGATTGCGAGCCAAGCACCGCCGCCAAGGCACCGGCGGCAACGAGATTTCTTCTCATGACTTCCCCCTCCGGGCCATTTGCAGCGCCCGCCGGCAGCATATAGGAAAAGCCGTTGAATAGCGTTGCCTGAATGGCAGGGCCGCGCGCCTCGGAGAGAGCAGTGTTGAGAGCCTGTGTTCGCCTGTATCTTCCGACCGCCGCCCTGGTGGCCTTGCCGCTTGCGGCGCATGCCGAGTGGAAGCCTGTCGAGAAGGTCGAGACCTACGCCATTTCAGGCCAGTCCGGGCTCGAGCTCTACCGGTCGATTGGCGAGAACGGGCCGAATGTCGGCATTACCCGCGCCATTGCTCACACCAATTTCAAGCTGACCTGGACCAGGGATTATCAGCCGCGTGCCGGAGCCTGCGTGCTGGTCTCGGCCAAGCCAAAGCTCATCATCACCTACACCTTGCCCAGCCCCTCCTCGCCGCTGCCGTCCGCCATCCAGAAGAACTGGGAGGTTTTCCTCGCAGGCGTCAGCGCCCACGAAAAGGTGCATGGCGCGACCATTGTCGACATGGCGCGCAAGATCGAGGCGGCGACGGTCGGCCTCACCGTTCCCGACGATCCCAAATGCAGCAAGATCCGGGTCGAGATGACCAAACGCCTGTCCGCCCTTTCGCAGGCGCAGCGGCAGGCAAGCCGCGATTTCGACCGCATCGAACTCGGCCAGGGCGGCAATCTGCAAAAGCTCATTCTTGCCCTGGTCAATGGCGGCTGAGCCACCGCGCCTCGCGGCGCGGTGGCATATTCGCGGTTCGCTCCGCCCTAGCGGCTGAGATTAAGCGCGGCTGACAAATCCCCCATCGGCGGCTCGCCATTGGCGGCCAGCGCCTTGTCGCGGGCGACGATGCCCGTCAGCACCGGCAGATCGTAGCGCGCGGTGATGAAGCGCAGGATCGACGTCGTATCGTATTGCGTGTGGTCGACCGTGCCCATCCTGGCATAGGGCGAGACGATGAAGGCCGGGATGCGGTTGCCCGGGCCCCAGCGGTCGGCCTTGGGCGGCGCGACGTGATCCCAGAAGCCGCCATTCTCGTCATAGGTGATGACGACCAGCATGTGGCTCCATTGCGGGCTCTTCTCCAGATGCGCGACGAGGTCGGCCAGATGCCGGTCGCCCGATGTCACGTCGGCATAGCCTGAGTGCTCGTTGAGATTGCCCTGCGGCTTGTAGAAGGCGACCTGCGGCAGCTTGCCGTCGTCGATCGCCTTGATGAACTCGGCGCCATCCAGGCCGCCATCCCTGAGATGCTCGGTGCGCGCGGCGGTGCCGGGCGCGTAGGCGGCGAAATAGTTGAACGGCTGGTGGTGGAACTGGAAGTTCGGCACCGGCGTGGCGTTCTTGCCGTCGAGGGTCGCCTGCCAGGCGCCGGCGTACCAGGCCCAGTCGACCCCCTTCAGCGACAGGAGATCGCCGATGGTGATGTCGTGCTGCGGCGGCAGCGTGGTGGGCGCGGCCGGATCGGCCAGCGCCTTGTCACCGCCCTCGGCAGGCTTGTTGGCGCTCGGCTCGTAAGGCGGCTGCATGGTGTTGACGGCGTAAAAATCGGGCGTGATGGCGCCGTCATTGACGAATTTCGGCACACCGCCCAGCGCCGACGGCGGCGAATTGTCGGCCACCTTCAAGGTCGTGCCGTCGGCCTCGACCACCGCGATCTGGCCCTTGATCGGACTGGTGTCGGCATGCGGATAGAACGGCGCGCAGGCGCAGGCGAGCTGGAAATGGTTGAGGAAGGAGCCGCCAAAGGCGCCCTGGAAGAAATTGTCGGCCAGCACATATTTCTTCGCCACCTGCCACATCGGCAGGCTCGAGCCGTCATAATGGCCCATGACCAGCCCGCCGGAATCGGCCCAGGCGACGAATTTATCGTTCTTGCCGCCGTCGATCTGCATCTGCTCCTGGTAGAAACGGTGCCACAAATCGTGGGTGATGACATTGGTGCCTTCGTTGAAGCCCTTGGGATCGTCGATGGCGAAGGCCGCGTTGGCAAGATGCGCGGTCTGCGCCTCCGTCACCACGGGCGTGACGCCCTTTCCGGTCAGCCCGCCCCAGGCCGGCGGCAGTTCGGTCAGCGGCTTGCCGTCGCGGTCGAGCTGGCGCGCCTGGTCGGCCGAGACATTGGCCAGTCCATTGGCGCCGGGGAAGCCACCATAAAGATTATCGAAGCTGCGGTTCTCTGCATAAATGACGACGACGGTGTCGATCTTGTCGAAGCCGGGAGGTGCGGCATTGGCGGCCGCAAGGGGAAACAAGGCCGAACCGGCCAGACAGAAGGAAGTGAGGAACTTGGGCCTCGTCATGGAAAGACCTCGTGGCTTGACTGTGGCTATGGGGCTTATGCGGCTATGGCGCGGGAACCATGGGCAGCTAACGTGGATGCCTTGTCACCTTTGTGACATCCGCCGCCGCGGCGAACACGGTTTCGTGAGCACTGGGAGCGGTCATCAATCCGTTGCACTGCGTTCTTATTTCCGGGCCAAAGCGGACCGTGCCCCATGATGATGAGACGATGGAAAAGCCTGGTGATCGCGAGTGCCGCGATCTCGACCTTTGGCTTTGCCGCACCCCCGAATACGGCGGGGCCGGACGGCGTCCATCCCGGTCCGCTGTCGCGTGGGCAAGCCTTCGCACGCGCCGAGGCGCTGACTGCCTTGGGGCGAAAGATGTTCTTCGACCCGGCGCTCTCGGCGTCGGGAAAACAGGCCTGTTCCTCCTGCCACGATCCACGCCATGCCTTCGGTCCGGCCTCGGCCACACCGGTCGAAATGGGCGGCCCGAACCTCGACCAGTCCGGCGTGCGCGCGGTGCCGTCGCTGCGCTACATCCAGGCCGCGCCCGCCTTCACCGAGCATTTCCACGATTCCGAGGACGAGGGCGACGAGAGCGTCGACAATGGCCCGACCGGCGGTCTGACCTGGGACGGCCGCGCCGATCACGGTGTGGACCAGGCGAAAATCCCCCTGCTCTCGCCGTTCGAGATGGCAAACAAGGATGCCGTGGCGGTCACCGCCGCCTTGCGCAAGTCAGCCTATGCCGATGACTTCAAGGCAACCTTCGGCAACGATGTCTTCGACCGCCCGGACGATGCCTTCGACGCCGCCGCCGAGGCGCTTGGCACGTTCGAGCAGAGCGCGGTCGACTTCTACCCCTATTCCAGCCGCTACGACGCCTTCCTCGCCGGCAAGGCGACGCTATCGGCGCGGGAACTGCATGGCCGCGCCCTGTTCGAGGACGAGGCGAAAGGCAATTGCGCCTCCTGCCACCTCAGCGAACCGGCCAATGACGGTGAGCCGCCGCAATTCACCGATTTCGGCCTCATCGCCATCGCCGTGCCGCGCAATCCGGCCATCCCGGCCAACGCCGACCCGACCTATGTCGATCTCGGCCTGTGCGGTCCCCTGCGCACCGATTTCCGTGGCCGCACCGACTATTGCGGCCTGTTCAAGACACCGAGCCTGCGCAACGTGGCGCTGCGCAAGAGCTTCTTCCACAACGGATATTTCCACACGCTGCGCGAAGCGGTGGCCTTCTACGCCAGCCGCGACACCGACCCCGGCCGCTGGTACCCGAAAAACGCTTACGGCACGGTCGACAAATATGACGATTTGCCAAAGGCTTACTGGCCGAACCTGAATCAAGACCCGCCCTTCGACGGCAAGAAACCCGGCGACAAGCCGGCGCTCAACGATGCCGAGATCGACGATATCGTGGCGTTTCTGCAGACGCTGACGGATGCGGATCAGGCGGCGAAGCGGTCGCAGTGAACTGGGAAGCCACGTCGTAAGGGTCGCTAGTTGACGTGGGGATTAGCCGAAGCCCTCCCTCCCTTCGTCATCCTAGGGCGGAGCAAGGAGCGAAGCGACGCGGCGCAGACCCTAGGATGACGAAGGGAGGGAGGTCTTCGACTAATCTGAGAGGTATTGGACCGCCGCCAGCCGCCCCTCACAGCGCCCGGATCACACCCCCATCCACGCGGATATTCTGCCCGGTAATATACCCTGCCCCGTCCGACGCCAAAAATGCGATCGTCGCGGCGATCTCCTCTGATGTGCCGTAGCGCTGCATCGGCACGTTGTCGCGGCGCTCTTCGGTGGCGGGCAGGCTGTCGATCCAGCCGGGCAGCACATTGTTCATGCGCACATTGTCGGCCGCGAAGGTGTTGGCGAAAATCTTGGTGTAGGCGGCAAGGCCGGCGCGGAACACGGCCGAGGTCGGGAACATCGCGTTCGGTTCCGCCACCCAGGCCGTCGAGATGTTGATGATGGCCCCGCCCTTCTGCTTGACCATCTGCGGCGCCACGATGCGCACCGGCCGGATGACGTTCATCAGGTAGACGTCCATGCCGGTGTGCCACTGCTCGTCCGTGATCTCCAGGATCGGCGCGCGCGGCCCATGGCCGCCGCTGTTGACCAGCACGTCGATGCGGCCATAGCGCTCCAGGGTCAGGTCGGCGAGCCGCTGCAGATCGTCGTTCGACTGGTTGGAGCCGGTGACGCCGAGCCCGCCAAGCTCCTTGGCCAGCGCCTCGCCCTTGCCGGACGAGGACAGGATGGCGACCTTGAAACCATCCGCCGCCAGCCGCTTGGCCGCCGCCGCCCCCATGCCGCTGCCGCCGGCCACGATCACGGCTGTCTTTTCTACACTCATCGGATTTCCTTTTCAGATTGGCGGGAGCTACGGTTTCAGCGGTCCTATAGCCGGTTTGGCCGCGCAGTTCGAACGAGAAAGCCTGAATCGAGCTGCAGAAAACTTGCGCGGTGAGATGCGCCCTATCCTTCAACCGTCTCCAGCTCGCTCAGCAGCGTGCCTTCCATGTCGGGCTCGTCGCCGGAGCAGACGCACAGCATCTCGGCGTCGCCCTCACCCACCGACAGATAGGCGTGGCCCATGGTGGAATCGATGTAGACGCTCTCGCCCGCTTTCAGCCGCACCGGCGCGTACTGGTCGGTATGCAGTTCGATCTCGCCCTTGAGCACGATCAGGAATTCCTCGCCGGCATGCCTGGTCAGCGGGCCGAATTCTTGCGGCGTGCGGGCGCGCGCATAGGCGTGGATCGGCACCATGCGCTTGCGCACCAGGTCGGTGGCGAGATACCGGTAGTCATAATTTCGGGTCAGCTGGCGCAGCGTGTTGGACTGCGAGGTGACCGAGCGGCGGGTGCGCGCTGCCGGCTGCTTGCGGTCGCCGCTGAGCAGTTCCGTCACATGGATGCCGAGCCCCTCGCAGATCTGCAAGAGCTTGTCGTAGCTCAGCGACATCTGGTCGTTCTCGACCTTGGACAGCGTCGACACCGCGACCCCGGTGAGCGCGCTGACCTCCTGCAAGGTCCAGCCATGCGTCTTTCTCAAAGCCCGCAGACAATCACCGAGATTCGGTTGCTCCGACATTGTCAGCTCCATGGCGGCGGTCGGGCCGCTTGCCCCCCTAGGTAGTCGAACTCCCCGCCGTCATCAACAATACCAAGAATTTTCTTATACGCTAAATATTGACTGTATACGAAATTATTTTTACGACTGACGGATGCAGTCGAAATCGTCCCAGAAAATCGCCGTCATCGGCGGCGGCATTGCCGGCCTCTCGCTTGCCGCCGAGGTGGCGGCCTCGGCCGAAGTCACCGTCATCGAGCGCGAGCCGCATCTCGGCTACCACGCCAGCGGACGCTCCGCCGCTCTGTTCACCGAGACCTATGGCAACCGCCTGGTGCGCGGGCTGACGCTAGCCAGCCGGCAGGCGATCGTCGAGGGCGGTTTCGTCGCCCACCGGCGTGGCGCGCTGCATGTCGGATGGACCGGTGACGATGCCGCCATCGACAAGCTGGCTCGTGATTTGCAGGCGCTGGTGCCATCAGTGCGCCGCCTCTCGGCGGCCGAGCTCCACGCGCTGGTTCCAGTCATTGCCCAGCAAGCCACCTGCGGCGGCGTCTATGAGCCGGACGCGGTGGATGTCGACACGGACAAGATGCTGGCGACCTGCGCGTCCAAGCTCAAAGCCAGCGGCGGCACCATCCGCACCGGCGAGGAGGTCCGCTCCATCTCACGCGACGGCAGCGCTTTTGGGATTGAGACAAGCGCCGGCGTCTACTCGGCTGACATCGTCGTCAACGCCGCCGGCGCCTGGGTCGATGTCGTCGCCGGCATGGTGGGGCTCCCGGGCCTCGGCTTCCAGCCGAAACGGCGCACCGCCTTCCTGTTCGATCCGCCCGCCGGGTTGGACATCGCCGGCTGGCCGCTGGTGGTCGACCTGCACGAGCAGTTCTACTTCAAGCCCGATGCCGGCAGATTGATCGGTTCGCTCGCCGACGAGACGGACTCCGAGCCTTGCGATGCGTATCCCGAGGATATCGACGTCGCCATCGCCGTCGACCGCATCGAACAGGCGACGTCGATGCGCATCGGCCGCCCGTCGACGCCGTGGGCGGGCCTGCGTACCTTCGCTCCCGACCGCACGCCGGTCGCCGGCTTCGACCCGCGCCTGCCCGGCTTCTTCTGGCTCGGCGGCCAGGGTGGCTACGGTTTTCAGGTGTCGCTGACGCTGGCCAGGCTGAGCGCGGCGCTGATGCGCGGCGAGCCGCTGCCCGACGATGTCACCGCGCTCGGCGTCACCGCTGGGGCGCTGGCGCCCGATCGCCTCCTTTCCCCGGCGGCGACGCCATGAAGTTCCTTCCCTCAACCCCGAATGTGTCATCAGGAGCGTTTGCGATGAAATCTCTGCGCGCGGTGCTTGCCCCGTCCGTTCTGGCCACGTCCCTCCTGGCCACGTCCGTTCTGGCCTCATCCATCCTTCTCGGCGGACAGGCCTACGCCAAGACGCTGGTCTATTGCTCGGAAGCCAATCCCGAGACCTTCAACCCGGCGATCGGCATCGCCGATTCCACCATGGACGCCGCCGCCAAGACGATCTTCAATCGGCTGGTCGAGTTCAAGCCGGGCACCACCGAGGTCGGCCCGGCGCTGGCAGAAAGCTGGGAGGTTTCGCCTGATGGCAAGACCTACACTTTCCATCTCAGGCACCGCGTGAAGTTTCAGTCGAACGAGCATTTTTCGCCCACGCGCGACTTCGACGCGGACGACGTGCTCTACACCTTCAACCGCCAGCGCGACGCCAACAATCCCTATCACAAGCTTGGCGGCGGCTCTTACGAGTACTTCAACGCGCTGGGCATGGGCACGCTGATCGACAGAATAGACAAGGTCGACGACTACACCGTGCGCTTCACGCTGACGGCTCCCAACGTCACATTCCTGGCCGGGCTGGCACTCGACTATCTCTCAATCCTGTCGCTGGAGCAGACCGAAAAGATGGTCGCGGCCGGCACGCCGGAGCTGATCGACAGCATGCCGGTCGGCACCGGACCGTTCGTGCTTGAGGCCTATGTGCCCGACAGCCAGGTCCGTTATGCCGCAAACAAGGATTACTGGCGCGGCGCGCCGAAGATCGACACGCTGGTCTTCGCCGTCACGCCCGAGCCGACCACCCGCGTCGAGCGCATCAAGGCCAATGAATGCCAGGTCGCCGCGCCGCCGCCGCCAAGTGCTGTCGCCGACCTGCGCAGCGATCCCGACATCACGGTTCTCGATCTCAAGGGCCAGAACATCGGCATCCTCGGCTTCAATGTCGAGCACCAGCCGCTGGGCGACGTGCGCGTGCGCACGGCACTGGCCAAGGCCGTCGACCGCAAGGCGATCGTCGATGCCGTCTACGCCGGCGCCGGCACGGTGGCCGGCAGCGTCGTGCCGCCGGCGCAGCTCGGCGCCGTCACCGATGCCGGCATCGACTACGATCCCGATGGCGCCAAGAAACTGCTCAAGGAAGCGGGCCACGAAAGCGGCCTCAAGATCAGCCTGTGGGCGATGCCGGTGTCGCGCCCCTACAACCCCAACGCCAAGCGCATGGCCGAGATGATCCAGGCCGACTGGGCGATGATCGGCGTGCACACGGAGATCGTCAGCTTCGAATGGGGCGAATACCTCAAGCGCACCGCGGCGGGCGAACAGGACGCCTTCCTGCTCGGCGGCAGCAGCGACAATGGCGATCCCGACAACATGCTGAGCTATCTGCTCTCCTGCGACGGCGTGAAGGGCGGCTCCAACCGCTCGCGCTGGTGCGACAAGGATTTCGAGAAGCTGCTCGACGAGGGCCGTGTTGCCGCCGACCCGAAGGAACGCGCCGCGATCTATGGAAAGGCGCAGGCCATCCTGAAGGCCGAGGTGCCGGTGGCGCCGATCGCCCATTCGATGGTGGCGATCCCGATCCGCAAGAGCGTGCTGAACTACGTGCTCGACCCCTTCGGCCGGCAGAATTTCACCGCCGTCGATATTGCGGAGTGAGGCGGGCGCCGCCCCCTCATCCGGCCGCTACGCGGCCACCTTCTCCCCGACGGGGAGAAGAGGTCTTCGGGCGACGGTCTCCACTGTCAACCGCTGACAATAGAGGAAGCTGATAAAGCATGGCTCCCTCTTCTCCCCGTCGGGGAGAAGGTGGCCCGAAGGGCCGGATGAGGGGGCTTCTCCAAAGGCACAACGCCAGCCGATTTTGCGAAGATCCCGCAATCCAAAAAAACGAGACCACCATGCCAAAAGACCTGACCGCCCTCCTCGCCACCTACATCGCCGATGGCGCGGTGGGTGCCTCCCTGGCATATGCCCTCGACGGAGCAGCGCCTACCGCCCTCACATCAGGCCTCGCCGATCGCGCGCAGGGCACGCCCGTCGCGCCGAACCATCTGTTCAAGATCGGCAGTTGTACCAAGACCTTCGTCGCCGCGGCCCTGGTCAAGCTCGCCAAGACCGGCAAGCTCGACCTCGGCGCGCCGATCGCCTCCTGGTTCCCGGACCTGCCTGGCGCCAAAACCATTTCGGTACGCCAGCTGGTCAACCATCGCAGCGGCCTGCCGGAATTCGAATATTACATTCCGATGGACCCGAGCCGGCAATGGACGCCGCAACAGCTGGTCGACATCGCCTTCGCCTCCGACAAACAGAAGCCACCGGGCGGACCGGCCGTCTACAACAACACCGGCTATGTCCTGGCCGGCATGGTGATCGAGGCCGTCACCGGCCAGAAGCTGGGCGCCTATGTCAGAAGCGCGGTCCTTGAGCCACTCGGCCTGAACAACACCTGGTCGCCGGCAACCGAGGCCTTCCCCGATAAATCGATGGTGCGCGGCTATTACCACCGGCCGCCGCCGGCGCCGAACGCACCCACCGACATCGCCTCGGGCGGCGAGATGTGGCAAATGGACGGCGTGCTGCCCTACTCCAATGAACTGCAGGATTCCTCCGACTCCTTCCCCTTCGGCGCCGCCTATGGCTGCGGCGACATGGTGTCGACGCCGTCAGACATGGTGGGCTTCATGCGCGGCCTGTTCTCCGGCGGACTGTTGTCGCCGCCGTTCTTCGCCGAGATGTCCGAACACCGCGTGCCGGCGAGTTTCCCCGGCACCCGCATGCGCGAGACGGGCGCGGGCATGTTCCAGAGCACCTATGCGGACCGCGCCTTCTACGGGCACCAGGGCAGCATTCCGGGCTATGTCGCCGTCATGCTGCACGATCCCGAGACGGACCTCACCATCGCCATGACCAGCAATGTCGGCTCCGGCAATCGCCTCTCCTTCCAGGCGAGCGGCATGCATCCGGTGGTGGATCAAGCGATCGCGACAATCTTGCGGCTGTGATCTTAGGGAGGTGTAGGAAATCGAACTGCTGCCGTAAGAGGGCCTCACGCGATCTATGCGCGGACGTCAGCCATCTCTGCGCCTCTCGAAGAGCTGGAGGTATCGTTCGAACACGAAAAACCGATTGCGTTTTTGGCCGGTGACTTCGATTAGAACGCCGTGGCTTATGAGATCGGCAATCAATGACGTAGCCGTGTTTGTCGTCGTGTCCAACAGAATGGTGACTCCCTTCACGTCGACCAATGGTTGCCTGTAGAGATGTCTTACAAGTTGTTGCGCGTTTCCTTGACGGCGATGGCTGAAGCGCGGCAGCGTTTCCCGTTCTATCCGCTCTTTAAGCACCAGAATTTTGCGGAACACGTCAGCAGACGCACGCGCTGTCTCTTCAACTCCGTGGAGAAAGAAAATCAGCCAGTCGCGCATATGGTTGCCCTCGCGTATGGCCATGAGGTGATCGATATACGCTGTCTTGTTGCGCTCGAAATAGTCGGACAGATAGAGCGCGGGTTTGACAAGAAGCCCCTGCGAGGCGAGGTAAAGCGAAATCATCAGGCGGCCCAGCCGCCCGTTGCCATCCAGGAACGGATGGATGGTTTCGAATTGATAGTGGGCGATCGCAATGCGGATGAGTGGCGGTACGCGCAGGCTGTCGGCATGGATGAATTTTTCCATATCGCTCATGAGCTCGGGAACATGCTCGTGATGCGGGGGGACGAAGACCGCGTTTCTTAGACTCACGCCAATCCAGTTCTGACTGGTTCGAAATTCGCCGGGTTGCTTGGTGTCGCCGCGCACCCCCTGCATGAGGATGGCGTGAGTTTCCTTCAGTAGCCTGTTGGAGAAAGGCAGGCGCTCCAGGCTGGTAATGGCGCTATTGATCGCTTGGATATAGTTCTGCACCTCCTCCCAGTCGTCGCGTGCCTCAGGAGACAAATCTTCGATCTGCTTGAAAGCGTCCTCGATATTGGTGTGGGTGCCTTCGATCCGGCTGGACTGGGTTGCTTCCTTCGCAACGTACATGCTGATGAAAAAATCGATGTCGGGAACGAGCTGTGCGAATGCATTCAATTCACCCAATGCTCGATCGGCGCGGCCAAGCACCTCTATGATGTTCGGGTCGGAGACGATCCAGGGATGATTGATCGAGGTCGGCACGAAGCTGCGATGTTCCAACCGCTTTTCGTACTGCCCCGCCTTGTAAGACGACAAATCCATATTTCAGAAACGTCCACGATTTCTACAATAAGAAAATCGTTATGTCAGATTCGACCAACTTCCAAAAGCTATTTCAATTTCTCACCAGGTTTCTGAAATAAGGGTTCGGCTATTTCAGAAACTTCCGTATTGCGGCTTCGACGGGCCAGCGGCCTGCACCCGGTCGTCGATCGGGCGATCCGCATCATTCTCGACTGACCGCGTTCAGCCGCCCTGCCGCGACGATGGATCGGGCAGGCCCGGCAGCATCTGGCTCAGCACCCGGTCGCGAAGGAAGAAATGGTGGAAGATGGCAGCGGCCGCGTGCAGGCCGGCCAGCCACATGATGATATCGCCGAGCGTGCCGTGGATCTCCGCCAGCGGCGCGCCCCAGCTGCCCGAAAACGGATTGATCGCTCCCAACCCATAGACAGTGACCGGGTGGCCGCCGAACAAGGCGCCGACCATGGCTGTCGCCGGAACCGCGAACAGCAGCGCATAAAGCGCCCAATGCGTTGCCTTCGAGGCGATCTCCATCCAGGCCGGCATGGCCGGGGCATCGGGAATGCGATCGAACCGGCGCCAGATCAGGCGAACGACCAGCAAGCAGAAAACGGTGAAGCCGAGCGACTCGTGCAGCAGCAGCGTCGACGCCCTGGCCGCTGAATAGACCCGCTCCGGCGGACCGCCCGCCGAGACCAGGAAGGCAATGAGCACCAGCAATGCCGTCAGCCAATGAAATGCCTGGGCGAGGCGCCCATAGCGGGTTGTCGTGCCGGACAATGACATGCGAGAGCTCCGAAACGTTGGACATCTCTCCTCGCCCGCGAATGTGGCCTTATTTCAGCTGTTCCTCAATCGCCTTGCCCGAGCGAATGGCATCGCCGAGTTCGCCGGCGCGCGGCCCGACAAGGTTCAGCTCATACTCGTGGAGTGGAAATTCGCGGCGGCCGCGGCCACGATCTCGGCATTGTCCCTCGCCACCGTTCCATCGGCGAGTGTCTTGCCGTCCTCCAGCCCGACCCGTGTCGACCAGCGCTTTTGCCGCGCAAGGTCCACGAACGGCCAGACCGTGCCGTCGACGCCGTGCAGCAGGATCTGCCGCCGCACGCCTGCGCGTTCGAGAATGGCGGCGATGCCGTGCGCCTCGTCGAGGGCTGCAGGCAGGTCCGGTATGTCGATCTCGATCAGGATGCGCAGTACGCGGCCGTGATCGGCGAGCGTCACGAAGCGCTCGGCATCTTCCGTCGTGGCCAGCCCCGCCTCGATGCCGACGCCCTGCTTGCGCAACAACTCCATCACGGCGGGCGCGTCGGTTTCTGAAAGATTGACCGAGGCATAGTCGGGCAGTTCCCGCCAGGCGGCGATCGCCGCGCGGGTGCGCGCCACATCGTTCTCGATCCAGGCGCCGGTCGACACGCCGATCAATGTGCCCGGACAGGCCTGGCGCACGGCAAGGACCGTCGCATCCGCCGCCGCCAGGCTTTCGCGCCCGTCGGCGCCGCGCGGATGGATGTGCAGTTCGGCGGCACCGGCGGCGACGCAGGAAGCCGCATCGCCGGCCATTGCCTTTGCCGTCAGCGGCAGCCTGGGATGGAAATCGCGCGAACGCGCGCCGTTGATGCAGGCTTGGACGATCATCGATTTCACCTCGGGCAAAAGAGCGCAGTCTAGACAAGCCGCCAAACCGCGCAAAGCCGGCAGGGCCGTCACTCCTGACACGATGGCGCCGCCAGCAGCACGACGTTCGCCGGCATTTGAATAAAAGGCGCCTGTGGATATTTACCCCACCTTGCGCCAGGCAGGCCAATATCCATCAGGGCGGGATCATGGAGGGAACCATTGACCAGCGATTTTTCAGCCGCCCGTCTCCATCTCGAACGCGCCTACCACTATCTGCGCGGCAATGACGAGACGAGCCGCGCCACATGCGAGGCCCTCGACCTGTTGATCGAGATGGTAGCGGAAGCACAACACAGGAAGCCGGAACCCGGGGTGCTGGAATTTCCGCGAGCGTCGGCACGCCGACTCGGCTGAACAGCACGCGTGGCGTTGTTCAGCCCGCGCGGATCAAATCTTCGTCTTCACGCATGTCGCTCCGGGCCGCTTTTGGAGCGACATGCATTTGATCTCTCAGGACGCCCTGCGTCTCGACGCGGCACCGGCCATTCGCGCCGATTGCGCCACGACCCGCTCCAGCGGTTCGGGCCGGTGCAGCAGAAAACCCTGACCGAACTCGACGCCCATATCGGCCAGCATGGCTACCGTGTCCTGCCGCTCGATCTTCTCGCCCACCACGGCGCAGCCGAGGCTGCGGGCAATGCTGGTGATGGCCAGCACGATCTCGCGGTCGAAGCGGCTTTCGGTGACGTGCTCGATGAAGGAGCCGTCGATCTTGATGGCGTCGACCGGAAAGCGCCTGAGATATTCGAACGAACTCATGCCGGCGCCGAAATCGTCGAGGCTGACCCGGCAGCGCCGCTCGCGCGCCTTGCGCACGAACGCCTCGGCGGCGTCGAAATTGGTGACGGCGGCGGTTTCGGTGATCTCGAAGCCGATGCCGGAATGCGGCGTCCCGGTCTCCTCGATGACCCGGTCGACAAAGTCCCACAGTCCTGGGTCGCTCAGCGTCTGCGCCGACAGGTTGAAGCCGAGCGTGATCGCGCCGGATTTCATCGCCGCGCCGTGCCGAGACAGGGCGGTGCGGATGATCCAGCGGTCGAGCCGCGCGGCAACGCCGAAGCGCTCCGCCGCCGGAATGAACTCGCCGGGCGGGATCAGCCGGCCGCCCTGTCCGGCAAGCCGCGCCAGTACCTCGACATGGCGGCTCTCTTCCCAGGGCCTGCCCAGCCGGTGAATCTGCTGGCCGAACAATTTCAGCCTGCCGTCATCCATGGCGTCGACCGTGTCGGCGGCGAGCCGCGCCGCATTGAGGCCGACCGAACCGGAGACGGCATCGGTCGAAAACAGCGCGAAGCGATCGCGCCCGGCGGCCTTGGCCGCGTAGCAGGCATCGTCGGCGCAGGCCAGCGCGTCGGCAACCGTGGTGGCACGGTCGCGGACGACGGTGATGCCGATGCTGGCCGCCAACCGGCGCGACGTCGCGGCGAGGCCGAGATCGGCGTCGCGCACGGCCGCCAGGATGGCGCCGGCCAGACCTTCGGCTTGCACGGCGTCGCAATCGGGCACCATCAGGGCGAACTCGTCGCCGCCGAGCCGCGCCGCATGCGCCGATGGCGGCAGGCAGCGGCCGATACCCGCCGCGACGCTCTTCAGCGCCAGATCGCCCGCGGCATGGCCGGCGAAATCGTTGAGGGCCTTGAAGTAGTCGAGGTCGACATAGAACACCGCCAGCGGCACGGCCGTGGCGATATGGTGGGCGAGCAGACGGTCGAAGGCGGCGCGGTTCCAAAGGCCGGTCAGCGCGTCGTGGCGGGCGGCGAAGGCAAGCTCCTGTTCGCGCAGCTTGTCCTCGGTGATGTCGCGCACGGTCCCCAGCACCTGGCCGGTGGCACCGGCGGCGGCGATGAAGCGCAGCAGCGATTCGACATGCCGGATCTGGCCGTCGCGCTTGATAATGCGGTACTGCGCGGCGATGACGCCGTCGGTTCCCAATGGCACCCTGTGGGCGCGTTCGGCGGCGTCCTTATCGTCGGGATGCAGGTAGCTGTGCCAGAGATCGGCCGTCACCTCGTCGGTCACTGCGACGAGGCCGAATATCTCTCTTGTGCGCGCATCCCAATAGCTCTTGTTGGTAGCGATGTCGTAGTGCCAGATGCCGGTGCCGCTGGCGGCGAGCGCCAGGCGAAAGCGGATATTGACCTGTTCGAGCGCGGCTTCGGCCGCCTTCTGCTTGGAGATGTCGGTCTGCACGCCCATCAGCCTGAGCGGCTTCCCGTCGGCGTCGCTCTCGACGATGCCGCCTCGGTCGAGCACCCAAACCCAGTGGCCCTGCTTGTGCTTGAGCCTGAGTTCGGTCTCGATGGCGTCGGTCAGCCCGGCAATGTGGCGGTCGCCGCTGGCCTGCGCCCGTTCCCGGTCGTCGGGATGGGTAAGCTGCAGCCACAGGTCACTGGTATTGGCGAGTTCGCCGTCCTCGTAACCCAGCATCCGGGCCCAGGTCGCCGAATAGAAGCAGTCCCCCGTGCTGAGATCCCAGTCCCAGACGCCAAGATGGGCGCGCTCCAAGGCCTTGGCCCAGAACGCTCCGCTGCGACTTTTCTTATCCTGACCCGCCATTCGTCCGTTTTGCCCGCTCCACCCGCGGCAATCTGCGGCAAAACCAGAAAAGAAACCGTTACCGGGCCGCGGAAGGGGGGATGTCCACGCTCCCACTGACAGTCTTGGCATCAGCCTTTCGATTGGCCGGCAAGAACCGGAGTTTGGCCCGGCTCGATTGGTCATAGGAATGGGCGTGTTCACCAGCCAGTCCGGTGATCACGAAGCAAGACAGGAAAAGGACCTCCCAATGACCAAGCAGGAAGACAACAAGGCCGTCGTCATCAGATGGTTCACCGACTTCTGGGGTGAAACCTGCGACCTCTCCGTCGTCGACGCCGTCGCGGCCCCCGATATGCTGCTCAAATACTCGCTGCACGAGCCGCGCCGCGGGCGCGACGACATCAAGGCCTTCATGACCGATTTTCGCGCAGCCTTCCCGGATCTCAACTTCTGGGCCACCGCCGATCTCATCGCCGAGGGCGACTATGTCGTCGGCCAATGGGAGGGCGGCGGCACGCATACCGGCCCGGCCTTCGGCGATTTTCTCATCGGTTCGCTGCCCGCCGCCACCGGCCGCACGATGCGCTTCACCGGCACCACGGTGCTCAAGGTGATCGACGGCAGGATCGTCGAGGAAATCGGTCTCGACGACGGCGTCACCGCCCTTACCCAGCTCGGCCTCATCAAGCCCGCCTGAGAAATCTCACGCAGAACCGAGGTGGGAGCCAGGCGGCATTGCCGCCGCCTGGCTATGCCGCTTACTGGCTCGGCGCCATCGCGTGTTCGCACGACACTTTCGGGTTCATGTCGGCGAACGTGCCGGTCGGGTTGCCTTTCCAGGCCCAGACATGCAGTTCGTAGAACTCACCCAGGCCATAGCGGTTGGGCGCGCTGTTGAAGTTGAACAGCTGTCCCTCGAGCGACGCCGGCCCCTTCGAGGTGATGTATTCGACCGCCACCAGCTTCAGGGTGCCGTCGGTCATCGGCTCGTACATCACCGCTTCGGGACGGGCGATGTCGATCTTGTCGTCCTTCAGGTACCCGCCATTGACATAGTGGATGCCCATGGCGCCGCCGGTGATGCCGCTGGCGCAGGGAATGGGCGCATAGCCTTCCGCCGTCGCGGCGTTGACATCGAGAAACCGGCTGTTGGCGGCCCGCACCTTTTCGGCCAGCGGATTGGCACCGGACGCGGTTTCAGCCGCCTCCTGATGCGCCTGGGCAAAGGTGGTGCAGGCGGCCAGAATGGCCCCTGCCACGAAAAGCCCGTTGCGAAAATCGCGTATCATGTTTGTTCCATTCTTCTTGAAAAAGCACAGCGGGCCGGCCGCCGAAAATACGGAGGCCCGGCAGGCAAGCGCCGTGGCTGTTGTTGCTTGGTGATCCCGGATACGGTGCAAGGAATGCCGGGAGAGATCATCCCTTCGGCAGATACGGGATCGTTCCGGCCAGATCGGTGTCGTCGATCAGCTGGAAACGGCTGTCGCTGCCGCCCTGGCGGGCCGAAACGAAGGGCGCGTAGGCCGGATCGGTGGTGAAGGCGCGCGCCGCTGCTTCCGACGGGAACGCCATCAGGGCGATCAGCGTGGTGTCGAGCGGCTTGCCTTCGAGCGTCGTCACATTGCCGCTGCGCGACAGATATTTCCCGCCATGCTTGTGGACGAGGTCGTGCACCGAGGCGGCATAGGCCGGCACCCATTTCGGGTCCTTCATCTTGATGTCGGCGATAACGTAAGCAGTCATTGTCGTCTCCTGGTTGCGGCGCACAGGGATATCCCGTGCAACCGTCCAGAGGGCTCGCATGGCGGGACCCGAGCCGACCAGTCCGCGATCTGTACTGGGCCGGTACAGTTTCTGTACTCGCCGCTTCGATCACGAAGGACTAATGTTGCCCGCAGGTTCTAGGGAGAGGCACGGTCATGACCCAGCACGGATACAAACAGTTCTGCCCGCTATCGATGGCCGCCGAGGTGCTGTGCACCCGCTGGACGATGGTGCTGATGCGTGAGCTTGTGGCCGGTTCGACCCGTTTCAACGACTTGCGCCGCGGCGTGCCCAAAATGTCGCCGACCCTTCTGTCGCAACGGCTTAAGGAGCTCGAGCTGGCGGGGATCGTCGAGCGCAAGGAGGTCCCGGGAGAAAAAGGAATTTTCGACTATCGGCTGACGGAAGCCGGCCGCGATTTGCGCCCGGTCGTCGAGGCGATGGGCTTCTGGGGGCAGAAATGGGTCGAGTCCCGCCTGTCCCTCAAGAACCTCGATCCGTCGCTGCTGATGTGGGACATGCGGCGCAATTTGAACCCCTCGCCGCTGCCGGAAGGACGAACGGTGATACAATTTCTGTATCAGGAACTCCCCGCCTCCAAACGCTCCTGGTGGCTGATCGTCGAAAAGCACGGCGAAGTCGATCTGTGCTGGTACGATCCGGGCTTCGACGTCGACCTCTATGTCTCGACCGACCTGCACACGATGACGGAGATCTGGATGGGAGTGCTCACTGTCGAAAAAGCCGGCGCGAAGGTCGTCCTGACCGGCGACCAGGCCATCGGCAGGAAGATGCAGGCCTGGCTCGGGCTCAGCCCGTTCGCGGTGGAGCCCAAACGCGCGGCGTAGGAGCCGGTCCTGCCTGTGCAGCCATTCTCGGCTGCGCTCACATGCAACATCCCGGTTCCAATCACGCGTGCGCCTCCTGACAGTTGTCAGGAAACGGGTGGCGAGGCCGGCTTTTGGCGGCTTCAATGCCGGCCATGTTCATCACCCTGGCCAAACATCCGCAACCCGCGCCGCTGCCGGTGGCCGACGATCCACGCTGGGGGCGCATTGTCGCCCGTGACAAGTCGGCCGACGGCGCATTCTGGTATTCGGTGGCGACGACCGGCGTCTATTGCCGGCCGTCCTGTCCGTCGCGGCGCGCCAATCCAGCCAATGTCCAGTTGCACGACACTTTACAGGCGGCGAAGGCGACAGGCTTTCGCCCATGCCGGCGGTGCAATCCGGACGGCCCTTCGCTCGAGGTCGCCAACGCCGCCATGATCGCCGATGCCTGCCGCAGGATCGGGCAGAGCGAGGTTGAACCGTCGCTGATCGAACTGGCCGATGCCGCCGGCCGCAGCCCCGGCTATTTCCACCGCATTTTCAAGGCGGTCACCGGGCTGACGCCGAAGGATTATGCAGCGGCCCGGCGTGCCGCCCGGGTCCGCCAGGGCTTGGAAAACGGCGTCAGCGTGACATCGGCGATCTACGATGCGGGCTTCAATTCGAGCGGGCGCTTCTACGAGAAATCGACCGGCATGCTCGGCATGACGCCGACGCGCTATCGCGCCGGCGGCGCCAACGAAGAGATCCGCTTCGCCGTCGGCGAAACCTCGCTCGGCACCATCCTGGTCGCATCGAGCCGGAAAGGCGTCGCCTCGATCCTGCTCGGCCAGGACCCCGACGCGCTGGTGCGCGACCTGCAGGACCGTTTCCCCAAGGCGCGGCTGGTCGGTGGCGACAGCGACTACGAGGCGCTGGTGGCCCGCGTCGTTGGCCTCGTCGAGGCGCCGGCGCTCGGTCTCGACCTGCCGCTCGACGTGCGCGGCACCGCGTTCCAGCAGCGCGTCTGGCAGGCCTTGCGGGATATCCCGGCTGGCCGCACGGTTTCCTATGCCGAGATCGCCGGCCGCATCGGCGCGCCGAACGCAACCCGCGCCGTCGCCGCCGCCTGCGCCGCCAACGCCCTCGCGGTCGCCATCCCTTGCCACCGTGTGATCAGGAAGGATGGCGTCCTGTCGGGCTATGCCTGGGGCGCCGAGCGCAAACGCGCGCTGCTCGACCGCGAGGCCGGCGATGCTGCGGACAATGCCTCGCGGTCCTCGCGGGCCTGACGGCAATGCGCGCGATGGCCAGTTCTTCCACCACCGGTGCGAACGGTCAGGTCGCCAACGGCGCTGCCGTCAGCCTGGAGGACGCGAAGGCGCTGGTGTTGGCCGTCATCGGCACGCTTGTCGAGGATGGCAAGGCCGAGTGGAGCCGCACGACGACCGGCGAGTTCGAGCTGCGGCTGATATCAGGCGAAGTTTTTTTGCTGGACGAGGTCGGCGTCACCCGTGTCGCTTGAGGCGGTCCAAACCGCACTTGCTTTCGCCGTTCAGCCTCCTGGATTGAATTTGAAAGCAAGCATCGGAGTGAGCGGCACCGGCGAGTTCGTTAGGGTCAAGGCATAGACAGGAGTGAAGGCAATGAACCACATTCAAACCGATATGCAGGCGACAACCACCAGCGTCCTTGACACCATCAGCTACGCCATCGGCCAGTCCGCGCTTGGAAACATCCTGGCGGCGCGCGGCCCCATCGGCGTCTGCGCCATCCTCATCGGCTCCGACGCCGGCACGTTGCGGCAGGACCTCGCCAACCGCTTCCCCGGCAGGGTGCTGCTCGAAGACGCGGCCGGCCTGCGCGATGATCTCGCGGCGATAGCGCGCTTCATCGAAACGCCCGGCGCCGGTCTCGACCTGCCGCTCGACATGCGCAACGGCACGCCCTTCCAGCAGCGCGTGTGGGAGGCGCTGCGCGCCATCCCATGCGGTGCCACCGTCACTTACACCGCCCTTGCCCGGCGCCTCGGCATGCCGGATGGCGCCCGCGCCGTGGCGACGGCCTGTGCCGCCAACGCCGTCGCGCTAGGCATTCCTTGCCACCGGGTGTTGCGCGCCGACGGCTCGCTGTCCGGCTACCGCTGGGGCATCGAGCGCAAGCGCGCCTTGCTGGAAAGGGAGGCCGCGATATGAACGCCGACGCCAGGGTCGCGCCACCGCTGGTCGCAGCCGCCGAGACACGCATCACCGCCTATGACTGGCCGGCGCTCGCCACCGAGCTCGACAGCTTCGGCTGCGCGGTGATGGAAAAGCTGCTCTCGGCCGATGAGTGCCGGCAACTCGCCGGCCTCTATCCCCAGGAGCAACATTTCCGCAGCCACATCCACATGGCCAGGCACGGTTTCGGCAAGGGCGAATACCGTTATTTCCGCTATCCCTTGCCCGATCTGGTCGGCGGCCTGCGCGGCGCGCTCTATCCCAGGCTGGCCGCGGTCGCCAACCGCTGGAACGAGCGCATGGGGATCGCCATGCGCTACCCCGCGACGCATAGCGCGTTTCTCGACCAGTGCCATGCCGCCGGTCAGGTCAGGCCGACGCCGCTTTTGCTGCAATATGTGCCCGGCGACTTCAACTGCCTGCACCAGGACCTCTATGGCGACCTCGCCTTCCCGCTCCAGGTGGCGATCCTGCTTTCCGAGCCGGGCGAGGATTTCACCGGCGGCGAGTTCGCGCTGACCGAACAGCGGCCGCGCATGCAGAGCCGGGTCGAAGTGGTGCCCTTGCGCCAGGGCGATGCGGTGGCTTTCGCGGTCCACAACCGGCCGGTGCAGGGCACGAAGGGCAATTACCGCGTCAACCTGCGCCACGGCGTCAGCCGCCTGCGCTCCGGCATGCGCCACACGGTCGGCATCATTTTTCACGATGCGAAGTGAGCGCCGGCTCATGCTCCCAATAGGGCGGATCGCCGAAAGCGTTGCGCAGCCATGCGGTAAGTGCGCGCAGTTTGGCGGATCCGCGCCGATCCTCGGGACAAGCGATATAGATGGTGGCTCCTTCAGGCTCCGCACCCACATCGACGACCGTCAATCGCTTGTCGGCGATCTCGGTGCGGATGAAGTAGGCGGGGAGCAGCGCCAGGCCCAGGCCGGCAAGCGCGGCGTCGCGCATCAAAATCCCATTGTTGACGCGCAGCGCGGTTTCCGGGCGGATCGTCACCAGCCGCCGCGAAATCTTGAACCGCCAGTCGGCGGCACCTCGGATGGAATAGATGATGCCCTTATGGCGCTTCAGTTCATCGGTGGTCACGGGCAACCCGAATTGCTCGGTATAATCCGGCGAGGCCACCAGGAAGCGACGGCTGGAAGCTAGCTTCTTGACGATGACAGGTCCATCTTCGACGACCGGCCCATGACGCACAATGGCATCGTAGCCATCGGCCACCATGCTGACGAAACGATCCTCGAGATCGAGCGTCAGTTCGATTCCCGGGTGCTTGGCCAGGAAGCCATATAGCGCCGGGCCGAGATGGAGGATGCCGAAACTGGTCGGCGCCGATATCCTGAGCGGCCCGGCGAGTTCGCCGCGGCGCTCGGCGATTTCGGCGCGGGCATCGGCCACCTCCTGCATGATGCGCTTGGCGCGCTCGTAAAAACCTCGTCCCGCCTCGGTGATGGAGAGTTTGCGGGTGGTGCGGTCCAGCAGCTTTGTGCCGAGGCCGCGCTCCAGTTCCGACAGTCGCTCGCTGATGACGGATTTCGACAGGCTCATGCGCCTGGCCGCTTCGCTGATCGAACCGGATTCCGCTACGGCGACAAACGCGGCGGCCGATTCGAGCTTCAGCATTGTTCGGCTTTCCCAAATTCACCATCAGGCGACAGCCACCTAACGAAATCAAGGACATGGTGCCATAATTGTGCAGGTCGCGATACCGCGATCACAGAACAAAAGCTCGGAGAGTGCAGCATGTTTCGTCCGTTGGTTGTCGTCCTTGGTCTGCTGGCCATGAGTGTTCCGGCCTCCGCGCGCGTTGTCGCGTTTCCGGCCGGCTTCAAGACGCAGACGATCGAGACCAACGGCACCAGCCTGAACGTCCGTGTCGGCGGACAAGGGCCGGCGGTCGTGCTGCTGCATGGTTTCGCCGACACCGGCGACATGTGGGCGCCGGCTGCGATAGCGTTGATGAAGGACCACACCGTGATCGTGCCGGACCTGCGCGGCATGGGCCTTTCGGCGCATCCCGACGGCGGCTACACGAAGAAGAACCAAGCCGTCGACATCGCCGGCGTGATGGACGCGCTGAAGATCGACAAGGCCGACCTGGTCACCCATGACATCGGCAACATGGTCGGCTATGCGCTGGCCGCGCAGTATCCGAAGCGCATCACCAAATGGGTTGTCATCGACGCGCCGCTGCCGGGCATAGGCGACTGGGACAAGATCAAGCAGAGCCCGCTGCTGTGGCATTTCAACTTCCGCGGCCCCGACATGGAACGGCTGGTGGCGGGCCGCGAGCGCATCTACCTCGATCGCTTCTACAACGAATTGTCGGCCGACCCCAAGAAGATCGACGAGGCGACGCGCGTCCACTACGCCAAGCTTTACGCCCGGCCACATGCCATGCACGACGCCTTCGAGCAGTTCAAGGCATTCGACCAGGATGCGATCGACAATCAGGCGATGCTCACCACGGGCGGCAAGCTGACCATGCCAGTGCTCGCGGCGGGTGCGGAAAAATCGGCCGGCACGACGCAGGCCGACATCTTGCGGTTGGTCGCCAGTGACGTGACCGGAGCCATCGTGCCTGCATCGGGCCATTGGATCATGGAGGAAAACCCGGACGTCACCGTCACGCTGATTACAGATTTCCTCGCCAAGTAACAGCACGGCTTCAGCGACCACCGTGGGCTCTGCCAGGGCCGACCTTTGTAACGATGAAGCCGAACGGGATCGCGCCCAGCAATGGTGCGGCCCGTCGCGACAATGGGAGACATTCTATGCCGTTAACGCATTTCCTGACTCTGGGAACCGCCGTTCTCCTGACGGCGACAGCACCGGCGTCAGCCGCCGATGTCCCGAAGAAAACGGTCGTCCTGGTGCACGGCGCGTTCGCCGACGGATCGAGCTGGAGCAAGGTCATTCCCTTGCTGGAGGCCAAGGGGCTCAATGTGGTGGCCGTGCAAAATCCTTTGAGCTCGCTTGCCGCCGATGTCGACGCAACCATGCGCGTCATTGATGCCCAGCCGGGTCCGGTCATTCTCGTCGGTCACTCCTGGGCCGGCGTCGTCATCAGCCAGGCCGGCGTGAACGACAAGGTCAAGGCGCTGGTCTACGTCGCCGCATTCGCGCCGCCAAAGGGCGTGTCGATCAACGAGCTTGGCAAGGGTCAGCCGCCGCCGCCCTGGGCAAGCGCGCTGCAACCCGACAGCGGCGGCTATCTCAGGTTGAGCGCCGAGGGTGTCGCCAAATATTTCGCGCAAGACCTGCCGCCGGCGGAAATCGGGGTGATCGCCGCCACCCAGGGACCAGCCTTCTCCGGTATCTTCGACGAAAAGCTCACCGCGGCCGCGTATGAGACAAAGCCGAGCTGGTACATCGTCGCCAGGCACGACGGAATGATCCCGCCGGCGGCCGAGGCCGCGATGGCGAAGGCGATCGGCGCCAAGGTCACCGAGTTGCCGACCAGCCACGTCGCCATGCTCGCCAAGCCCCGCGAAGTCGCCGATGTTATCCTGGCGGCGGTGGACTCGGTGAAGTAGGCAGGGAAACGATACCGGCGAGGAGGCCAGGATAGATCCCCTCCACGTTTGCCATCTCCAGGATCCACGGGCAGGCATAATAGTCGCTGATGCTGTCGATCACCCCGCCCGTGGCGCCGATCCGGACCAGATATGCCTGCCGCCAGACCTCGCCATATTGCCTGTCGACGACCAGCACCATCTCCCCTTCGAACGCGCCTGGCCGCACGCGCCAGGGCAGTTCGCTGCGCTCATATTCGACGAAGTAGGGCGAACCCGACAGCAAGCCGCTGTAGCAGTCCGACACCTGGAGGCGTGCATCGGCGCTGGTCAGTGCCCGCACGCCGTCCCAGTCCCTGGCGTTGAAGAGCGCGACATAGCGATCAAGCAGCCGCTCCAGTTCGGGATCGTGTGGCGGCGCCGCGGCCGGTTGCGCGGGTAGAGCGGCGAGCTTGGCGCGGCCGCGATTGAGCGCCGATTTGACGCCGCCCGGTGTCGAGCCGACCATCTCGGCGATCTCCTCCAGCGAATGGTCGAAGACATCCTTGAGCAGCACGCAGGCGCGCTCCTTCGGTGGCAGATGCACCACCAACCGCTCGATGGCGCGGCCGGCGCCCGGACCGGCCGGCTCGACCGGCTGCACCACGTCGTCGTCGGCATAGAAGGCCTCTGCCGCGTGCCGCGTGCGGCGATTGCGGATGAAATCGATGCACCTGTTATGCGCGATGCGGAAAAGCCACGGCCGCAGCGCCTGCGCATCGTCGAGCAGCTCGATCTTGCGATAGGCCTCGAACAGCGCCTCCTGCATGATGTCCTCGCCATCCAGCGCCGAGCCGGTCATGCGGGCGCAATAGCGATGCAGCCTGGCGCGCAGATGCGAAACCGTCTCCAGGAACGCGGCATAGCGCAGGTCGAACACGCGGTCGGGCTCAGGCCAGACCCGCATGCCTCGTGCCGTGTCGGGGGATTTGCGGATCTGCTGGTTCATCGCGGCACATAGGTCAGGGTCACCACGCCATTGGCAAAACGGTTGATGTCGACCAGTTCGAGATCGATCGGCCCGACGTCGTCGAAGGCGCGCTTGCCCTGCCCGACCCATGTCGGCACGATCGACAGATGATACTCGTCCACCAGCCCAGTGGAAAGCAAGGTGCGGTCGAGCTGCGACACGCCATATTTCAGGATGTCGCCCCCCGGCTGGCGTTTCAGCGCCGCGAGCGCCTCGGCGATGTCGCCCTCGATCAGCGCGGCATTCCACGACACCGTCTTCAGCGTCGTCGAGGCGACCAGCTTCTTCAGGCCGTTGATGCGGTCCATGTACGGACCCTTGGCCCAGGGCCAGCGCGCGAAGAACATCTCGTAGGTGGCGCGGCCAAGCAGGAAGAACTCGACGTTCGAAAGCGCCCGCAAGGCATGGTCCACATTCTCTCCGACGAAGAATGGCGACGCCCACGTCATCGGCGCCTCGATGACGCCATCCAGCGAGACGAAACTCGACACGATCAGCCGCCGCATGCTCACGCCGCCTTTTCGCTGGTCTTCTCACCGGGAGCCGGCAGCCCCAGTCTCGGCCGCACCCAGGCGGCGAAGCGGGCAATGGCGTCATCGGCCTCCGGCGCCCGCCCTGCCATCATCTGGAAGGAGTGGAGCATGCCGTCAAAGACGTCGAGCCGCGTCTCGACGCCCGCCTGCCTCGCCCGCTCGGCGAACATGCGGCTTTCGTCGACCAGCGTCTCGTCGGCGCCGGCCTGCAGGAAGACGGGTGGAAAGCCGGAGAGGTCGGCGTAGAGCGCGCTGACTTCGGGATCGCGCCGATCGGCATCGCCGATGAAATTGGCCGCCAGCCAGTCGACGGCTTCCCTAGCGAAGGCCGGGTCCTTGTCGCGGTTGGTCTCGTAGCTGGCGCCGGTCAACGCCATGTCGAACCAGCCGGAGATGATCAGCGTGGCGACCGGCAGTGGCCGCCTTTGCGCGCGCAGCCGCTGCAGGACGCCATAGGTCGGCACCGCGCCGCAGGAGTCGCCTGCGATCACGATCCGCTTGGGGTCGAAGCCTTGGTCGACGAGCCAGTCCCAGGCCGATGTCGCGGCCTCGAGCTGGGCCGGATGCTTGGCTTGGTGCGCCAGCGGATAGTCGTAGAGCAGCGCCCGGCAGCCGACGGCCTTGGCGAGATGACCGACCAGCTTGCGGTGCGTGTAGATCGAGCCGCCGATGAAGCCGCCGCCATGCGCGTAAAGCAGCACCCGCTGCTCGTCGGCGCCCTTCGGCACCACCCACATCGCCGGCACGCCGCCGGCATCGACCTCGATATAATCGACGCCGCCCGGTTCGCCGGTCAGTGCCGTCCAATTGACGTCGTTGTAGTCGATGACCGCCTGAGGGGTGGTCAACTTGCCCGCATTGGCCGCGAGCGCGGCGTAGTGGTTCCTGTTTGCCTGACTTTGCATGCTCGCCATGACCGTTTCTCCGTGGTTGCCGATCGCGGTCCGGCGCGACCTTCAGGCAAGAGACGGACGGGCAGGCAAAAAGGATACGTGCCGACCTGCGTTTTTTTTCGGCGGCCTACGCCTCGCCCCGCAACATCGCCGCGTGGCGTTGGGCGAATTCGACGAACGGCGTCGCGCGCACGCCGAACATATCGTGGGTGGCCAGATGCACCCGCGATTTCGGCCGCCGCAGGCGCTCGGTCAACTGCTCGTCCAGCGCATCGGCGAAGTCGGCGGGAACGCCGGCGGCCAGCAGGTTGCGCCGGCGGTCCTGCGGGCTGATGTCGACGTAGCGGACCGGCTTGCCGATCGCCTGCGAAATCCGCGCCGCGATGTCGCTCATCGTCAGCGCCTCGGGTCCGGTCATGTCGAGGCTCTCGCCTTCATGGCCGCCATCGCGCAGCAGCCGGACGGCGACCTTGGCGATGTCCTCGACATCGACCGGCGACAGTTCGGTGCCGCCAAGCGCCAGATAAAAGGCGCCCTCGGCGGCGATGGTCGGCGCGTCGCGCAGATAGACCTGCATGAACTGGCTGGGGCGCAGATGCGTCCACGCCATGCCGGCTCCTTCGAGATAACGCTCGACCTCCTCATGCATGCGCGTGAAGCGGAACTTCGTCGCGTCATAGCCGATGTTGGATTCGGCACCGGAAAACTTCACCACATGCGCGACGCCGGCCTGCTTGCAGGCGTCGATAAAACGGCACTGCGTCTCGACCATGTCTTGCGCGGCGGTCGAAATCATCAGCACGCGATCGACACCATCGAGAGCCGCGCCAAGCGTCTCCGCCCGGCGCATGTCGCCGTCGACCAGCTCGACGCCGGCAAGTCCGCCGAGCCCTGCCGCGGATGCCCGGTTAAGATCGCGAACCAGCGCCCTCACTTGATGCTTCCGCCGCGCGAACTCGCGCACGATTGCCTTGCCGTTCAGGCCGGTGGCGCCTGTCACCAGGATCATTTGTCTCTCCATTCAGCGTTGATGCGGCCGCCCTTCCGGCGACCCACCTTGAAGACGAAGAGAAGCGGGCAAAGGATTCCGGCCAAACGTCTTTTTACCGGCGTGCGGCCTGCACGCCGGTAATCAGCCCGCTGGCGCGTAGCGGCTGACCACCATGCCGCAGCCATAAGCCTTCGAGCCGAGCAGAAGCAGGTTTCGGAACCCGCCTTGGTCGAAGATGCGGCGGCCGGCGCCCAGCACGGCCGGATTGACGAACAGCTGGAACTCGTCGACCACCCCGGCCGCGATCAGCGCCGACGCAAAGCCCGCCCCGCCGAAGACGGCCATGTCGCCGCCCTCACCCGCCTTCAATGCGTTGACCTCGCGCGGCAGGTCGCCGCTCACCACCGTCGTGCGCTCCCATCGCGAGGTCTCGAGCCTGTCGCTCGGCACCACCTTGCGCGCTTCGACGATACGCTGGGCGAAGGCATAGAACGGATCGGCCGGATATTTCCGCGCCGCGTTGCCCCAATGGGTGAGGTAACCTTCCTCAGCCATCTTGCGGCTGAGCAGGATGGTGTCGATGCCGGCAAACACCGCGTTGAAATCACGCTTCAGTTCCTCGTCCCAGCCGATGTCGTCGCCCCATCCCCAAAGTTGCCAGGGGTGGTTCTCATTGGCACCGACAAAGCCGTCGACCGACATCTGCATCTGAAGGATCAGCTTTTTCATGGGGTTCTCCTCGTTTCCGGATTCCAGGCAGGAAGGATCACGCCGCGCTTTGCGAACGGGCAAAGGCTTGTGCCCAGCTCTCGAAAGTGGTCGGCGTGGCGTTGCGGATTGACGGTGCCTCAAGTGCCCAGCGTTCACCCTTGTTGAAACTCGCCGCCGTTTCGCCGAGCGCATCGGCAAAGCTCGGTGACAGGCCGTTGGCGATCATCCCGGCGCGCGCCTCAGTGAATGGAGCCGCCTTGTAAGTGACCTGCCTCCCCATCGCGCTGCCCAGGATCGCGGTGGCCTGCTCGAAGGTATAATAGCCGCCGCCATGCAATTCGATAATCCGCTCGCTTGGAAAACGCGTAGCGTCCAGCAGGGCGGCGGCGCGCTGGCCGAGATCGCTGGCAGCAATCAAAGGCATCGGCAGATCGCCACGGAACGGCGTCATGAAGATGCCGGAAGCGGCCTGCTGGACAAAGCCCATGCCCTTGGCGAAGTTCTCCATGAAGAACGAGGCGCGCAAAAACACCAGTTCGTCGAGGCCGAGCGCCGCCAGCCGGTCCTCCATCAAGGCGGCGCCGAGCGAAGTTCCCATCCTGAGATGGGCATTGAGGCCGCTGAGCAGCACGACGCGGCGCACGCCTGACTTCGCGATCGCCGCCGCCAGCCGCGCGCCGACTTCATCCTCGAAGCCATGAAGATCTGGCGCCGTGACGTCGAACGGAATCATTACATAGGCGCTGTCGGCACCGGAAAAGGCGGAGGCGAGCGCGTCGCTATCGTCAAGCGCGACACCCAGGCTGCGCGCCACGCCGCGCACAATATGCCCCTGCCCGGTCAGGACCTGAGCGACCGCCTTGCCAACCTCGTTGGTGGCCCCGATGACCACGACGGTTCTTGGTGAGCTGATTTTCCCGACGGCCTGACTCATGACGTCCTCCTGCTGGCCAAGTTGCGGCCCAACGATTTACTTTTGGAAGCATTTGACTGATGGAAAGAACGATGTCAATAGTAAAGTGATTTAAAAATGGAACCGTAGAGATGTCGACGCGTGAAAGATCCGGCTGCCCGATCAGCCTGTCGCTGGAATTGCTCGGCGACCGCTGGACGCTGCTCATCATCCGCGACCTGGTCTTCGCCGGCAAAAAGCATTTTCGCGAGTTCCTGCAATCCGATGAAGGCATCTCCTCGCGCACATTGGCCGAGCGGCTGCAGACGCTGCAGGACGAAGGCATCCTCACCCGCAGCGACGACCCTAGCCACGGGCTGAAGGCGATCTACCGGCTGACCGAAGCCGGCATCGATCTCCTGCCGGTGCTGGCCACGCTCGGCGCCTGGGGCAGCAGGCACCGCAAATCCGACGACAAGCTCGCCCGCATCGCCGACGAACTGGCGGCCGGCGGCGAGCCGGCGCTGGAACGGATGAAGGCGGCACTGCGGGCGGAGCATGTTGTCTAGGAAGTGGCGCTGCCTCCTTCCGCCCTGTGGGAAAAGGAGGCACTTTACGCGCCTCGGTTACGCCCAAAGGACACCGATGCACCAAGGACCCAATTGACAATGATCTCTGTTTGTTCACTATAGGTTCCTGTCTATCAGCAATCGCGGATGAGCGGAACAGGATGGAAACAACGGCCACCATCCTGCATGCCGATCTCGACGCCTTCTATGCCTCGGTCGAGCAACTGCTCGACCCGTCGCTGCGCGGCAAGCCGATCGCGGTTGGCGGCGGCGTGGTGCTCGCCGCCTCTTACGAAGCGCGCGCCTTTGGCGTGCGCGGCGGCATGCCTGGACGCAAAGCGCGCGAGCTTTGCCCGCAATTGATCTTCGTCGGCGGCAATTTCAGCCACTACCAGCGGCTGGGCGACGCGGCGATCAAGGTGCTCGACGATTTCACGCCGGTGGTCGAACGCATCTCCATCGACGAGGCCTTCGCTGATGTCGCCGGCTGCACGCATCTGTTCGGCTCCCCGCGGGAAATCGCGACGGCGATCCGCGGCCGTGTGCGGGCCGAACTCGGCCTGCCGATCTCGATCGGCGTGGCTCGCACCAAGCATCTGGCCAAGATCGCCTCGCAAGTCGCCAAGCCAGACGGGCTGGTGGTGGTCGAGCCCGGCACCGAGCTTGCCTTTCTGCACGATTTGCCGGTCTCGCTGATGTGGGGCGTCGGCCCGGCAACCAGGGCGCGCTTGGCCGAGATCGGCGTCGAGACCATCGGCGAGCTGGCCCGGACCCACAGCGGCGCCCTGACCCGGCTGCTAGGCCCCGCGGCCGGCGAAAAGCTCACGGCGCTGTCGTGGAACCGCGATCCGCGCAAGCTGGAGACGAAGCGCCGGGCGCACTCGGCCGGCGCGCAATCGGCGCTCGGGCAAAAGCCGGCCGTGGCGCGAGTGATCGTGCCCACACTGCTGCATCTGGCCGATCGCGTCGCCAGCCGGCTGCGCGCCAAGAACCGTCCCGGCCGCACGGTAACCGTGCGCGTGCGCTTTGCCGATCTCAGCGCCGTCACGCGCTCGATCACGCTGGAACAGCCGATCTCGGCGACCGCCATGCTGGCCGAGATCGCAGGGGATTTGGTGCGCGGCGTGCTCGCCGAGCATCCCCGGGAGAAAACGATCTCGCTGCTGGCGATCTCGGTCTCGCATCTGGAGGAGAGCGCCGAACTGCAGCTCGACCTGCCGCTCGGCCTCGCCGACGAGAAGCGCCGCCCGGGTAGCCAAAAAGGCCTCGCGCGCTTCGGCGCCGACCGCGCCATCGACAAGATCCGCCAGCGTTTCGGCAAACAGGCGGTCGGCTACGGTACGGTGGCGCTGGAGGCGGCCCGCTCGGTGCCCGACGCATTCAGGGAGCTGGCGGAAAAGGAGCTTTGAGTGGAAAAGGGACTGTCCCCGACGGCGCGCCAACCGACACCATGGCGCTTCGCTACTGTCGGGCCGACGCTGCACCGACCCCATAGAGTTGCCCGCCTCCCGGCACGGCGCCTGTTTCCGTCCCGCCGCGCTCTGTAAACACAAGGCCGGAGCCCGGCACGAGATCGTGGATTGTGCGCGACGTAACGATCTCGCCCGGCAAGGCTTGGTCGAGCATCAGCACTGCTTGGTCGATGGCGGTGCCGGTTAAATCACCGTCTTGCTTTTCGCACTCGCCAATATGCACCGCGGCACGGACGCCGAGGCCAGATGGCTTCAAACCGTCGCGGATCGCCATGGCGCATTGGATCGCCCGCGTCGGACGCTGGAAGGCAGCGAGGAGGCCATTCGCGTTGCGCCGTATCTCCCTGCCCTGGGCCAGTTGGACTTGATCGCAGATCGCGTCGACATATCCCCGCCTCAAATCCTGGCCATCGGGGGACGCAGATGGCGAGGTGATGTCCACGCAGAGAATGGTGACCAGCACACGCTCGCCGGGTGCCGCCGGCAAGGTGCCGCTGACAAAGGACTGGATCTCATCGATCAGGCGATCGGAGCCTTCCCCCCAGATGACATGGTCGTTGCCCGCGAGCTCGATGTAGCTCGCGCTCGGTATGTGTTTCGCCAGGTAGCGCCCCTCCTCGGCCTTGACCCAGCGATCGCCCGTTCTCTGAACGATTAGCGTTGGAACGTGGATGGCTCCCAGTATCTCCCGAACGTCGATTTCGGTGCTCCAGTACCACAGCGAGATCGCATCGGCGGGCGAAGCTGAATTGCGCAGGAAGGCCGCGAACCATTCGCGCTCGAATGCATCGTTCATCAGGCTGGGCGCGGCATTGCTGAGGTCGGCCGGCTCTCCCCATTCGCGCTCGATGGCGACGAGTTCTCTTTCCACCTGCGCCTTGGTTTTGGCCCAGGGGTAGTCCGGCGCCCATACACCTCGGGCATAGGTCCCGTTCAAGATGAGGGCGGCCGTGCGTTCGGGATAGGTCGCGGCAAACAGCATGCACATGCTGCCGCCCTCGGAGCTGCCGAACAGGACGGTACGCTTCGAACCGACCGCGTCCAGGACCGCGCGCACGTCTTCCATACGCTCTTCGAGCGTCGGCAGGCCGACATTGCGATCCGACAGTCCGGTGCCGCGCTTGTCCATCCGGATCAGCCGGCAAAAAGAGCCGAGACGGTGCAGGACATGCGCCAGCCTGGGCGATGCCCAGGCAAGGTCGAGATTGGAAACCCAGCCTGGCACATAAATGAGGTCTACGGGGCCGTTGCCCGTTACCTGATACGCGATGTTGCTGCCAGCCGATTTGACATAGTGGGTCGGCGGCGATGTAGCCTGAGCACCGGGCGCAACCGGCCCGGCGGGTGCTGGAGCAGCCGACGCCGTGCGTCGGGCGCGAAGCTGTTCATAGAGCTGCCTCGTTTCCGGGTCCGGCTGAACACGTAGCTGGCGCTGCAAGGAGTCGCGGCAGAGCTCATATTGTTTCAGCGCCAAATTGATGCGGCCCTGGGCCGCACAGGCCCGCATCAAGGCCCGGTGGATGTCTTCACGCAGCGGCTCCCAGGCTAGCAAGCGTGTCGCCGCCTGCACGCAGGACGCCAGATCGTTCTGCGCGAAGTAATGCGCGACGAGCTTTTCCAGCACCAAGACGGCCGTGGCCCGCAGCCGTGCGCGTTCGATCCGCAGCCAGTCCTCGAAGGGTTCCTCCTTCAGGCTGAAGCCATCGAGGAGATCGCCTCGATAGAGGCTGATGGCCTGCTCAAGCTGCTCGGGTGCCGCCTCGGCGGCCAGCACCTCGAACCGGGCGACGTCGAAATCAAGATCATCCAGCGCCAGCATGATGCCGTCGCCATCGGTCAGGAAGCGAACGCCATGGGCCGAGGGCATAGCCTTCCTCACGACAGAAAGAGCCTGCCGAAGGTTCATGCGTGCCTGCGGCTCGCCGGTGTCGCCCCATAGCAGGGCGGCAAGCTTTTCGCGCGAGAGGGAATGCCCCGAATGGATCGCAAGATAGGCGACCATGGCGCGCGCCTTGCGGGTGAAGGACGGGGCCACGGCACCGCCAGCGAAATCGAACCCACCCAACAGTGAGAGGCGCGCCATCGGATCCACCACAGCTTCAGCGGCAATCCTTTACCGGTGCCGATACCAATTCAACCGGCTTTCTGCGTCGCGCGACGCTTTTCACGATTTCGTCACGCTGGCGCGAACGCGATTCCGACGGGTGTGACGCACGGTGCTGCTGACAACTGTCATGGAGAATACCATGTTGCTCCCGCACCCAACAGACTGGCCGCTCCTGTTCTACGGCGATCCCTGGCTTACGTCGCGGTCTCCGGACCGGGTCGCGCCGCAGCGCCACGACCTGGCGCTGGCGGGGTACCTGGAGAAACAGGCGGCCAACCGGGAGGCGATGAATCGCCGGCCAGGCCTCCTCGGCCGCCTTATCGACAAGATCCGTCAGCGTTTCGGCAAACAGGCGGTCGGCTACGGTACGGTGGCCCTGGAAGCGGCCCGCTCGCTGCCCGACGCATTCAGGAACTAGCGGAGAAGGAATTGTGAGCGGAGGAGCCCTCCCCGTCGCTCACGCTTTGCGGATCGACGTCCCGAACCAGGCGGCGCGGTGGTCGTCACCAGCGCCGGCTTTCAATAGGTCTTCTTCACGGCACGCCCGTTGGGCGGCGGAGTCAGTTTGCGGATCGTCGACATCGCTGCAATGATCGAGGGAAAGAGCGGAGGCGCCCGATGTTCGGGGCCTTCTAAAGAGAGTTGCCGGGTGACTGTCCTCGACAAGGCAAAGCAATGGGCGAGAGCCATCAAGCGCGATGTGATGGCCCTATGGCTGGCCGCCCGCGATCCTCGCGTTCCCTGGTACGCCAAACTTGCCGCCGGCATCGTCGCCGCCTACGCGCTCAGTCCCATCGATCTGATACCCGATTTCATTCCCGTACTCGGATATCTGGACGATCTGATCATCGTACCGCTTGGCATCCTGCTCGCGGTGAAGTTGATCCCCGCCGATCTGATGGCGGAGTTTCGCGCGGAGGCCATTCGCCGATCGAGGCCGACCAGCCGCGGCGGTCTCGCATTCATTGTCGGACTTTGGGTTTTGATGGCCGCCGCGCTCATCTGGCTATTCTGGCCAGATCGCTCGGCCTGATATGGATTTCAGGCTGGGCGTTCACCCGGCAGACCACGAATGAAGTTGGTCGCCTGGTCGAAAGGTTCCCCTGTCAAAGCCTAGCGGTGCCGAAAATCCGGTCCCAGAATATCGAGGTCACGCCGAAATTGGCGTTGTCGTCGATATGGTGGTGCACCGCGTGGCGGCGCTTGAGCGTGTAGAGATAGCTCGGATGGGGCGGATGCCAGTGATGGATCATGTGGTGGACGCTGATGTACCAGAGATAGCCCAGCATCAACCCGCAACTCACCGCGCTGGCGGTCGCGAAGTCGGAGACCATCCAGACGGGCAGGAACGCCACCAGCGCATGCACGCCCAGGCTGAGCCAGGTGGGCGTGCCCACCGGACTGCGCTCCTCGACATGGTGACGGTCGTGCAGGTCTCGGATCCAGGGGACGTGGTGCAGCACGAAACGGTGCAGCACATATTCGATCAGCGTCCACAGGCCAAGGCAGATCAGCATCGTGCCGACCCAGTCCGGCGCGCTTTCTTCTCCGGCCTCGATCAGTCCGGCCACCCCCAATATCGCGATCACCAGGGGATAGACCACGAAGTCGCTGTAGTAGCCGATCAGACCCAGCTGCATTCGGACGCCTCACCTGATTTTCGACGCCGCCCCAGAAACGATGCTATCAGTTTGCCGGACTCGCGTATGAGGTGCAATGCGGATGCATCTGACATAGCGTCGCAATTTCCAGGTGCAAGATCGGCAGCCATGATCGCTCAGAATCGGCCGGCTTCGCACCGGTGCCGCAAACGGACATGCAAACATGGCAAAACGCAGCGCGGGTCTGCTGATCTATCGCCGGAGCGATGACGGTATCAGGGTGCTGCTGGTTCATCCGGGCGGCCCCTTCTGGGCAAAGAAGGACGATGGCGCCTGGTCGATCCCGAAGGGCCTCGTCGACGAGGATGAGGACGAATTGGCGGCGGCACGACGCGAGACCGAGGAAGAGCTCGGCATGAAAGTCGAAGGCCCTTTCGCGCGCCTCGGCGACTACAGGCAGCCGGGCGGCAAGATCGTCATGGCCTGGTCCGTCGAGGCCGACATCGATGTGGCCGCTGTCAAGAGCAACACCTTCACCATGGAATGGCCGCCGCGATCTGGATCGATGAAGGACTTCCCGGAGGTCGACAGGGCCGACTGGTTCACCTTGGCCGAAGCCGGGGTGAAGATTCTGCAGGGTCAGCGCCCGATGCTGTCGGATTTGGCAGAACAGTTGGATATCGAATAATTGCCGACGGCAAAAGCCGCCGATCTCCCCCCAAGGGGAAGATCGGCTGTTCATCCCGCAAACCTTGCCGCCGTCCACGCCCCGCCCGCCGCGTTCGACTCCACCGCGGCGGCGACGAACTTCACGCCGCGCGCGCCGTCGATCACGTCTGGCACCCGCGCCGCGCGGGCGGGATCCACCGCGCCGCCCGAGCGGTGGGCTCGGATGATGTCGGCGGCGTCGCGGTAGAAATTGGCGAAGGCCTCGATATAGCCTTCGGGATGCGCCGCCGGCATGCGCGACACGCGGCGGGATTCCTCCGTCGAACCATGGCCGCCGCGCACCAGCGTGCGGGTTTCCTCGCCATATCTGGAAAAGCGCAGTTCCTCCGGCCGGCCGCCCGACCATTCGAGCCCGGCCCTGTCGCCATAGATGCGCACGGAGAGGTCGTTGTAGTGGCCGGGCGATGTCTGGCTGGCCAGGATCGTGCCGCGTGCCCCATCAGTCCAGCGCACCAGCACATGGGCATTGTCGTCGAGCCGGCGTCCGGGCACCGCGGTGAACAGATCGGCCGACACCGTCTCGGCCTCGCGGCCCGAAATGAAGCCTGCCAGGTTGAAGGCATGCACGCCGATATCGGCCAGCACCGCCGACTGCCCTGCCCTCGCCGGATCGGTGCGCCATTCCGCCTGCTTCTGGCCGTCGGCATCGATCGGCTTGGTCAGCCAGTCCTGGATGTAGGCGCCATGCACAGACACGACCCGGCCAAGCTCGCCCGCCATCACCATCTCGCGCGCCTGGCGCACCATGGCGTAGCCGGTGTTGTTGAGCGTGACGACGAAGCGGCGGTTTTTCGCCCTCGCGAGTGCAACCAGTGCCTCGGCGTCGGCCAGCGTCGTCGACAGCGGCTTGTCGCAGATCACGTCGATGCCGGCCTCGAGGAAGGCGGTGGCGATCGGCGCGTGCAGATGGTTGGGCGTGACGATGACGACCGCCTCGATGCCATCCGGCCGCGCGGCCTCCGCTTTGGCCATGGCGCGGTAATCGGCATAGCTGCGCTCCGGCGCGATGCCGATCTCGGCGGCCGAGGCGGCGGCATTGTCCGGGTCGGACGACAGCGCGCCGGCAACCAGCGCGATCTGGTCGTCGAGGCGCATGGCCAGCCGATGCACGGCGCCGATGAAGGCATTGCGGCCGCCGCCGACCATGCCGACGCGCAGACGCTGGCGCGTCGATCCATCCGATGTTGCATAGACCATGTTTTCTCCTCGGGGCTGATCACTAGCGGGGTCGTCATCCCAGGGCGTAGCAAGGAGTGGAGCGACGCGGCGCAGACCCCAGGATCTGCGCGGCTGCTTCGCCCTGGGATGACGAAATCACCGAGCCCGCCCCATGCCCATCGAACACCATTTCCAATTTCCATATTGTAAAACGATCGTATCGCGCTAGCCTGAATTCATGAGCGGGGCGAGAAAACCATCCGGACGATCCAGTGCCGACGAGGCAGCGACGCGCAAACGCGGCCGTTCGCTGGCGGCACTCGGCTATATACAGCCGCGAACCTATGAGGAGCTGCGCGCGGTGCTGTCTTCCGGCACCGTGCATTTTCCCAAGCGCCTGCGCCAGGTGGCGATCTTCCTGTGGCAGCACCCGAGCGAGGTGGCGCTCGGCACCATTGCCCAAGTGGCGGCACAGGCCGGCGTGCAGCCCTCGACGCTGGTGCGCTTCGCCCAGATCTTCGGCTATTCCGGCTTTTCCGATTTCCAGGGCCTGTTCAAGGACCACGTCAAGGGATCGTGGCCGGAAGGCCGCGGCGAGCAGCGCGCCGAGGCCGAGCCCAATGCCGCCACGCATTTCCTGCGCGGCATGGTTGGCGCCTCGCAGGCCTCGCTCGGCCGCATCGAAAGCGGCTTCGATATCGAAAGCTTCGAGAAGATGGTGGCGACGCTGGCCAAGGCGGACCTGATCTACGTCATCGGCTCCAAGCGCGCCTTCCCCGTCACCACCTATCTGTCGCTGACGCTTTCGCAGCAAGGCGTGCGCAATGTGCTGGTCGACAATGTCGGCTCGACCGCGCTCGATCAGGTCGGCTGCATCGGCAGGCAGGATGCGGTGCTGGCGGTGTCCTTCAGCCCCTACAATTCGATCACGCCGGACCTGGTGGCCGTCGCGCATGAGCGCAAGGCGCGCATCGTCACCATTACCGACAGCACCTTCTCGCCGCTGATCCGGCTGTCGGACAGCTGGCTGGAAGTGGTGGAGTCGGACTTCGCCGGCTTCCGCTCGCTGGCGGCGTCGCTGGCGGTGGGCATGGCGCTGGTCCAAGGCGTCGCGGCGCGCCGCGGCACATGAGGCGCCGCTGGTACAATTGACTATCGGGAATTGGCATTCCATATTTCAGGAAATAGAAACTTTGTTCCGGGAGGAGGAATGGAGATCAGGCTCGAAGGCAAGGTGGCGCTGGTCACCGGGTCGACGCAAGGCATCGGCCGTGCCATCGCCGGGACGCTGGCACGCTCCGGCGCTGCCGGCCTGCTGATCACCGGGCGCGACAGCAAGCGCGGCGAGGCCGTGGCTGCGGAACTGTCGGCCATCGGTACGCCGACGCTCTTCGTCGCCGCCGACCTTGGAGACCCGGAAACTCCCGCCCTCTTGGCGCAGGCCTGCATCGACCGCTTCGGCCGCATCGACGGCTTGGTCAACGCCGCCGGCCTGACCGACCGCGCCTCCTTCCTCGACGCCACGCCGGACGACTGGTCGGCGCTGTTTGCCGTCAACGCCCGTGCGCCCTTCTTCCTGATGCAGGCCGCGATCGCCGACATGAAGAAGCGTGGCCAGGGCGGCGCGATCGTCAACATCCTCTCGATAAACGCCCATTGCGGCTCGCCGGAACTCGCCGTCTATTCCGCCACCAAGGGCGCGCTGGCGACGCTGACCAAGAACGCCGCCAACGCCCACCGCTTCGACCGCATCCGCGTCAACGGCATCAATGTCGGCTGGACCGACACGCCGGCCGAACGCATCATGCAGGCGCAGACGCTGGGTAATGGCCCGGGATGGCTCGACGCCGCCAATGCCGCGCAGCCCTTCGGTCGGCTGCTCAAGCCAGACGATATCGCCAATCTCGCCGTGTTCCTGCTTTCCGACGCGGCCGGGCCGATGACCGGCGCGGTGATCGACCAGGAACAGTCGGTGATCGGGGCGAACCGGTGAACGCCATCGAAAGGCTCGGGCCCAGACTGCTGGAGCGGCTCCCCGCGGCCGTGCAAAAGCCGTCATACGACCGCGCGGTGCTCTCACCAGGCATGGCGCATCTGGGCGTCGGCGCCTTCCATCGCTGTCACCAAGCCGAATACACCGACGACCTGCTTTCGCGACGGTTCGACCGCTGGGGCATCGTCGGCATCAACATTCGCCCGCCCGCCCTGGCCGAGACGCTTGGCCGGCAAGACGGCCTCTACACAAGGCTGATCCGCGAGAACGATGATGTCGAGGCACGCGTCATCGGCAGCATCGTGAAGGTGGTCGACAGCCAGGACAGCGCCGCACCGGCGCTCGAGGTGCTCGTCTCCGCCGACATCGAACTGGTGACGATGACGGTGACCGAAAAAGGCTATTGCCATGTGCCCTCGACTGGCGCGCTCGACCTCGATCATCCCGACATCGTCCACGACCTCGCCAACCCGGAAGCGCCCCGCAGCGTGCCCGGCATCCTCACGCGGGCGCTGGAGCAACGCAGGGCCACGCATGGCCGGAAGCTGACGCTGCTCTCCTGCGACAACATTCCGACCAACGGCGTCATCCTGGAAAATGTCGTGCGGAGCTTTGCCGAACGGCGCGGCAATGGCCTGGCCGACTGGATCGCGGCCAATGCCGCCTTCCCCTCGGCCATGGTCGACCGCATCGCTCCGGCGGTGACACAGGACGATCTCGACGGCGTCGAGCGACGGTTCGGCTATCGCGACGCCGCCGTCGCTGTCGGCGAACCCTTCCGGCAATGGGTGATCGAGAAAAAGTTCGCCGGCCGCATGCCGCGCTGGGACCTGGCCGGCGCGACCTTTGTCGACGACGTCACCCCGTTCGAGCATCTCAAGATGCGGGTGCTCAACGGCGCCCAGACGACACTCGCCACGCTCGGCGTACTGGCCGGCCTCGAACACACGTCGGATGCCATCGCCGACCCGCTGCTTTCGGTCTTCGTCAGGCGCATGCTGGTCGAGCAAACCCTGCCGACACTGATGCCGGTGGCTGGCATGAATCCATCTGCTTATGTCGAGCAGAGCCTTGGCCGGTTGAAGAACACCGCGATCCACCATCGCAACCACCAGATCGCCACCGATGGCTCGCAAAAAATCGTGCAGCGCCTGCTCAACCCGATCCGCGACCGCCTGAACCTGGGGGCCAGCATCGGCCTGCTGTCGGTGCCGGTCGCCGGCTGGATGGCTTATCTGATCCTGGCCTCGGCGCGCTTCGGCAAGCGCTGGCCGGTGTCGGATCCCTATGCCGGCAAGGTCGCCGCGATTGCGGACGAAACCGGCCACGATGCGCGGGCGCTGGCTTCCGCCATCCTGGCCATCGACACGATATTCGACCCGGGCCTTGCCGCGGACGAGACGTTCCGGCAGGCCGTCACGTCAGCGCTTGGCGAACTGCTTTCGGGCGATCCGATGGCGGCAGTCCGTCACAGTCTCGAACAAGATGAGGTCGCGAGGTTGAAGCGATCCAAACAATCGGCATTATAGGAATCGATCGCGGGTTCGCGGCCAGGGGAGGCATGATGAAACTTGGACTGCTCACCGCACCGTTCGCGGACACGCTGCTTGGCGAGGTCGCCGGCTGGGCAAGCTCTGTCGGCTTCGAGGCACTGGAAATCGCCTGCTGGCCGAAAACCTCCGGCGCGACCCGCCGCTATGCCGGCACCAGCCATATCGATGTCGATGGCACTTCGGCCTCGCGGGCGAAAGAAATCGTTGCATCGCTGGCGGAAAAGAACCTCACGGTCTCCGGTCTCGGTTATTACCCCAACCCGCTGCACCCGGATACCGCCCATCGCGAGGCGGTCATCGGCCACCTGAAGAAGGTCATCGTCCTGGCCGCCAACATGGGCGTTCCCCTGGTCAACACCTTCTGCGGCGGCGATGCCTCCAAGACAGTCGACGTCAACTGGCAGGACGCGCTGAAAGTCTGGCCGGAAATCGTTGCCCATGCGCGCGGCCACGGGGTAAAACTCGCCTTCGAAAACTGCCCAATGATCTTCAGCCATGATGAATGGCCGGGCGGGCACAACATCGCCTATTCGCCGCAGGTCTGGCGTCGCATTCTCGAAGCCTGGGGCGGCGATGTCGGCATGAATTTCGACCCCTCGCATCTGGTCTGGCAGATGATCGACCAGGCCCGCTTCATCCGGGAATTCGGCCCCTATATGCTGCATGTCCACGCCAAGGACCTGATGATTGATCATGATGGTTTGTACGAGCGCGGAATTCTATCGGCGGGCATAGGCTGGCAGGTGCCGCGCATGCCGGGGCTCGGCGATGTCGACTGGAGCGGCTTCTTCTCGGGCCTCTACCGCGCCGGTTATGACGGATCGGTCATCATCGAGCACGAGGACAGGCGATTTGAAGGCAGCGACGAGCAGGTGAAGCGGGGTTTTCTGCTCGCCCGCGACGTGCTGCGTCCTTTCGTCAAGTAACGGCAAAGCGAGCCACTTGACTCTGATTGTGAGTGGCGCGGCCTAACAGGTTAAAACTGAACTGAAAAACAATGTGGAGGAAGACTGAAATGAAGAACTATCTGACCATGGTCCCGCTGCTTGCCAGCGCGGCGCTGCTGGCCTCGGTGGGCGTGTCGTCCGCTGCCGGCAAATACACGATCGGCATTTCCAACACCGTGCAGGGCAATGGCTGGCGCGAGGAAATGGTTTGCGCCATGAAGGCGCAGGCGCTCGCCTCCGGCGAAGTGACCAAGCTCAACATCGCCCACCGCAACACCGATGCCGCCGGCCAGCTGGAAGACATCCGCAACCTGATCAGTGCCAAGGTCGACGCCATCGTCGTCAACCCCGCCGACCCTGCCGGCATCAAGGCCGGCCTGGAAGAAGCCACCAAGGCCGGCATCGTCGTCGTCGCCGTCGACCAGGCGGTCACCGAGCCGTCGGCCTACATCATTTCCAACAATCAGGAGCAGTATGCGTATCTCGGCGCCAAATGGCTGTTCCAGCAGATGGGCGGCAAGGGCGAGGTGTTTTACATGCGCGGCGCGGCAGGCGCTTCGGCCGATAGCGATCGCGACAAAGGCTTCAAGAAGGCACTGGCCGAATTCCCCGACGTGAAGGTGGCGCAGGAGGTCTTCACCGGCTGGCAGCAGGATCAGGCCAAGCAGCAGATGCTGTCTTTCCTGGCCACCGGCACGCCGTTCAACGGCGTGTGGACGTCGGGCATCGATAACGTGATCGTCGACGCGCTGGTCGAATCGCAGGCGCCGCTGGTGCCCGTGGTCGGCGCCGACAATGCCGGCTTCGTCGGCCAGCTGAGCTCGGTCAAGGGCCTCGTGGGTGCCGCCGTCACCAACCCCGGCTCGATCGGCGGTGCCGGCGTGACGCTGGCGCTGCAGATCCTCGACGGCAAGAAGCCGGCACAGCAGACCGTGCTGGTCGACCCGCAGCTGTGGGAGAATGCCACCGAGGAAGGCAAGGCCAAGCTGAAAGCCGCCGCCGACCCGTCGCTGAGCCCCGAATGGCCGGTCTCGATCATGATCCCCGACTGGACGACGTATACCAAGGACCAGATCGTGGCCTGCAAGGGCCCGGGCGAGTAAGCAGCGGCTTTGCTGACCATGGTCGGCGCCGCCCCTCACTGTCCTGCCGGACATCTCTCCCCGTAAAACGGGGCGAGAGAAGCTGGCCGCAACGCCGGAGGCAAGCCCCCTCTCCCCGTCTCTATACGGGGAGAGGATGCCGGCAGGCAGGTGAGGGGCGGCGCTGACATTCGCGGTTATTAGGCACATAAATCGAGACCCAAATCATTTGACCACCGCCCCCCTCCTCGACGCGTCAGGCGTCGCCAAGAACTACGGCGCGGTCGCGGCTCTCCGCGACGCGTCGCTCTCCGTGCTGCCGGGCGAGGTGCACGCGCTGATGGGTGCCAACGGCGCCGGCAAGTCGACGCTGGTGAAGATCCTGACCGGCGCGATATCAGCCAATGCCGGGCGCATCCTGATCCGTGGCGAGGCGCGCGACATACGCTCGCCGGCCGCCGCGCGCCGGGCCGGGCTGCTGCCTGTCTACCAGGAGCCGTCGCTGATCCCCGATCTCGATGTGCTGTCCAATCTGCGGCTGACCGGCACGCCGGTCGAGCCGTTCCGCGCCTGGGTACGCGAACTCGGCATACCTGACCTCGACCTGCGCGACACCGCGCGCGACATTCCCCTCGCCATCCTGCGTGTGCTCGACCTGGCGCGCGCGCTGGCCGTCGAGCCCGACGTGCTGCTGCTCGACGAGATGACGGCCGCACTCCCCGCCAACCTTGCCGAAAAGGTGCTGGAAGTGGTGCGCCGCCAGGGCGACGCCGGCCGCGCCGTGATCTTCATCTCCCACCGCTTCGTCGAAATCTCGGCCCTTTGCGACCGCGCCACGGTGCTGCGCGACGGCGCGACCGTCGGGGTCGTCGACATCGTGCCGGGCGTCGAGGAAAAGATCGTCGAGCTGATGCTCGGCACTCGCATCGTCAAGACCCATGTCGCCGCCCGCGGCGCCAGCGAAGAGGCCCGCCCCCCTGCCCGCCCGCGCATCGCCGTGCGAAACCTGCGCGTCGGGACCAAGCTCAGCGACGTCTCCTTCGATCTCCGCGATGGCGAGGTGGCCGGCGTCGTGGCGCTGGAAGGCCAAGGCCAGGACGAACTGTTCGCCGCCCTTGCCGGCTCGATCAAACCATCGGGCGGCACGATCGAGGTCGACGGCAGCCCAGTGAAATTCGCCCACCCGATCGACGCCATCCGATCGGGGATCGCCTATGTGCCGGGCGACCGTTCCGAGGCGCTCGCCATGCAGCGCTCGGTGCGGGAGAACATTGCGCTCCCCTTCAGTGCCGCCCTTCGCAACTGGGGGCCTATTCGTATGCGCAAGGAGCGCGCCACCGTGGCGAGCGCCATCCAGCGCCTGCAGATCGACACCCGCGCGCAAGGCGAGGTGCAGCGCCTGTCCGGCGGCAACCAGCAAAAGGTCACCATAGCCCGCTGGATCGCGGCCGACGCGCGCACCATCCTGTGTTTCGACCCGACGCGCGGCATCGATGTGGGCACCAAGCAGGAGATCTATCGTCTGCTGCGCGAGCTCGCCGGCAACGGCAAGTCGGTTCTGTTCTACACCTCGGAACTGGAAGAAGTGCAGCGCGTCTGCGACCGCGTCATCGTCATCTTCGGCGGCCGCCTGGTCGATATTTTCCCTGTCGAGGAGGCCGACGAGCCGACGCTGATGCGCGCCGCCTACGGCCTGCCGCGCGGCGTCAAGGCGGATATCGGTATTTTGGCCGCACCCACGGCGAATGCTTCCGATGCGCCGGAGGCAACGCCATGAGCCATTTCCTGCGCCGGCAAGGCTGGGTAACAGGCCTGTTCGCCCTTCTCGTCATCCTGTTCATCGCCACCAAAATCATCCAGCCGGCGTATGGCAGCGGCGATTTCGGCTCGCTGGCGCGGGCCGTACTGCCCTACGCCTTTGCCGTCGCCGCGCAGACGGTCGTCGTCATCGCCGGCGGCATCGACCTCTCGGTCGCCGCTATGATGGCGTTGACCAGCGTCACCGCCGCCTCGATGATGGCGGGCGCGAACGAGGAATACGCGCTGTTCGTGGTGCCTTTCGTGCTCGCCATGGGGTTCGTGCTCGGCGCGCTCAACGGCATGCTCATCGTCGTCACCCGCGTGCCGGACATCGTCGTCACGCTCGCCATGCTGTTCGTGCTGCAAGGCGCGGCCCTTCTGGTGCTCGGCGCCCCGGGCGGCGCGGCGGCCGAATGGCTGAAGGCGCTGATCTCGGGCACCGTGCCGATCCCGGGCCTGCCCGACGCCGTCGACGCGTGGCTGCCCAAGGCGCTGCTGGTGCTGATCGTCTGCCTCTGCATCGTCTGGATACCGCTTCGACGGTCGCGCCTCGGCCTTTCCATCTACGCCATCGGCTCCAGCGAACTGGCGGCGTTCCGCAGCGGCGTGCCTGTCGCCCGCACCAGGGTCATCGCCTACGCGCTGTCAGGCCTGTTCGCGGCCATGGGCGGGTTGGCGCTGACCATGAGCACAGGCATCGGCGCGCCGATCCCCGGCCCCTATCTCCTGGCCAGCGTCGCCGCGGTCGTGCTGGGCGGCGTGGCGCTCGGCGGCGGCAAGGGCGGCCTGCTCGGCCCCATCGTCGCCGTCTTCGTGCTGCGGCTGGTGCGCACGGATCTCACCTTGCTCGCCATCGACCCCAACGTCACCGCCATCATCGAAGGCTTGATCATGGTCGCCGTGGTGATGTTCGGCGCCTTCATCACGATGCGAGGGCGGCAATCATGAAATTCACCCGCAGCGCTGTACGGCGCCGTAGAGCACCATCCTTCCAGAACGCCACCACCAAGCCCACCTCCTCGCGAGCAGGAGCCAACCCATGAGCACCACCGCGATCACGCCCGGGCCGGTCCCCTTCGGCCGCCGCATAAAACGCTTCATGGCCGACCGGCCCCTCATCCCGCTGATCATCCTGCTGGTCATCCTGGTGGTGATCCTGCAGATCCTGCGCCCCGGCATCGTCAACGAGCGCTGGATCGCCAACACCATCAAATTCGCCATTCCGCTGGCGATCCTCGCCGGCTGCCAGACCATGACCATGCTGACCGGCGGCATCGACCTTTCGGTCGGCACGGTGGCGACGATGAGCGCCTTCATCATGGCAACGCAGATCGTCAGCCAGGACCCGGCTGTGGCCTTCCTCTTGGCGATGATGCCGGCGGTGCTGATCGGCCTCGTCAATGGCATCGGCGTCGGTGTCTTCCGCGTCCATCCGCTGATCATGACGCTGGGCACCAGCCTGATCGGCACCGGCTGCCTGCAGGTCTACCAGCGCACGGTGATCGCGTCCGGTGCCAAGATCCCCGACTTTCTCGCCTGGCTGGGTACCGGCGTCACCCCCGTACTCGGCTTTGCCTTCCCCAACGCGCTGCTGCTGTTCGTTCCGTTGGCGGCTCTCATCGTCTTCACGCTCGCCCGCACCGGCTTCGGCCGCCTGCTCTACGCCGTCGGCGATAATGAGCGCGCGACGCGCCTGTCGGGCGTGCAATACTGGCAGGTCATCACGGCGCTCTACGTCACCTCCAGCGTGCTCGCCGGCATCACCGGCTTGCTCTACATCGGCCTGATCAAGGCGCCATCGCTGTCGCTCGCCGAACCGCTGGTGCTGCCATCGGTCGCCGCCGCCGTCATCGGCGGCACTTCCATCTTCGGCGGTCGCGGCGGCTACACCGGCACCATCATCGGCGCGCTGATCCTCACGGTGCTGACGACGCTGCTGACGATTTTGCAGATGCCGGAGGGAGCGAGGCGGATACTGTTCGGGTTGATCGTCCTGTTCGTGACGGCGGCTTATCTGCGCATTGTCGAGGACAAGTAGGCGCGGGCCGACTATTGGCACGGGGCAGCCACAGGCTCCGCCGACAAGGGAGACGAAATCATGGAAAAAATCATCCTGGACTGCGATCCTGGGCACGACGACGCCATCGCCATCCTGCTTGCGGCGGGAAACCCGAATATCGACCTTCTCGGCATCACAACGGTTTCGGGAAACCACAATGTCGAGAACACCACGCGCAATGCTCTGGCCGTATGCACGGCCTACGGCATCAAGGTGCCGGTGGCGAAGGGCTCACCCGGCCCGCTCATCGGCGAGCAGGTGCTGGCCGTCGAAATCCATGGCGATACCGGGCTCGACGGCCCCGTCCTGCCGCCCGCCTCGTTCGAACTCGACAAGCGGCATGCCGTCGACTTCATCATCGACACGGTCATGGCACACGAGCCGAAAACCATTACGCTGGTGCCGGTCGGTCCCTACACCAACATCGCGCTCGCCATTCGCAAGGACCCACGCATCATCGGGCGGGTGAAGGGCGTCGTCGCGATGGGCGGAGCCTACACGCGCGGCAACATCACGCCAGCGGCGGAGTTCAATGTCTATGGCGACCCGGAGGCCGCCGACGTGGTGTTCCGCGCCGATTGGGATGTCACCATGGTCGGCCTCGACCTCACGCACCAGGCGCTGGCCACTCCGGACCTGCAAAACAGGGTGCGCGCCGTCGGCGGCCCGATCGCCAAGTTCATCCTGGATATCTGGGAGTTCATAGCGACCACGCATGGCGGCCTCCTGCAGATCGAGTATCCAGCCGTCCACGACGCGTGCTGCGTCGCGGCCATGATCGACCCGACCGTCTTCACCACCGAGAAGGCCGATATCCGCGTCGAAATCGCCGGGCGGTGGACCAAGGGCATGACGGTGTGCAATTTCGAGAAGATGGGCGGGATGCACCATTTTGGCGGCACTGCGAGCGAGCAGGTCGACTTCCGCCATACCGTGGCGATGAAACTTGACCATCCGAAATTCTGCGGCCTGATCGTCGATGCGCTGGAGCGGTTAACCCACGCCAAGGCCTGACGGGTGAAGGTTTCGGCGATGTTCACAGGGATTAAGTGGCTCCGTATAGAAAGCCCGCCGCGCCATTTTTGCGGCACGGCGGGCCGCCCCCGTTGGCCAGGGACGAACTACCGGCATCACTCGATGATCTGCACGACCCTGCGTGTATCGGGGTCAACCAGAACCGCATGATCGCCGACAACAGTGTATTTGTATCTGACGTCGGGGACGTCGATTGTATGAAGCTCGACGGTGTCAGGGAGAGCGGAGCCGACGTTGAGTTCGACGCCGAGCAGGCTGACTGATGCGAGTTTTTGCTTATGGATGTATTCGCGGACGACCGTCTGCTGCTCAGGCTTGAGAATTACGACGTCTCCCGCGAAGGAAGCACCAATTCCAGCCATAAGCGCGAGGGCCGCGACAGCGCCGACAAGATATCTTTTCATGACAAGTCCTTTTGTGAACCAAGAAACATTTTCAGAGGCCAGAATTATTCTGGCCTCTGCCGCAGCCAATCAGCCACCATTGGCAGGTGCCGCGGGCTTCGCGGGCGCTGAAGTGGCCGGAGCTTCCACCTTTGGCGCCTCAACCTTCACGTTGATGTCCTTCCCGCCGCCGCCACCGATGTTGATGACACCGGTAAATATCAGCAGGACAACGATAGCGATTATCGCAAGAACAATAGCGACCGCAGTGCCGCCACCACCTCCAGAATTAACAACAGTTGGACCGTCAGCCATGACTTTCTCCTCTCCTATTCTTTGAGTTGTCACCGGTCACCAACGGCTCCCGCTGCATTGCGTTCCCGGGCAAGGCTTAGGTCTAAGAATTGGCAAGACTGAAGTCGTATGCGGCAACCCATGTCTTGCCGATACGTTGGGTTTCGCGCCGGAGCAACGCAGCCAATCATCCATCATCGCGGAATCCAGCTCGACCGCCGGATATTCTGAGAGCGAGGCAAGCAGTGACATCAGCCCAGAGACCGAGCATCCACGACGACAATCGCCCCGCAAATGACAATGATGTTCAGGCCCCGGAAATCCCGTCGGGCCCGCCCGTCTGTCTGAGTGAGGACGCCAACATGGTCGATCTTGTCAGGCGAACCGAGCGCTTGGCCATCGCCGTTGTCGTGGGAATGGCGATCTGCCTGACGCTTATCCCGGCGATCTATGTTGCCCTCACCTACGGAATGTAGACGGTATATCAGTCGTCTGTCCGCTCCGAGGCAGGCGCAATCTCTTCACCACCTGCTTTCTCCAGGCTTGCTCCCATTGCGCCTGGCATGCCGGACATGTTCCCGCGCGCCATCAATCCCGAGAATCTCAGACACAAAAGAACCCGCCCCGGCGTCAACCGAAGGCGGGCTCTCTCCGTTTTCCAGTCCGTTGATAAAGCATTCGACGGCTATCAACCTCCAATGCCCGAGAGCGTTCCACCGGAGTGATGAACTATGCTTCGATCTGCCCGTCGATCGTTCCGAGGCAGGGCCTGCTCTCTTTCGCCTTCGGCGAACTCAATCTTTCTTCCACGCCGCCAGCAGCGGGCCCTTGCTTCCATAGACGGGGTCCTTGCGCGGACGGCCGACCTTGGGGATCGTCACCACCGCCTTGGCGTGATCGGCGGTGGTCGTGCATTCGTCATAGGTGCCGGACGGCGGATAGGCGCCAACGACGAGAAAGTCGTCCGAAGCGGAGATGCGCTGGTGCCCCGTGCCGGCCGGAAGAACCGCGACATCGCCGGCCTTCAGCGCCAGCGTTCGGCCCTTCTTGCCGCCAAACCGGACCTTCGCCGTGCCACGCGCCACGCCGAGCACTTCGTGGATGCGCGAATGGTAGTGAACATAATCGTAGATGCCGTTGCGCCAGCTGTCTCCCCAGCCATTGGCCGAGAAAAGCGCCTCTAACACGGCCGCGGGATCGAAGTCTTCCGGCAATCTCACCGCGCCGTGATAGACGACCAGCGGCCAGGACGGATGATTGGGCACCAGGCCATCATCGCCAAACCTGAACTCGTTCGCTTTGCGCGGCCTGACAAGGTCGGCCGCCTGACGGCTGTCCGGTCTTGCGGCACCGGTCACCTGTTCGGCCACTTTCTTGATGCTTTGCAGGATGCTCATGACGTCGCCTCGCCTCGGGGAACCAACACTGATTCAACCCGATGGCCATCGCTTGGTTCCCCGCGGGCTCGCGCCCGCCACCGCCGCGAGGCGGACCGCTGAAGATCAGACGGACCTGCCGCCTCGCCCCGCCTGCAGCGCATTGTCCATCGCAGCGGCCGGCGAAACCATATCCGGCAGCAATATGTCGTTGCGACGTGCGAAGGTGACCAGCGTCGCGCGCACCGTCTCCGGGTCGATCTCACCGGCGATGCCCGCCTTGCAGGCATTGAGGGCGACGGCATGAGCGCCGTTGCGGCTGGCGGCCGGCCAGTCCTGCAACAGCGCGTAGGCTTCCATCACGCTTTCGATCTTCCTCGGAAAGCCCATTCCGACCAGAATGGTCACCGGTTCTTCAAACTGCCAGCGATGCATGGCTTGTGCCTCCTCTCGATTGTGCGGACCCGCGGCGGGCCGAACACCGGAAGGCGCGGCCCGCCGCGTAAGGTTCATGGGACTGCCCGTAAGGTTCATGGGACTGCCCGTAAGTTTATGGGACTGAATGTCAGCGCTCAGCCGCCGGCCGAGGCCTCGGACGCCTCCGACACCTGTTGCGCGGCCAGGAACATCAGCGTCGCGGCAACGGTCCGCCGCTTCCAGCCGGCGGCTTCGGCCCTGTCGAGCAGTTCCGCCAGCAGCGGCTTCAACGCACCGCGGCATTCGCTTTCATAGGCCAGGAACTCCTTTGCCTGATGTGTCGGCGCGGGCACGGGCCCAAGGTCAGCAAGCGCATCCATATCTCTCTCCCTTCAACCGATGCCCGCTCCCTGTCGAGGGAGCGGGCGGACTGGTCGGACCTCAGAAGTCCATGCCGGCGCCGGCCGGCATTGCCGGGCTGGCGGCTTCCTTCTTCGGCTTCTCGGCCACCATTGCCTCGGTGGTCACCAGCAGGCCGGCGACCGACGCCGCATCCTGCAGCGCGGTGCGCACCACCTTGGCCGGGTCGATCACGCCCTGGCCATAGAGATCGCCGAACTCGTTGGTCTGAGCGTTCCAGCCCCAGCCGAATTCGCCCTTCTCGCGCAGCTTGCCGACGATGATCGAGCCTTCAGCACCGGCATTTTCCGCGATCTGGCGGACCGGCGTCTCGATGGCGCGGCGCACGATCTCTACACCGGTCTTCTGGTCGGCATTGTCCGTCTGGACAGCATCGAGCGCCTTGGCGGCCCGAAGCAACGCGACGCCGCCGCCAGGCAGCACGCCTTCCTCGACAGCCGCGCGGGTCGCGTGCAAGGCATCGTCGACGCGGTCCTTGCGCTCCTTGACCTCAACCTCGGTCGAGCCGCCGACGCGGATCACCGCGACACCACCGGCAAGCTTGGCCAGCCGCTCCTGCAGCTTCTCGCGGTCATAGTCGGAGGTGGTCTCCTCGATCTGGGCCTTGATCTGCGCGACGCGGCCCTGGATTTCTTCCTTGCGCCCGACGCCGTCGACGATGGTGGTGTTTTCCTTTTCGATCACCACCTTCTTGGCGCGGCCCAGCATCTCCAGCGTCACATTCTCGAGCTTGATGCCGAGATCCTCGGAGATCGCGGTGCCGCCGGTGAGGATCGCGATGTCTTCCAGCATGGCCTTGCGGCGGTCGCCGAAGCCCGGCGCCTTGACGGCCGCGACCTTGAGGCCGCCGCGCAGCTTGTTGACGACCAGCGTCGCCAGCGCCTCGCCCTCGACATCCTCGGCGATGATCAGCAGCGGCTTGCCCGACTGGACCACCGCTTCCAGCACCGGAAGCAGCGCCTGCAGGTTGGCGAGCTTCTTTTCGTGGATCAGCACGTAGGGCTCGTCAAGTTCGACGCGCATCTTGTCCTGGTTGGTGACGAAATAGGGCGAGAGATAGCCACGGTCGAACTGCATGCCTTCGACGACTTCCAACTCGGTCTCGGCGGTCTTGGCTTCCTCCACCGTAATGACGCCTTCATTGCCGACCTTCTCCATCGCTTCGGCGAGGAAGCGGCCGATCTCGGCGTCGCCATTGGCGGAGATGGTACCGACCTGCGCGATCTCGTCGTTGCGGGTCACCTTGCGGGCGTTGGCCTTCAGCTCGGCGACGACGGCGTCCACCGCCTTGTCGATGCCGCGCTTCAGGTCCATCGGGTTCATGCCCGAGGCAACGGCCTTGGCGCCCTCCTTGACGATGGCCTGGGCCAGCACGGTCGCGGTGGTGGTGCCGTCGCCGGCAAGGTCATTGGTCTTGGAGGCGACTTCGCGCACCATCTGCGCGCCCATGTTCTCGAACTTGTCCTCAAGCTCGATTTCCTTGGCGACGGTGACGCCATCCTTGGTAATGCGCGGCGCACCGAACGACTTTTCAATGACGACATTGCGCCCCTTGGGGCCGAGCGTCACCTTCACCGCATTGGCCAGGATATCGACGCCGCGCAGCATCTTCTCGCGCGCTTCGGTATGGAATTTTACCTCTTTGGCAGCCATTGGATCACTCCTCTATGTCTAGGCAGCATTCGTTGACTGGTGGATTTTCTAAGAAGCCGTCAGGCGGCCTTCTTCACTTGCGCGGTCTGTTCGATCACGCCCATCACGTCACTTTCCTTCATGATGAGCAGATCCTCGCCATTGAGCTTGATCTCGGTGCCGGACCATTTGCCGAAAAGGATACGGTCACCCACCCTGACATCCAGCTCGGTCAGTTTGCCGCTGTCGTCGCGCGCGCCGGGACCGACGGCGATGACTTCGCCTTCCTGCGGTTTTTCCTTGGCGGTATCGGGAATGATGATGCCGCCGGAGGTCTTTTCCTCGGCCTCGATGCGGCGGACCAGGATACGGTCATGCAATGGACGGAACGCCATGTCGTTCTCCTCTTGGGACAAACAGGTTTTCAGCTTCCTCCACACCGGACCGGCAATTCGGGCCGATGCGGAATGCGGCGACCCTTTGTCAGGCATCGCGCGCGCATATCGAGCTAGTTTTCCCTTTTTTCGGTTTCAAGAGGCCGGCCAGAAAATTTTAGCACTCACGCCGTCGGAGTGCCAACTCACTGTTATAGCGGTCTTATTCGCTCTGCGTCGGGAGCCGCCCCTTGAATTTACGCCTAGATCCGGCAAAATTATCCGAGCCGGTACCATCGCCGGCGCCGGAACCGCTCACCCTCTGAAGGAGTTGTTTACCGACGGCGCACATTGATGGGCCGAGAGACTTTTTCGCCGTTGCGGCCACCGCTGCCGCCGAAAGGAGACACGAATGATCGCAAGCGTCAGCAAGGAGTTCCGCCTCCAGATGGAAGGCTATGGCCTGACCACCGCACAAATCCATTACCGTCTGCCTGACCATCGGAGCCTGCTGCAGCTTTATGTCTGGCAGGACTACGACCTGGCGCCGGAGTTCCCCGAACTCAAGGGCTTTCTCTCCTATTGGGAGCGCGAATTGGACGGGCCGCTTCACTCCGTCCACATCGCCCACCACCGGCTCATCACCCCATCGGAATGGCGGGCGGTCGACGGTGTCATCACGGTCCAGTAAGGGCGGCGTCATCGCGCGGTGCTGACCTTACCAGAAGCCGACCAGCGACCTCACCATCGCCTTCGCACCCGCCGTCTGCAAGCAAGCTTCAGATACGATGATTGACCAGCGCCACGCCGAGCCCGGCAAGGATCGAGCCGCAGGTTCCCGGCACCAGCCACCTTGCGCCGCTTGCCGGGGACCGCGCAAGGGCCAGCGAGGCGATGCCGGCCGCCGCCAGGTCCGCCATCGAGAACCAGCGGATCAGCGTTCGTCGATGAGCTCGCAGTGCCGCCACGGCCACGTTGGATGCCCTCACAAAGCCAGGCTTCCCTGCTCCGCCCCCTCGGCATTGGGATCGCCGGGCGCCGTTGCCCAGGCGAGTTCGACCAGCGTCACGGTGCGCTTCCCCGTGCCGTCGACCTGGCAGACGATGAGGCCCTGCTCCTCGATATAGGTGAGCAGCCGCCGGGCGCGGCGCATGGAATGCGAGCCGTAGGCGCGGGCGATCGCGCCATCGCTCGGGCACGGCCAGCCCTCCTTCGCCGCGCGCGCGATCATCATGAACACGCCTTGCATGTCCTCCGGCAGCAGCGAAGCGCGCACCGAGACGTCGCGCCACACATCGTCCTCGCTGGCTTCGGCCCCCAGTCCGGCACGGGCGCGCGTCAACATGCGGCGGAAGGTGGGCAGGTCAGGCACGACCGAGGCGAGGCCCTCGATGCGGCAGCGCACGACAAACTCCTGGTAGAGCACCCCGATCACGCGGAAGCCCGCGTCAGGTTGTGCAAGAATGGCGCGCAGCACGCGGTCCACCCGCTCGCGCCGCTCCGCCAGATCCCCGGCGCTGACTTGCGGCTCCGCCGGTTCGGGGCGGATTTCCAGCGCAGCCGACTTCGCCGCCATCAACTGGTCGAGCAGGTCCGGCGACGCCACCCGGCGCGGCGCACGCATCGTCTCGGGCGGCGGGGCGGCCAGGATGATGGCGCGGGCATCCTCGAGCGCCGCCTCCGGCAGCGGCATCAGCTTGGGCGTGCCGTTGCGCGGGCTGGTGTCGGTCGGGCCGATGCGCAGGCCGAGCGGCCGGCGCGACAGTGCCGGCCCCAGCGCCATGAACTGGCCGCGCTCCAGATCGCGGAACGCCTCCGCCTGCCGCCGCTCCATGCCTAGGAGATCGGCCGCGCGCGCCATGTCGATATCGAGGAAGGTGCGGCCCATCAGGAAATTGGAGGCTTCCGCCGCGACGTTCTTGGCGAGCTTGGCCAGCCGCTGCGTGGCGATGATGCCGGCAAGCCCGCGCTTGCGGCCCCGGCACATCAGGTTGGTCATGGCGCCGAGCGAAAGCTTGCGCGCCTCGTCCGACACCTCGCCGGCCACCGCCGGCGCGAAAAGCTGAGCTTCGTCGACCACCACCAGCATCGGGTACCAGTGGTCGCGCGCGACCTCGAATAGCCCGCCGAGAAAAGCGGCGGCGCGCCGCATCTGGTTCTCGGCATCGAGGCCTTCGAGGTTGAGCACGGTCGAGACACGGTGGATGCGCGCCCGCTCGCCGGCCGCCTGCAGGCCGCGCTCGGTGTGCTCCTCGGCATCGATCACCAGATGGCCGTAGCGTTCGCCCAGGGATACGAAGTCGCCTTCCGGATCAATGATGGTCTGCTGCACCCAAGGCGCGCTCTGTTCCAGGAGACGCCGCAAGAGGTGCGACTTGCCGGACCCCGAATTGCCCTGCACCAGAAGGCGGGTCGCCAGCAACTCCTCGAGATCGAGTTTCGCCGGCGCGCCCGCTGTCGTGTGTCCCATCTCGATCGCAACGGTCATGCCAGACTCATCAGCTCCTTCGCGGACGGGCTTAGCAATCCGATCGCGGCCCGTCGAGCAGGGCATGGCTGCCGATTCGCGTTGCGCACAGCCGAGACAATGACGATCTGGCCGCGATGGACGGCCGCAATCCGGCGGGCCTGCCGTTTACGGCCCTGACCTGTGGATAGTAACCACCTGTTCACCATGGGCCGGCGTTTCGATTGCGGCGGCCGGCCATCCGCTTAGCCTGGCCTCTGCATCGCCCCCCAAAGCGATGCACCCCAACGCCCCCAAATGGCGGCCGGCGTTTTCAAGTTTCTCTCCAAACGTATACGCCGGTCGCCACCCCTTTCGACTACAGCCTCGGCGCCTCATGCGGCTCGACCTGTCCTGGGACTGGCGGCAATCGCGGCGCGTCCAGACCCTCGAAGGGATCACGCCAGGCGTCGATCGCTTCAAGCCGCCGATACCAGCGATCGACCAGTCGATAGTCGCCGAGCGGCAGGCCCGCGACATCGTTGAAAGGCAGGAAGGTCGCCATGCGGAAGTCGGCATAAGAGACTTCGTCTCCGACCAGCCATTGCCGGCCCGCAAGCGCGGTCTCCAGGATCGCCGCCGTTGTGTGAAACAGTTTCAGCCCATCCTCGACCAGTTGGTGATCGATCGGCCCGATGTGATAACGCTGCTTGGTGCCGCGCTCGAAATGCACCATGTCGCAGGCCCGCATGAAATTCTCCTTGCCCCAACTCAGCCAGCGGATCATCTCGGGCTCATCGTCGCCGCTGCGCCAGAAATCGGACCCCATGTCGCGCGACAACCGGCAGGCTATGGCGTCGGCCTCCCACAGGCTTCCGCCGGGCCAGGCCAGTATGGGCAGGGAAAGGTTGGGATTGAGCGGCCGAAATCGCTCCGCTTGCCCCGGCGCGAACGGCGACGCGAATTCGAAGGTCACCCTCGCCCCGAGATGACGCGCCACCGCGACCCCCAGGCGCGGATTGGGGTTGCGGCTGAAGTACAGTTTTGTTTCCACCCCAGCCGGCATCGGCTCGACTTCGTCACTCATGAATGCCTCTCCTTGTCTCGGCGACCGTCGCCAGATCAAGGACGGATGCGGCTGGTGCAATCCGACAAATCATCCACTCCCCGTGCGCCGGGCGGAACGAGCAGCCTATCGAAACAGGACGGGTTGCGCAAAGTTTGGGTTGACCGTCTCCGACGACGAGGCGACACTTCATCCCACAGCAAGGCAGGAGGAAATACGATGGACGAGCCCGACCGCTGGCGCCACATGTCGAGCGCGCCAAAAGACGGCAGCCGGATCCTCGTGACGGTCCGCCCATCCGAGCAGGGGCCGGCGGAAGTCGACCTCGCCTACTGGTCACGCGCCGATCAGTTCGGTGACGAGGGCTGGCGCGCCTCCGATTCCTCGCCCGGCCGCGTCGTCGAATATGCCGAGCCGGAGCTGAAGTGCTGGATGCCGATGCCCTCGGCCAATCTCAGCCGGGGCGCCTCGATGCCGGCGCCGTGGGAAGGCGACGACGCGCAACAGCTGGACGGCTCGGGGATTTAGCGCGCCGGCCGCTTCGTCCTCTCAGAACAGAAACGCCGCCGTCACCGGATTCGGACCGTTACGGCCGTCAGCCGAATCCATGCCGGCGATCGTCTCCAGGTCCTGTGCGTCCAGTTCGAAATCGAAGACATCGAAATTGGCCGCGATGCGGTCCTGGCGCACCGACTTCGGGATGACGATCAGCCCTTGCTGGAGATGCCAGCGGATCATTGTCTGCGCGGTGGACTTGCCGTGTTTGCGGGCAATGCCTGATATGGTCGGGTCGCTCAGCAACCGGCCGCTGCCCAGCGGACTCCAGCTTTCCGTATGGATGTCGTGCCGGGCGTGAAATTCCCTCAGATCGCGCTGCTGGAAGCGCGGGTGCAGCTCGATCTGGTTGACGACGGGCGTCACGCCCGTCTCGCCGATGATGCGCTCCAGATGATCCCTGTTGAAATTCGAAACGCCGATCGACTTGATGCGGCCGGCCTGCTGCAGCTCGACGAGCGTCTTCCACGCCTCGACATATTTGTCCTGGCTGGGCACCGGCCAATGGATCAGGAACAGGTCGAGCTGCTCGACGCCGAGCTTCTTCATCGTGTCGTCGAAGGCCCGCAGCGCCGCATCGCGCTGGTGGGCGCCGTTGCGCAGCTTCGAGGTGATGAACAGCTCTGCCGCCGGCACGCCGGCGGCGCGGATCGCCTCGCCGACCCCTTCCTCGTTCCGGTAGCCCTCGGCGGTGTCGATCAGCCGGTAACCGGCCTGGATCGCCCAGCCCACCACCTGCGCCGTGATGTCGTGATCGACCTGCCAGACGCCAAGGCCAAGCTGGGGAATGGCGGTGCCGTCGTTCAACGTGATCTGTTCGGGCATGGGAGAATCCTTTTGTGGGGGATGGTCCAGCCTATCTAGGTTTGGCATCGCACAACGGCCAGTCGATTGGGGAAAATTCGCGGACCCTTATTTCGGCCGGCGCACCGCCCTCACCAAGCCGGCGTTTCCGCTGCCGCAGAACAGTCGGTCGGCGCCATCGGATTCCAGCCCCGAGACGCCCATGCCGGCAGGCATGTCGAGCTTCTCCAGAACCTTGCCCGTCCGCGGGTCGACGCGGCGCAGATCGCTTTCGTCGCCCTCCCAGGTGGCGTGCCACAATTCGCCGTCGACCCAGGTCACCCCGGTGACGAACCGGTTGGATTCGATGGTGCGCAGGATCGCGCCGGTCTCGGGGTCGATCTGGTGGATCTTGCGCTCCCGGTGCTGGCCGACCCATAGCGTGCCTTCGGCCCAGGTCAGCCCGGAATCGCCGCCATTGCCGGGGGCTGGAATGGTGGAAAGCACCTCGCCCGTGTCGGGATCGATCTTCTGGATGCGGTCCTTGGCGAGCTGGAAGAAATGCCGGCCGTCATAGGCGGTGCCGGCATGTGCCGCGACATCGATCGAGCGCAGGGCCTGCCCGCTCTCCGGATCGAAGGCGTTCAGCCTGTCGCCTGAGGCGAACCAGACATTCTTGCCATCAAAGCTTACCCCGGCCACCGTGTTGGCACCGGGAAAAGGCCCGTATTCCCTCAAGATTTCGGCTGCCGAATGTTTCATGTCCTTGTCCCTCGATGGTGGTCGTCGTCACTTTCTAGCCATTGGGAAGCGGCGCGGGGAGTAACAAGGTGGTCGTGAAACCCGCCACCGGCGGCGTCATCCAGCGGCGCGCCCGGCCATGGCCGAAGGATTGTACCTTGCCGGCCTCGGCAAGCGGCTCAAGCGCCCGCTGCACGCTGCGCTGGCCGGTTCCAAGTGCCAGCGCCAAGGCCGAGCTCGACCAGGCCTCGCCGTCGGCCAGCAAGGCAAGCACGGCCGCGTGCCGTTCCTCGATCGGCCGCGCCAGCACCACCACTGCATGGGCCTGGCGCGGCACCAGCGTGAAGCCATGCCTGGTGGCGCTGATGCCGGCCAATGCGCGAAACTCGGCACGCAGCCGCCCGATCTCGACGCGCAGGCGCGCGCGATGCGATTCATCGGCATGCTTGCCGCCGAAAGCCCGCGCCACGAGTTCCCCCCGCGACACATCACCGGGCCAGGCTTCGGCGAGCGTCCGCGCCAAGGCGAACAGCACAGGCCGGCTCGCCAGCGAAACCGTGGTCCGCCCAACGCGCACGGCGTAGCGGAAAGCATCGACGACCAGCGCCGGCGATCCCTGCAATGCCTCGACCTCTTCGAGCAGCAGCGGCTGCTCCCTGCCCTGCGCGATCAGCCGCGCCGCGGGTGTCTCCAGTGCCAGCCACGCGCTGTCGACCTCCGCGATGAGGCCGGGAATACCGGCCTTGCGAGCGGCATGGCGCGCCCACTCCAGCGCCGCGCGCGCCGGCCTGGTCCGCAGGCGCCGCATGGCGATGCCGGCGACGGCGAGTTCGTGCGCGGCTCTTGCCGCCGGCGGCAGCGGCGCCGGGTCGAGCCCGGCGAGCACCTGCTCGGCCTCGTCGAGGCGGCCGATCAAGAGCAGGCGCCGTATCTTGAGGTGACCGGCATGCGCCGCGTTCAACCGGTCGCCATGCTTTTCCAGCGCCGTGCGGGCCGCGTCGAGCGCCTTGGCCGGCCAGCCCAAATCGCGCGAAACCAGCGCGATCTCGGCCTCGGCGACGACGCATCTGGCGCGCGCCACCGCCTCTTTCGGACTGAAGGCACGCGCGGCCCGCCGCAACAAGAGCTTGGCGCGATCGAAGTCGCCGAGCTGCGCCATGGCAATGCCGCGCAGCGCCAGCGCCGGCGCATCCTCGCGCAGGGCAACGCGGTCGAGCGCGCCGAGTGGATCGCCGGCCGCCAGCGCCAGCGCTGCCGCGGTGATCAGCGAGTCCATTCAAATCCCGTCACACTTGTAACTCCCACCTCGGCGCAGCGCCGCCTAACTTACGTCAGTACCGTCAACCAGCAAGACGTGCCGGCAATGACGGCAGCAAGGGAGAACCAAAAAAATGCCTGCCTCCACCGACCTCGACCTCGACGCGGCCAATGATACGGCCAAGCGCGCCGCACGCCACCCCTGCTGCGCCGGGCCGGATCTTTCGGATTTCGCCGCGCCTGCGGCTCCCCCACACGTCCAGGCAACACCACACCGCAACGACGCCACGACCGGCAAAGGAGAAGACCAATGACCATGACCATGAAGACCCCACCGATCGTCTCACAGCAGGATTGGAACGCCGCGCACGAAAAGATGCTGGTGAAGGAGAAGGCGACGATGCGCGCCAGGGACGCGCTGTCGGCCGAACGCCGGCGCATGCCGTGGACGGAAGTGGACAAGGCCTATGTCTTCGAGGGCCCTGACGGCAAGGTGAGCCTGCTGGACCTGTTCGAAGGCCGCCGCCAGCTCATCGTCTACCGCGCCTTCTTCGAGCCCGGCGTCTATGGCTGGCCCGATCATGCCTGCCGCGGCTGCTCGCTCGGCGCCGACCAGGTCGGCCACCTCGCCCATCTCAACGCCCGCGACACCACCCTCGCCTACGCCTCTCGCGCCCCGCAGGAAGACATCGAGCGGCTGAAGACACGGATGGGTTGGGAGATGCCCTGGTATACGATCACCGATAGCTTCGACAAGGACTTCGGCGTCGACGAATGGCACGGCCACAACGTGTTCATCCATGACGGGAACCGCATCTTCCGCACCTATTTCATCAACAACCGCGGCGACGAGGCTTTGGGCACCGTCTGGAGCTATCTCGACATCACGCCGCTCGGCCGCCAGGAGGTGTGGGAAGACTCGCCCGAAGGCTACCCGCAGACGCCACTCTACAGCTGGTGGAACTGGCACGACAATTACGATGCCGGAGCCGACAAGAAATGGGCCGAAGTGTCAGCTGCCGGCGAGGCCGCGTTCCGCGACAAGGGCAACCAGTAAGCTGGCGCAAGTCCGTCCAGCCTGGGTTCCTCTTCCCGCCTCCGGCAGGGCCGAGGACCCCAGGTCATGACGGGCCGCAACCATCAAGGGAATAAGATCATGAGCGATATCCCTTCCGGCATCGGCAGCGTGACCCCCGAAAATGTCGTCCCCCATGGCATAGCCGACTGGCTATGCCTCGCCGCGGCGCCGACCTTTGCGGTGATGGCGCTGCTTTCCCGTCTTCACGGCGGCGACGGGACCATGCTGTGCATGGGCGCCTCGCCGCTGGCCGGCTCGATCCTGACCGGCATGCCGGCCATGTATCTGCTGATGAGCGCTTTCCATCTGGCGCCGTGGCTGAGGGTGATGTCCCGCCGCTAGGCGCTGAGAAGGCATGGCTCTGCCCGACTCCGGCGCCCGACCTCACGTCGCGATGTCATTGACCGGCAGCAATGGCTTGGGAAGATCGCTCTCGCCGAGCCCGGCGCGCATCTCGATCTCGATGTCGCGGCAGATTTGCGAGATCGGCACGTCGTTGGCGTTGCCCTCGAAAGGGTTGGCGCTGCTCTCGCCGACCTGGTCGAGGGACATGTAGGCCCAGCCCAGCAGCGTGCTGAACGGGATCGTCAGCCAGATGCCGATCGAGCCGAGCATTCCCCCCAGCTTGCCCATGTCGGCGAACACCGGAACCACGCCGAACGGCAGCAGCGTGCAGAAGATCATGACGAACATGGAACTGACGATGGCGTATTGCCGGGGATAGGGATTGTTCTTGATGCGGTCGCAGCGCGCCTGCTGGTCGTGGAAGTCGCGGATCAGCTTCGTCAGTTCGCCATGGATCTGCGGCGGGACCTTGGCGTCCTTGAACAGTGCATTGACCTGGACGGACTGCAATTCGAGCAGGGCTATCGCCGGACGAGGCGATTTCAGGACATCCGCGGTCTGGTCGCCCAGCAGCGGGCGTAATTCGTCGGCGATCGAACCCTTGTCCTCCTGAATGTGGTAACGCCGTCGGTATTCGATATTGGCGGCGTTCCCCATGGATTCCCACGGCATCGGCCGCCGCAGCGCATATCGCAGCGCCGTCATCCAGGCGATATGGCGGTAGATGAGCTGCCTGGCCGTCGGCGCATCGAGGAAATCCCGACAGAAATTCGACCATACGCGGCTGCTGGCCGTGATCTGCGTGAAGGCCTGCAGCGCCTCACTGCTGCGGGTGAACACCTGCGAGTTCTTGAAGCCGGCGACCAGCGACACCGTGGTGCCGAGCACCAGCACCACCGACCATGGCACGGAGAAACCGGCAATGCCCGGAAAGCGGTAGGCAGCCACGGCCAGCCCACTCACCACCACCATGTAGAGGACGCTGCGCCGTGACCACAGTGCGAAATCGATCACCTTGTAGGAACGGCCTACATACATTGAAATGCCCCTCAATCACGAACGGGCGGCAATCGGACCACCGATAGCCTGACGCCTATCATATCGTTTGCACAGGGCGAAGAGCCGTCGACCGCGGTGTGCGCAGGACGCCGCCATGGGCACAGGATCTCGCCCGCGCCCGTGATCGTTCCCCCTATTTAAATTGCACTTCGGCTTGGCGAGTTGCAGGCGTCCGCCAGTTCCGCCCGGCGAGTGGTTGTGGAAGACCGTCTTGAAGGATTCCAGCAGCACCGGACTGCACCGTCGGCAAGGCCTGGACTCCGATCGACGCCGGCGTGGGTTCACCAATAAGCGACTTCATCATGGCAAGCGCCTCGGCGACGCCCTTGTCATCGGGACGCCACGAGCCGGTAGCCTTTGGCGATCTCGATTGCCGAGCGCAGGCCGAGATCGACCGTGGTATCGGAATGTCGATGCCTTGCGCGCGCATCGAGGACAGCGTGTCGAGCGCCAGCTGGTCTCATGCCACCTTCTCGTAGCGGGCGCGGCTCAGGCTGACCAGGCAGGCGATGGCCGCGCAGACGCCGGCCAGGACCAGCGCGAGGCTGGGTGCGCCTGTCAGCGGCACGGTCGCGAAAATGATCGACATCGAAATGGCGCCAAGCGTTTGTCCCAACAGCCGTGCCGTGCCCTGCATGGCTCCCGCCGCACCGCTGCGCGCCTTGGGTGCGGAGAGAAGCAGGATGCGATTGTTCGGCGTCTGGAAAAGACCAAAACCCGTGCCCGCGACGACGGTTCCGACCAGGAAGGCAATCGCCCTTGGACCGGGCGGTGTCAGGCCCGCGATCAGAAGGCCGATCGCCAGCAACCCGCCGCCGGCGGCGCACAGCCACGCTGTCTTGAAACGATCGGCCAGCCGCCCCGAAATCGGAGCGATGATGATCGTCGCGATGGGCCATGGCATCATGTAGAGGCCCGCCTGGACCGGGCTCATGTGCAAGGTGTGCTGCAGGTAGAATGGCAGCGCGACGTAGCTGAGCATCTGCCCGGTGAAGCACGAGATCGAAGCGATGACGGCTACCCGGAAGGCTGGATCGGCCAAGAGGTCGGTCGGCACGATCGGTGCGGCACTCCTGCGTTCGAGAGACAACAAGATGACGAGGCACAGGACGGAACAACCGATCAGGATCGACCCGCTGACCGGCGCACCGGCGATGCGGTCGGCGCCCGTGAAGAACAGGATGAACATCAGTGTGTTGGCCAGCAATGCCACGAGGTTGAGGTGACGCTTCACGCCATCCAGATGCGCAAGCAACCCGCCAGACAACAGGACGATGATGCCGATCGGGATGTTGACGGCGAACAGCCACGGCCAGCTGGAAACGGAGAGGACCGCGCCGGCGACACCAGGGCCGGCGGCCGCGGAAATCGCAATCGTCATCGCGTTGAAGCCGATCACTGTTCCGAGCAGCCGCTGCGGCACCGAAACGCGCAGGTTCATCGGCCCGGTCGCCATGATGGCGCCCGCCCCCAGCCCCTGGATGGACCGGGCAGCCACAAGAACAGGCAGGCTGCCGGCGAAGGCACAGGCCGCCGAAGCCACCGTGAACAGCGCGACACCTAGAAGAAAGACACGCCGGGGGCCGTGGATCTCGCCCAGCGCGCCGCAAGGCAAAAGAGCCACAAGGACCGCAAGCTGGTAGCTCGACACCACCCACACGGTGCTGCTGGCACTGGCATTGAGCGAGGCCGCGATGGATGGCAGCGCGACATTGGCGATGGCGCCGTCCAGCACGACGAGCACCAGCGTCATCAGCAGGACGGCGATGGCCAGGTAGCGGCGTGGCGACGGCAGGCCGTCATGGGCGGCATTGATCGTTGCGGCTATGGACATCGGAGGCTCCGCTTCGTTGGTGTCGCCGAATCGATACCGCTCACCCCATGATTGCACCAGGCGCAACGGAGTAAATTGACCGTTGCGTCAAACGCCTCATCTCGTTAGGCTCTCTCATGCTCGATCTCGACCTGAACCTTCTGGTGGCGCTTGACGCCTTGCTGCGGGAGCGCAGCGTCTCGGGCGCCGCCAAGAAACTTGGCCTCAGCACGTCCGCGATGAGCCGCACACTGTCGAGATTGCGGTTGGCGCTGAGCGATCCCATCCTGGTTTCGGCGGGACGCGCCATGGTGGCGACGCCTCATGCCGAAGCGATTGCCGAACAGGTGCACACGCTGACGTCGGCGGTCCGGTCCGTGCTCAGCCCCTCGCCGGAGATCGACATCAGCCAGGTGCGGCGCGATTTCACCATCCGGGCCAATGAAGCCTTCGTGCTGCTCTACGCCGCGCGCCTCCATGCCCTTGTCACCAGTGCCGCGCCCGGCATAAGGCTGCGCTTCGCGCCCCGACCGGACAAGCGCATCGAACTGCTGAGAGAAGCCACGATCGACCTCGATATTGGCGTGCTTTCGGGTGATGGTGCCGAATTGCGCGGTCAGGCGTTGTTCGAGGACCGTTTTGTCGGTGTGGCGAGAACGGGGCATCCGCTTCTGGAGACCGAAATAACCGCTGAGCGTTACGCCGCGTGCCGGCACGTGGTCTCATCCCGGCGAGGCCATTTCATCGAACCGGTCGATGAAGCACTCGCCGAGCTCGGCCTTTCGCGAAAGGTCGATCTGGTGGTGCCCAGCTATCCGGCGGTTGTCACGGTCGCGGCCGCATCCGATCTTGTCGGGCTGGTGCCGCGATCGTACCATCTGGGTGCGACAGGCCGTACCCAGATGTTTGATCTGCCGGTGGCAATCCCAGGCTTCACCATCACCCAGGCATGGCACCCCCGCATGGATGCCGATCCCGTGCATCGCTGGCTGCGATCGTTGATCTTCAAGGAGTTTCCAGGCGCGGTTCGCCGGCTCGAGCAGCCGGCGAAGGCAGGGAGTCTGGTTACGGATCGACGGCGGACCGACTGATCCTTTTCCCGGACCGGGAGCAGTCGCCGAGCTGCCATGCCGGAGCCAAATTCAGCCGCCCCCAAACACGATCGCACGACCATCGTTTGTCGTCGCTCGCCTCATGCCGGAGGGCAAGCGGCGTTCGCCCTCTCATCCAGCCTTCGTCGCCCCGAACCGCAACCCGTCCATCAGGAGCTTGACCAGGCGGCGCGAGCGGTCGCGCCACTCGGGCGTATCTGGTGCCGAGTAGATGCCGCCCAGCGCATGCAGCACGTCGGAGGCATCGACATCGCCGCGGATGGTGCCGTCGGCCACCGCCGCCTCGACCAGTTGCCGCAGCGCCTGCGACACCCGCCCCGACATGTCGGAAAACAGCGTCGAATTGGTGGTGAACAGGATGCGCAGGCTGGTCGCCAGGCCGCGCTTGGTGGCGATGTAGTCGACGAAGCGGCGCATCCATTCTTCCAGCGCCACATCGGAGGGATATCTTGCAGCGAGCTCGCCGGCCGCCGCGCACAACCCCTCCGCTTCGCGGCGGTAGACCACCTCGACCAGGTGCTCGCGTGTCGGAAAATGCCGGTAGAGCGTGCCGATGCCGACGCCGGCGCGCCGAGCGATCTCCTCCAGCGAGCCGTCGATGCCGCGCTCGGCAAAGACCACAGCCGCCGCCTCGACCAGCCGGTCGCGATTGCGCCGTGCATCGGCACGCAACGGCTTGTCGGCGGCGGCGATTTTTTGGTCAGCGGTTGTGACGGGCTCAAAAGCCAATTTTTTTCTCCACCAGGGATATGGGGGCTTGAACCACGCCTGGCCAGCCCCCACGTAAATAAACGGAGGCACCTCCGCTTTTAGTGGAGAACCCTCATCATATAATCAGGGGAAACGGTATGTCACGTCTTTCGAAGCCGCAACCCGCCACTTTCCCACCCCGCAGGAGATTGGCCGTCGCCTGACCTTGCCCTTCCCCGCCCCTACCCCACTTCATTCCCCTCAGCGTCAAGCAACTGGAGCCAGACGCCCATGACCAGCCTTCCCATCTCGCTTACCGTCAACGGACATCGACACGAACTGGAGGTCGACCCACGCGTCACCTTGCTTGACCTGCTGCGCGAGCGGCTTGAGCTCACCGGCACGAAGAAGGGCTGCGACCGCGGCCAGTGTGGCGCCTGCACGGTGCTGGTCGACGGCAAGCGCATAAACTCCTGCCTGGCGCTGGCGGTCAGCCATGACGGCGCCGAAGTGCTGACCATCGAAGGTGTCGCTCACGGTGACGAACTGCACCCTGTGCAGGCCGCCTTCATCGCCCATGACGGTTTCCAGTGCGGTTTCTGCACGCCCGGGCAGATCATGAGCACGCTCGGCCTGATCGCCGAAGGACAGGCTGGCGATGATCCCGAGCGCATCCGCGAGGGGCTGAGCGGCAACATCTGCCGCTGCGCGGCCTATGGCGGCATCGTCGAGGCCGTCCTGGAAGCCCAAAAAAACATTGAAGCCCAGAAAAACATGGCCGACACCGCCACCACCGAGGCACGCAGGAGGACCGCGGCATGAGAGACTTCGATTTCATCAGGCCGGCCACCGTCTCCGACGCCATAGCGGCGGCGGCCGAACCGGGTTCGGCCTATCTCGCCGGCGGCACCAATCTGCTCGATCTGATGAAGGGCGGCATCACCAGCCCCGAACGGATCGTCGACATTACCCGCCTGCCGGAACTCAATCGCATCGAAACGCTCGATGATGGCGGCCTGCGCATCGGCGCGCTGGTCCGCAATGCCGATCTCGCACATGATCCGGCCTTCGCCAGAGCCTATCCGGCGGTGGCCGAAGCGCTGCTTTCGGGCGCCTCTGCGCAGCTTCGCAACGCCGCCACTGTCGGCGGCAATCTGTTGCAGCGCACGCGGTGCAGTTACTTCTACGACACCGCCAGCGCCTGCAACAGGCGCGAACCCGGTTCCGGCTGCTCGGCGCTTGGCGGCGAGAACCGCCTGCATGCGGTGCTTGGCTGGAGCGATGCCTGCATCGCCACCCATCCCTCCGATTTCTGTGTGCCGCTGGTGGCGCTGGACGCCGTCGTCGAGATCGAGGGCAAGGGAGGCCGGCGCCACGTGACCTTGGAGGAATTCCACCGGCTTCCGGGCGACACGCCGCAGCGGGAAACCGTGCTGCAGCCGGGCGACCTGATCGTTGCGGTGCGCCTGCCGGCGGAAGCAGCGTCCTTCGCCCCCCACGCCCGCTACCTGAAGCTTCGCGAACGCACCTCCTACGCCTTCGCCGTCGTTTCGGCTGCCGCGGCCCTGACGGTCGCCGACGGCAAGATCCGCGCCGCGCGGCTGGCGCTCGGCGGTGTCGCGGCCAAGCCATGGCGGGCGCGCTCGGCGGAAGCGGTGCTGCTCGGCGCCGATGCCAATGAAGCGAGCTTCGTTCGGGCCGCGGATGCGGCTCTGGTCGACGCCAGCCCCTCCGGCGACAATGCGTTCAAGATCGAGCTTGCCCGCCGCATTGTCGTCAGGGCGCTGATGTCCGCACAGGCGGGAACGCCCGCTCTGATGCCCGCTTTGCCTGCTTCCCCTTTTTCCTCCCTTCCCGGAGTGCGTCATGACGCTTGAACTCGGCCTCAACCAACAGCCTGCCCATACGCGCCAGGGCTCCAGCATCGGCCAGCCGCTGACGCGTCGCGACGGATTTTTGAAAGTCACCGGGGCCGCGCGCTTTGCCGCCGATAATAATCCGCCCGGCATGCTCTATGCCGTGCTTGCCGTCTCCAGCATCGCACGCGGCCGGGTTGTCTCGCTGGATGTCGAGGCGGCCAAGGCGCATGCGGGCGTGGTCGAGGTGATGACGCCACTGAACCGGCCGGCGCTCGCCGTCGATCCGGATGCCAAGGACCATCCCTTCATGTTCCGGCTCGACCTGCTGCAGAACGATGGGGTTCGCTACCCCAACCAGAGCATTGCCGTGGTAATCGCGCGGACGCTGGAAGCGGCGACCGAAGGGGCGGCACTGTTGTCGCCTCGCTATGAGGAGTTGCCGGCGCGCGTTGGTCTGGACGGCGCCAAAAGCTTCGTGCCGCGCGGCGTCGGCGTCGGCAATCCGGCTGTGCAGGAGAAGGGCGATGTCGAGGCCGGCCTCAAATCGGCAAGGACGCGGATCGAGGCGACCTACGAGACGCCGGCCCAGTACCACAACGCCATGGAGCCCCACGCGATCGTCGCTGCCTGGGATGGCGACCGGCTGTCGATCGACACGCCGAGCCAGGGCCTGGCCATGGCGCAGGGCCGCATCGCCGGCCTGTTCGGCATCGCGCCGCAAAACGTCCATATCCGCAGCCCTTTCCTGGGCGGCGGCTTCGGCTCCAAGGGCATGATTTCCGGACCGCAAGTGCTCGGCATCCTGGCGGCGCGTCTCGTCGGCCGCCCGGTCAAGCTGGTGCTCCGGCGCGAGCAGATGTACGGCCCCGTCGGTCACCGCGCCCCGACCCGCCAGACATTGCGCATGGGCATGGATGGCGAAGGGCTGCTGACCGCGATCTCCCATCACGCCAGGACCACGTCGAGCACGTTCGACGATTTCTTCGAACCGGCCGCCGATGCCTCGCACACGCTCTATGCCAGCCCGGCCATCGCCACCTCGCACGATGCCGTGCGGCTCGACACCGGCACGCCGCTGTTCATGCGGGCGCCAGGCGAGGCCACCGGATCGATCGCGCTTGAGAGCGCCATCGACGAGGCGGCCCATGCCTGCGGCATGGACCCGCTGGAATTCCGGCTCAGGAATTACGCCGAGGTCGAACCGATGACCGGCAAGCCGTTCTCCTCCAAGGCGCTGCGCGAATGTTACGAACAGGCCGCCGAGGCGTTCGGCTGGGCGAGCCGCCCGCTGCAGCCGCGGCGGATGCGCGACGCCGATGGTTTCCTCACCGGCTGGGGCATGGGCACGGCGACGTTCCCGGCACTCATGTTCCAGGCGGAGGCACGCGCGGTGCTGAGGGCCGACGGCACCGGCTTGATGGAGACCGGCGCCCAGGACATGGGCCAAGGCGCCTGGACGGCTTTTGCCCAGATCGCAGCAGACGGGCTGGGGCTCGACATCGACCAGGTCGATTTCAGGGCCGGCAGTTCCGACCTGCCCAATGCGGGCATCGCCGGCGGTTCGGGTCACACGGCGACGGCCGGCATGGCCATCCACAATGCGGGTGCGGCCGTCATCGCCAACCTTGCCGATCTCGCCACCGGCGACGAAGCCTCGCCGCTGTTCGGCGCCGGCAATGAAGGCGTTGTTGCACGCGGCGGACGCCTTTACCGGCGCGATGACGAAAGCCGCGGCGAAAGCTATGCCGAGATCCTCGTCCGCGCGGGCCTGACCGAAATCGAGGGCCGGGGCAAAGGCGCTCCGGACCCGGCCTCCCAGGAGACTTATGCCAAGCACGCGCATGGGGCCGTCTTCGCCGAGGTGAAGGTCGACCCGGATCTCGGCCAGATCCGCGTCACCCGGCTGGTCGGCGCATTCGCCGCCGGACGGGTCATCAATCCGCGGCTGGTGCGCAGCCAGTATTATGGCGGGATGATCTGGGGCGTTTCCTTCGCGCTGCATGAGGAAGCCGTCACGGACCGGCGTTCCGGCCGCATCCAGAATGCCAACCTGGCGGACTATCATGTCCCGGTGAATGCCGACGTGCCCTCGGTCGAGGCGCTGCTGGTTCACGAGGACGACCCTCACGTGAACGCCCTCGGCATCAAGGGCGTTGGCGAAATCGGCATCACCGGCACTGCCGGCGCCATCGCCAATGCGGTCTGGCACGCGACCGGCGTGCGCCCACGGCGCTTTCCGATCCGGATCGAGGACCTGCTGGGGTGACGAGCGGTCCGCCCGAAACGACAGGCCTGCGCCAGAGCATGATGCCGAAAAGTGGGAACCGGTTTTCGGACGACATCATGCTCTATCTATTTTGATTTAGAGGCGGATTCAGATTTCAGGCCGAACGGACCTGAAATCATCCGGCTCTAGGGCAGGCAAGCGGTCGGTTGGAGCGCCCTGCCCAGTTTCAATTCATTCCCCCAGCGTCAAGCAACCGGAGCCAGACGCCCATGACGAGCAAGACCACGATTCCCGTCCATCTCGATATCAACGGCCAGCATCACACGCTGGAACTCGAGCCGCGTGTCACGCTGCTCGACGCCTTGCGTGACAGGCTCGGCCTGACCGGCACCAAGAAGGGCTGCGACCACGGCCAGTGCGGCGCCTACACCGTCCATGTCGACGGCGAGCGCGTGCTGGCCTGCCTGACGCTGGCCGCACAGGCCGAGGGCCGCGCCATCACCACCATAGAGGGGCTTGCACGGGAGGGCGAACTGCATCCCGTGCAGGCTGCTTTCCTCGAGCAGGACGCCTTCCAGTGCGGCTACTGCACGCCAGGCCAGATCATGTCGGCGGTGGCCTGCATCCGCGAGGGCCATGCCGGCTCGGACGAGGAAATCCGCGAATACATGGCCGGCAATCTCTGCCGCTGCGGCGCCTATCCGCATATTGTCGCCGCCGTGCGCCAGGCGGCGCTGGAGGCCGCGTCATGAGGGATTTTTCCTATTTTCGCGCCACCTCGGCTGATGCCGCCCGCCAGGCGGCCGCGCTGCCCGGCGCCATGCTTCTGGCCGGCGGCACCACGCTGATCGACCTCGCCAAATGCGGTGTCGCCGAGCCCGACACGCTGGTCGATATCACCCATCTCGAGGGGTTCGACCAGATCGAGATCGACGAGCGCGGCGCCGTCATCGGCGCGCTCGCCAGGATGGGCCATGTCGCCGACCATGACGACATCAAGAGCCGCTTCCCCGCCATCTCCGAAGCGCTCTGGCAGGCAGCCTCGGCGCAGATCCGCAACATGGCGACCATCGGCGGCAATCTGATGCAGCGCACGCGCTGCCCCTATTTCCGCGATCCCTCGAACTTTGCCGCCTGCAACAAGCGCGAACCAGGCAGCGGCTGTTCGGCGATCGGCGGCGTTACCAGGGGCCATGCCGTGCTTGGCACCAGCGAGACTTGCATCGCCATGTATCCCGGCGACCTCGCCACCGCGCTCGTCGCCTTCGACGCAACGGTCCATCTCGGCGAACGGCGCGTGCCGGTGGAGGACTTTTTCCTGCTGCCAGGCACGACGCCCGACAGGGAACACGCGATCGAGCCGGGCGAGATGATCACCGCCATCGAAATCCCTTCTTCCGCCGTCGCCCGCCGTTCGACCTATTTGAAGATCCGCGACCGGCAGTCCTATGAGTTCGCCGCGGCCAGTGCCGCTGTCGGGCTCGAACTGGAGGCCGACGGGCGCACCATCCGCGACCTGCGCGTGGCGCTCGGTGGCGTCGCGACCAAACCCTGGCGGGCGCGAGCCGTGGAAGCCGCGCTAAAAGGCAAGGCGCTGGAGCCGGAAGCCGTTCGCACGGCCAGCCTGCTCGCCGTCCAAGGCGCCGTCGACCATGGCGCCAACCGCTACAAGATCGAACTCGCGCCGCGCGTCGTCGCACGCGCCATCCTCAAATTGGGAGAAGCGGCATGACCGTTCACATCGCAAGCACTGTTTACGTCGGAAGACATGGCGACGCGTCCGACGGCGCGCGGGTGGAGGCCGTCGGCGGCCGGCTGTGGCGCGTCGACGGCCCGGCCAAGATCACGGGTGCGGCGAAATACGCCGTCGAGCAGCGGCTCGAGGGGCTCGCCCATGCCGTGCTGGTCGAAAGCACCATCGCATCCGGCAAGGTGCGCGCCATCGAGATGGCGGAGGCCGAGACTGCGCCGGGCGTCCTCAAGGTGTTGACACCAGACACGATCATCAGCCTGAAAACCGCCTCGGACTGGTTCGGCACGCCGCCGCCGGACAAACCCTATTGTCCGCTGGCCCGCGACGTCACCTTCTCGGGCCAGCACGTCGCCGCCGTCATCGCCGAGACGTTCGAGCAGGCCGTGGCCGCCGCGGCGATGGTCAAGGTAAGTTATGATGAGACGCCGGCCATCGTCGACCTCAGCGACGGCAAGGCCGGCGACGGCATCCCGGTCGACGCCATGACCAAGGAATGGGGCGACGCGGCCGCCGCCTTCGCCTCCGCCCCGGTGCGCATCTGCGCCGCCTACAACACACCGCGCGAATACCAGGCGCCGATGGAGCCGCATGGCCTGATCGCCCGCTGGGAGGGCGACCGTCTCACCGTGTGGGAGCCGAGCCAATGGCTGGACGGCATGGCGCGCACCTATGCCGAATGGTTCGGCGTGCCGTTCGAGAATGTGCGGCTGGTATCGCCCTATGTCGGCGGCGGCTTTGGCTCCAAGGCGCTGGCGCTCAGCCATGGCGCGATCGCCGCAAGTGCCGCGAAAATGCTCGGCCGGCCGGTGCGGCTGGTCATGACGCGGCCGCAGACCTTCACCGGCTATGGCGGCCGCGCCGCGACGCGGCAGACGGTGACGATCGGCGCCGACCATGACGGAAGAATCCAGTCGATCGTGCATCGCGGTGTCAACGAAACCTCCATCGACGGCATGTGGGTCGAGCCACTGGGCTCGGTCACCTCGATCATGTACGCGACGCCGAACTTCTCCTCGAAACAGAATGTCGTGCGGGTGAATTCGGTGGTGCCGGGCGCCATGCGCGCACCGGGTGAAAACCCGTCGGCCTTCGGCATCGAAAGTGCCATCGACGAGCTCGCCTACGAGATCGGCATCGATCCGCTGGAAATCCGGCTGCGCAACTACGCCGAACAGGATCCGCACGCGAAAAAAGCCTGGTCGACCAGGCAGTTGCGCGAGGCTTTCGCAGAGGGTGCCGAACGCTTCGGCTGGGCCAGGCGCACGCCTGAGCCACGCTCGATGCGCGACGGCAACCATCTGGTCGGCTGGGGCGTGGCCGCCGGCACCTATCCGGTGCGGCGCGCCTATGGCGAGGCGATCGTGCGCATCCTGGCCGACGGCTCGGTCGAGGTCGAAAGCTCCTCCATCGACATGGGCCAGGGCACCTACACCATCCTGGCGCAGACGGCCGCCGAAACGGTCGGCGTTGCGGCCAACGACGTGGTGGTGAAGCTCGGCGATTCGCGCTTCCCCCGCGCCGGCGTCGCCGGCGGCTCGCGGCTGGCCGGCGTGATGACGGGCGCCGTCCACAAGGCCGCGACCTCGGCACTCGACCAGCTGGTCGGCCTGGCGATCAGCGATCCCCGCTCGCCCTTCAACGCGCTGCAGGCCAACACGCTGGTCGTCGCCAATGGCCGCATCACCGCGCCGCGGGGCGACGGCCCCGACGTCTCGATCGGCGAACTGCTCAAAAGCGTCGGCCGCGACCGCATCGAGGCGACGGGCGACACCATGCCGGCCAATTCGAGCGTCGAGGATCGCTACAAGAACTACACCACCATCGCCATGGCGCTGCCACACACGGAGGGTGACTATTCGCGCCATTCCTGGTGCGCGCATTTCGTCGAGGTGCGCGTCGACGAGGATTTCGGCACGGTGCGTGTGTCGCGCGTCGTGTCGGCGCTGGATTCGGGCCGCCTCTACAATCCGAAACTCGCCGAGAGCCAGTGGAAGGGCGGCATCATCATGGGCATCGGCCAGGCGCTGCTCGAAGAAGGCATCGTCGATCGCCGCCACGGCCGCATCGTCAACAACAACCTCGCCGACTATCTCATCCCGACCAATGCCGACATCCCCGACATCGAGGTGATCTCGGTGGGGATTCCCGACCCGCACTCCTCGGTGCTCGGCGGCAAGGGCGTCGGCGAGCTGGCGATCGTCGGCATGGCGCCGGCCATTGCCAACGCGGTGTTCCATGCCACAGGCAAGCGCGTGCGGGATCTGCCGATCACGCTGGAGAAGCTGATCTGACGGAGAGGCTGCCAATCTTCCCCCTCGTGGGGGAGATTGGATGTCGCGGCGGTTCCGCCAATTTTCAACATTGAAAAAAAAGCGCCTGCGCCGATCACCACTCCAGCCCGAACACCAGCTTGCCGAAGTGCAGGCCGCCGGCGGCCATGTGGGCGTAGGCTTCGGCCGCTTCGTCGGGCGAAAACACCTTGTCGACCACCGGCTCGATCCGGGCCGCGCCGACGGCGCGGGCGGCGTCGCTGAGATCGGACACCGATCCGGTGTTGTTGCCGACCACTTTCAGCGCCTTGATGATGATCGGCAGCAGATTGATCGTGGCTTCGGCACCGGTGACGAAGCCGATGGTGAACAGCGTACCGCCGGGCGCGGTGGCGTTGACGGCGCGGGCGAAGGTGGCGCTGCCCCCGGTCTCGACGACAAGGTCGGCGCCGAGGCCGCCGGTCAGCTCCAGCACCTTGCCATCCCACTCGGGCGTCGCGCGGTAGTTGATGAGATGATCGGCGCCGAGCGCCTTCGCCCGCTCCAGCTTTTCGTCCGACGACGAGGTGATGATGACGGTCGCGCCGGCGGCTTTGGCGAGCTGCAGGGTGAAGATGGAGACGCCGCCAGTGCCAAGCAGCACGACGACCGAGCCCGGCCCGACATCGGCGGCGCGGATGGCGTTCCAGGCGGTGGTGCCGGCGATGGGCAGCGTCGACGCCGCCTCGAAGGAAAGATGCGCCGGCACCGGCACCAGCGAATTGGCCGGCAACGCGACATATTCGGCCAGTGACCCCGGCAGCGAAATGCCGCGCATCTGCGTCATTTCGTAAGGCCGCGGCGGCCCACCGATCCAGCGCGGCTTGGCATGGGCGATGACGCGATCGCCGATGGCGAATTTCGCAACGTCCTCGCCCAGCGCGACGATCTCGCCGGCGCCGTCGGCTACGGGGATGAGCGGAAAGCTCGGTCCGGGATAATTGCCGCTTGCCACCGCCACATCGACGAAATTGAGGCTCGCCGCACGCTGGCGGATCAGCACCTCTCCGCGCTGCGGTTCGGGGGTTGCAACGGTGGCGGCGCGGAAGGCGTCCAGCCTGGGCTGGCTGAGTTCGATGGCTTTCATGGTTTCACTCCGGTGGACGATTGGTGGTTGAGTGAACCTATTTGCTGCGTTATCTCTGGATAATCCTCGTTTCGCGAAATTGAGAACTGTGAATGATGCAGCAATCTCACGAACCCGCTGCCCTTGCCGAGATGGCTGCGTTCGCGGCCATCGCCGAGGCGCGCTCCTTCACCAAAGCGGCGGCGCGGGTCGGGCGCGACGCGACCATTCTGTCGCGGCGCCTGCAATCGCTGGAAACGCGGCTGGGGGTGAGATTGCTCTCGCGCACGACGCGCAGCGTCTCGCTGACCGAAGCGGGCGCCGAATTCCTGATGCGCGTGCGCGCCATCCTTGCATCCGTCGACGAGGCCGAGGCCGTCGCGTCCGCGCATGCCGGAGGCCGCCCGCGCGGCGTGCTCAGGCTGGCGCTGCCCGGCACGTTCGGGCGCATGTGGATCGGGCCGCTGCTGCCTCAATTCCTTGCCGAATTTCCCGATGTCCGCATCGAGGCCGAATTCTCCAACCGCTTCACCGATCTGGTCGCCGAGAATTTCGACGTCGCCGTGCGGCTGGGCAGCCTGGAGGATTCGCGCCTGGTGGCACGCAAGGTGGCGACGCGACGCAGGCTGCTCTGCGCGGCTCCCTCCTATCTCGCCCGCAGGGGCACGCCGGAGACGCCGCAGGCGCTGCTCGATCATTCCTGCCTGGGCTTCTCGGGCTTCCAGACCTTTCCGGCCTGGGAGATGACCGACCGCGAGGGCCGGCGCGCGCGCGTCGAGGTTTCCGGGCCGTTGGTCAGCGACGATGCCGAGGTGCTGGTCGAGGCCGCCGTGCAGGGGCTCGGCCTGATGATGAGCACCGACTGGCTGGTCGGGCGCGAGCTTGCCGATGGACGGCTGGTGCCTGTGCTGGAGGAGTGGACCTTGGCGGATGAAGGCGCCGTCTATGTCGTCACGCCCTCGGCCAAGGGAAAAGCCGCCAAGACCCGCGCCTTCACCGACTGGATCGGCAAGCGCTTCGCGCCGGAACCGCCCTGGCGGTAAAGCCGCTGACCCGCTCGCGGTAGAGACTGCGCGCTTCAGGGCCCATGAGCCGCCAGCGGCATGCCGATGTCCGACACGAGTTTGACGAGGTCGGCTTGGCGTCTCGTGCCGGTTTTGGCAAAGATTCGGTTGAGGTGGGTCTTCAAGGTGTTTTCGCCAATGCCGAGCGCCAACGCGCTCTTGGACGCTGACAATCCGCTGCCGATCCGCAGCAGCACCCGCGCCTCCGAGGGCGTAAGATCGAACAGCGTGGTCAGAACGGCCTCCGGGAGGGGAGAAGCCGATGTCGTCGTCGATATGAACACAGCCGCGCATGCCGGCCGGAAAACCGCGCGCGCCGTTCCTTCAGTCAACGGCAACACATAGGCAACGGCGGGCGGCTGGCCTTGGGCCGAAACCGGCAGCCCTATGCCGCGCGCGCCAAGCGAGGCATCCGCGCTCGCCGTGCTGGCGATCGCGTCGAGCAGGGCGCGGGCCACCACCCGATTCTGTGCCTGGAGCAGGCCGTTCCTGGAGAGAATGGGCCCCTGCACCGAAAACATCTGTTCGGCGGCCGCATTCGCATGGAGGATTGCTCCATTGGCGTGGGTAAGCACGACAGGCACAGCCAAATGATCGAGCGCCTGACGATAAAGATCGATGGTGATGCGGCCCTGGTCGAGCAGATCGCCGATCAGCGAAGCACGGCGCAGATGCGGCGAGAGCAATGCCAGGAAATGCTGCTCTTCGATCGAGATGCCTCCCCTGCTGGCTCGCGTGGTGCAGCCCAGAAGCCCGATTCGGTCCGGCGTATGAACGAATTTGGTGATGCAAGCCTCGCGCAGTCCCTGCGGTTTGGCCCAGTTCTGAAAAAACGGCGTCAGTTGGAGTTCGCTTTCGCTCATGAGCGACAGCGTCGCAACGGGCCGGTCGACATCGCCGACGACCGCTGCCTTCAGCCCGGGAATTCCATCAAAGTCATAGTCTTCCTCGAGGGCCCGCATCCGTACGGGATCCCAGGGCGACTGAGCCGCGAAACGGCCACTATTATGGGCGGTGCCGGCAAGCGCGATGGTGGTATAGGCCGCGTCGACAGCTTTCGTGACGCGGGTCATGACTCCGGCCCAGCCTTCCGGGTTCAAAACGCAATCGTAGATATCGCCGATAATTGAACTCAGGACTTCGCTGCTCAGCCTTTCCATCACACCTCCAGGCACGCCCCGATCTCGCCTCGGAGGAATTTGTGACATCATACTTTTGGATGACGCAAGTCGCGGCCGCTCTCGACTATGGGTTGAACTTGGTCGCTTGAACGCCGGGCCGCCACTGTTGCCGGTTATTGTCGCAATGGAAAGCATCGCGTTCGATATTTTTTAAGCCGTGGACAGTTGTCGAGGTTTCCCATTGTCGCGAAAGACGGTGCTTTCATCGGCTCGGTTGCCACCGCATCTTGATGAACGAGAACGATTTTCCCCGTGGCAAGACATCCCTGTCGCGGAAATACGGTCGGCCGAATACGACAGTCCGGAAAACCTGCACTTCGAAGCCATCGAAGCCACGGCCGTCGGTTCAGCGGTTCTCGGCCAGATGTCCGGACCCGTCAAGCATGCCACACGCAAAGCGAGCAACATCGCCAATGACGACAAGGACGGCTATCTGCTGATGATCAACAAGGCCAACACCATGCTGTCAGGGGTACATGCCGGCCGCGAATATGCCGTCGGCCGGGGAGAGGCCGTGCTTGTCACCGCATCGGAAGCTCTGAAAATGAACGGTGCCGACAGCAATGTCTGGACGAATGTGGTGGTCCCACGCGCGATCCTCCTGCGCGCCTTCCCGCAGATCGATGACAGGCTGGGGCTGAAGATCGGCGCCGACAGCGAAGCCCTCGAGCTTCTCAAACGCTATTGCCTGCTTCTTGAAAGCGGCAGCCCGCTTGCCTCCGCGGATCTGATCACGCACGCGACGGACACGATCGTGGATCTGATCGGCCTGGCGACCGGCGCAAAAGGTCGGGCTGCCGAACTGGCCGGGCTTCGGGGCCTGCGCGCTGCCAGGCTGGAGGCCGTCCTCGCAAGGATCGCCGAGGATTTTATCGACCCCGGCATCTCCGCCCAAAGTGTCGCTCTACAACTCGGCCTGTCGGTGCGCTACGTCCACGACCTCCTTCAGGAGACGGGAATGAGCTTCTCCGAACGCGTTCTCGAACTGCGTCTGCAGAGCGCCCACAGGATGCTCTCGCACAAACACAGCGACATGCGGGTCAGTGACATCGCCCTGACAAGCGGATTCAGCGACGTATCGTACTTCAACCGCTGCTTTCGTCGCCGTTTCGGCTATACGCCGACAAGCGCCAGATAAGTTTTGCAGCCTTCGCCAGCAGTCCGGTACCGCCCGTGCGAGGCCGTTCCGCAGCGGCTTGCGCCACCGATGACGCCGAACTGCCACAATGCGCGCAAAACACGCTGCTTTTCACTCCAGTCCAATTCCGGTGCGGCCCTGCCCAAGACAAGGCCGGGCTCCAATGACATGTCAGCCTCAGGGTGAAACGACTGTCATGTCAGGGGATCGAATGCCGCGGAATGCATTTGGAGGCCGCAAGGCCAACGCATTGAAAAACCTGGCGCTGGCGTCGACGGCACTGGTCTGCCTTGGCCTGCCGATCCCCGCATCGGCAGCCGAGATCTGGACCGGCGCCGCCTCCACGGATTGGTTTACCGCCGGAAACTGGAACCCCGCCGCTGTTCCGACATCGAGCGACGATGTCATGCTCGATCCGGTGTTCCCGCACCCGACCGTGGTCAATGCGGCGAATGCGGCCGCTCATTATCTGTTTGTCGGCACCATTTCGAGTTACTCGGGCTCGCTGACGATCACCAATGGCGGCACCCTCTCCGACACTGCCGGCTATCTCGGCTACGCTTCGGACGCGAGCGGCACCGTGAGCGTCACTGGAGCAGGCTCCGTCTGGAGCAACAGTTCGGACCTTTTCCTTGCCTTGGGTACGAACAGCAACGGCACCTTGACGATCTCCAGCGGCGGCGCTGTGAGCGACAAAGTGGGTCATGTCGGCTACGGCCCGGGCACCGGCACCGTAACGGTGGACGGCCCGGGCTCGACATGGACCAACAGCGGAGATCTTTATATCGCCGAATTTGGCACAGGCACGCTGGACATCACCAATGGCGGCGTGGTCAGCAATGCCATGGGCACCATCGGTTGGCATGTAGGCTCCACCGGCACGGTGACGGTCGACGGAGCGGGTTCGACCTGGACAAACTCCTCCCACCTATACGTCGGCGATCAGGGCACCGGTGCGCTGAAAATCTCGAACGGCGGCAAGGTCAGCAATCTGAGCGGTATCCTGGGCAACCTGGCGGGCTCCAGTGGCACGGCAACTGTCGACGGTGCTGGCTCGACCTGGGCGAACGCGGCCCTTGCGGTCGGGAACGCGGGCTTCGGCGCGCTGACGGTCACGAATGGCGGCGCGGTCACCAGTTCGGTGGGCTATGCCGGCTATGCCGCGGGCTCCAAGGGCCTGGTGGCGGTCGACGGCGTCGGCTCGGCCTGGACCAACACTTCGGACCTCTTCATCGGCTTCCAGGGCCAGGGTACGCTGACGGTCTCGAATAGCGGCGCGGTCAGCAACACCATCGGTATGATCGGCGCGCAGACGGGCTCGACCGGCATCGCGTTCGTCGATGGCGCCGGCTCGATCTGGACAAACAGCTCCAACCTGATTGTGGGCAATTTGGGTAACGGCGCACTGGGGATCACTCACGGCGGCGTGGTCAGCAACACCTGGGCCGCTGTCGGCGCGAAGACGGGCTCCATCGGCATGGCGTTCGTCGACGGCGCCGGCTCGACCTGGACCAACAGCGGAAACCTGAGTATTGGCGATTTCGGCGCCGGCACTTTGGCGATAAGCAATGGCGGCGCCGTCACCAACGCCTGGGGCTTTGTCGGCAACTCGGCGGGCTCGGCTGGCGAAGTGTTCGTCGACGGCACGGGATCAAAGTGGACAAATAGCGGGAATCTCTACCTCGGGGGTCTCAGCACGGGCACGCTGACGATCTCGAACGGCGGCGCGGTCAGCGACACTGTGGGCGCTGTGGGCACCATGGCGGGCTCGACGGGGTTTGCCACTATCACCGGTGCGGGCTCGACCTGGACAAGCAGTTCCGACTTCTATGTCGGCGATGGAGGCACTGGCACGCTGAAAATCCTGAACGGTGGCGCAGTCAGCAATGCCATGGGCTACGTTGGCTTCGAGGCGGCCTCGACGGGCACGGCAATGGTCGACGGTGCAGGCTCGACCTGGACCAACAGCGGAAACCTCAAGGTTGGGGTTGCGGGCACGGGCACGCTAGTTGTCACGAACGGTGGCGGCGTGAGCAACCTTGCTGGCTATCTCGGATATGCCGCGGGCTCGACCGGGACGGCGACGGTGGACGGCACCGGCTCAACCTGGGCGAATACGGGCGAACTCATTGTCGGCCAATCAGGAACCGGCACGCTCGACATCACCAATGGCGGCGCCGTTAGCAACCAGACTGGCTCTGCGGGCTACGACGTCGGGTCCATGGGCACCGTCACGGTCGATGGACCGGGTTCGAGCTGGACGAATTCCGGCGACCTGTTCCTCGGTTTCAAGGGCGCCGGCACGCTCCAGGTGGCAGATGGCGGCCATGTCCTCAACCAGGCCGCGCTCCTCGCAGTGTTTGAAACCGCAACCGCCACCGTGACGGTGGACGGGGCGGGATCCTCCTGGAGCACCGATGACAATCTTATCCTGGGAAGCGCCGGTCACGCGGCACTTTCCATCTCCAGCGGCGGTTCAGCGGATGCAGATTCCGTCTTTGTCGGCCAGGCGGCGACAGCCACCGGTGCGGTTACCGTCGACGGCGTGGGCTCGAAATGGACCAACAAGAACGGCATGTACCTTGGCGGTCTGGGAATCGGCACTCTTGCCGTCACCAATGGCGGCGTCGCATCCGGCGGCGGCACCTACATGGCGTTCGCCGCCGGTGCCACCGGCCAGGCAACCGTTGATGGCCCGGCCTCACTGTGGGAGATGCACGGCGACCTGGATATCGGGTTCGGCGGCACTGCTTCGGTGACGCTCTCCAACGGCGGCACCGCTCTGGTGGACGGCTCTACCGTGATCGCCAGCCAGGCCGGCTCTGTCGGCGCGCTTAACATCGGCGGCGCGGCGGGCTCCGCGGCGGCGGGCGCCGGCGTCCTCGATTCGGCAACGTTGCAGTTCGGCTCCGGCACCGGCACGCTCAATTTCAACCATACCAGCGCGAACAATGGCTTCGCTTCGGCGATCAGCGGACTGGGGACGATCAACCAGATCGCCGGCAACACCAAGTTGACCAGTAATTCCTCCGGCTTCACCGGGACGACGAACGTTCTCGGCGGCGGCCTCTATGTCAACGGCTCGCTCGGCGGCGCGATAAATGTCACCGGCGGCCTGCTTGGCGGGTCGGGCACGGTAGGCATTGTGACCATTGCTTCGGGCGGCACCTTTGCACCGGGCAATTCGATCGGCACGATCAATGTTAGCAACACAGCCTTCTCGGCCGGTTCGACTTACGCAGTTGAAGTCGAAATCGGCGGCACATCCGATCGGATCAACGCCACCGGTACGGTGACGATTGGCGGCGGCACGGTCGACGTCATACCCTATCCGGATTATGCGACCGGCACGACCTATACGATCGTCACGGCGGCAGGCGGTGTCACCGGCACCTTCGACAAGGCCAGTCTCGAAGACGGCTCGATCTTCATTGCGCCGACGCTCACCTATGACGCGAACAATGTCTATCTCAACCTGGCCAAGGCAAGCTTTGCCAGTGTAGGCCTGACGCCGAACCAGATCGCCACCGGCGGCGGCGCCGAAAGCCTTGGCGCCGGCAATCCGCTCTTCGATGCCATCTTTGCCTTGTCGAGCGAGGCAGCCGCCCAGGACGCTTTCGACCAGCTTTCCGGCGAAATCCATGCCTCGGCCAAGGGCCTGCTGATCGAGGACTCCCGCTTCGTTCGCGACGCCGCCAACAGCCGCATCGCTGCCGCCTTCGGCGATGCCGGCGCGGCGGCACTTCCGGTCATGGCCTATGGCGAGGGCGGCCCCGAGATGGTCGCCGCCGATACCGATCGCTTCGCCGTCTGGGGCCAGGCGTTCGGTTCCACGGGCAGTAGCGACAGCGACGGCAACGCCGCCGCCTTCGACCGCTCGACCGGCGGCCTGCTGGCCGGCGCCGACACTTTGGTCGGCGGCTGGCGCGTCGGTGTTCTCGGCGGCTACAGCCATTCCTCCTTCAACGCCGACGATCGCAATTCCTCCGGCAAGAGCGACAGCTACCATCTCGGCCTCTATGGCGGCACCAATTGGGGCGCCATCGCCTTCCGCACCGGTGCGGCCTACAGCTGGAGCAGCCTCTCGACCAAGCGCTCCGTCGCCTTCACCGGTTTTGCCGATCAGCTCTCGGCCAACTACGATGCGGGCACCGCGCAGATGTTCGGCGATCTCGCCTACAAGGCCGAGACCAGCGGGGCCTTCAAGTTCGAACCCTTCGCCAACCTCGCTTATGTCAGCCTGCACACTGAAGGCTTCAGCGAAACCGGCGGTGCGGCGGCCTTGACCAGCGCTGGCGCGAGCAGCAACGTCACCTTCGCCACGCTCGGCTTGCGCGGCTCGACCGATTTTGGGCTTGGCGGCGTCAATGCCACCGCGCGCGGCATGCTCGGCTGGCGCCACGCTTTCGGCGACGTCACGCCGACTTCAAGTTTCGCCTTCGCCGGCGGCGACGCCTTCACCATCGCCGGCATACCGATCGCCAGGAACGCGGCGGTAATCGAAGCCGGCGTCGACATGAAAATGTCGCCCAATGCCACGCTCGGCCTGTCCTATTCCGGGCAGTTCGGTGGTGGCGCCGTCGACAACGGCGCCAAGGCAAACCTCAGCGTCAAGTTCTGACGACAACAGGCCGCCGGCTCGCGCCAAATTGACGTCGCGGGCGGTCCTGGCGTCTGTCCCCTGCTCCGGCGACGGCACCGGCGGTTTCGAGGTCAGCGCGGTGCCGGCGGCGGCCACGATCACGGCGGCGATGCCGGCCAGTTGCGGCGTGGTCAGGCTTTCCCGCAGGAACAGGAAACCGGCCAGCGCGCCGAGCCCCGGCTCGAGGCAGGTCAGCGTGCCATAGATGCGCGCCGGCATGCGGGTCAGCGCCACCATTTCCAGGAAGAACGGCAGCGCGCTGGAGAACAGGCCGACGAGCAACGCGCTGACCAGGATCGACGGCGCGAGCAGGCCGCTTCCCGCCTCGGCAATGCCAAAGGGCAGCACCAGCACAGCGGCGATCGCCATGCCATAGGCGGTGGTGCGGGTGCCGAGTTCCGCGCCCGCCTTCTGCGCCAGAACGATGTAGAGCGCCCAGAACCCGCCGGCCGCCAGCGCCAGCATCACGCCGATCGGGTCGAGCGGCTTTAGCGAGTGGATGAAGGGCGACAACAGCACGATGCCGGCTACCGCAAGCGCGATCCAGGCGAAGTCGCTGGCCCGCCGAGAGGTCAGGGTCGCCACAAGCAGCGGACCGGAAAACTCCAGCGCTACCGCGACGCCAAGCGGGATCCTGGCAAGTGCCGCGTAGAACAGAAGGTTGAGCGCGCACAGCGTCACCCCATAGGCGACGAGCCACGGCATGGTGGCGCGCGACGGCCGTACCTGCCAGGGCCGCAGCACCGCGATCAGCATCAGCGCGCCGATGACCAGCCTGAGCGTCGTCGTGCCTTGCGCGCCGATCACCGGAAACAGCGTCTTGGCGAAGGTGGCGCCGATCTGGATCGACACCATGGCGCCCATCAGCGCCGCGACCGGCAAGGGTGCGGCTTCGCGGCTGGCAACCGGCATTGATGTCACTTGTGCTTCATCCCTCCATGCCCCGAGGCGAAAACCTGCCCGGCAGCAATGCAATAGGATGAACCGGCCTGGCTGTCGTGAGACAGCGCGGATGCCTCGATGGGGGCACGGCCAGAGGCGGCCGATGCCGTAGGGCGATTCCGCCACCGACAGGGCATCCGGCACCGGCGCGACACCGATGGCCGCCGGCCCACGGACGCGTCGCTGGCGGCGGCCTGGTTGAGTTCGACGACGGTCCCTGCCCTGAGCAGATGCGCCGTAGTCGGTCAGCGTGGTGGGCGAAAGCGCCGTGCGCCGCGCCAGTTCGGCACGACTGCGGACCGTCGTCGCGCAGCACGCGCAGGATCGCCGCTCCAGACTGGATTTGGCAGAACGCCGAACCCGCCCTAACCAGTTGGTTTCCTGGAATTGCCCTAGGCCGCGGCGGCGGAGCGCTTGAACACGATCGTGACCCGGGTGCCTTCGTCGGCGCTGGAAGTCACGTCGAACTCAGCCTTGGCGTTCTCTGTCAGCGATTGTGCGATGAGCGCGCCGAGCTTGCCTTGCTTGGGCCAGCTCTCGCCTTCCGGCAACCCGATCCCGTCATCGGCGACGACGACGCGACAGCCATCCCCGTTCACGACGCTGTGCAGCGTGATCGTGCCGCTGTCACGCCCGCGAAATGCATGCTTGAGCGCATTGGTCAGCAATTCGTTGACCACCAGGCCGGTGGGCATGGCAACGTTGATCGAAACCGGGTAGGTGTCCACCTTCATGTCGAGGCGAATGCCCTCGACAGCATGCGAACTCATCACGGCTGACGCGATCTGGCTCAGATAGACGCCGAGATCGACCTCCTCCTTGTGCTCCTCGCCCGACAGCGTTTGATAAAGGATGGCCAAGGCGTCGACGCGGCCGGCCAGTCTTTCGAAGCGTTTCCGGTCCGGCTCGGTCGCATTGCGCGTTTCGAGGCGGATCAGGGCGGTGATCATCTGCAGATTGTTCTTCACCCGGTGCTGCAATTCCCGCAGCAGCGTGTCTTTCTCGCGGACGCGCTCCTCGATCGAGCGCGCATCTTCGGTCTCGCCATGGGCCGAGACGTCGACCAGTGCCACCAGCCGGAAGCAGGCCTTGCCGTTGTCATCCTCGATGACGTTGGAATAGACGTCGACGATCGCAGGCTTGTCCTCGGCCCGCTCGAGCCGGAACGTGCCGACGAAATCGGTCCCGTCGACCACCGCATCGGACAGCGCGCTGTCCTTCTGCTGGTGCAGGCCAATGCCGGAAAGTGCCGCCCAATGCTTCTGGGCGAGGCTGGCCGCCTTCAAGCCCGACAGTTTCTCGAACTCCGGATTTGCATAGACGACACGTTCCTGCCCGCCGAGGTCCGAAACGGCGATGGCAATCGGCACCTGGTCGAGGAACTTCTTGAACTGTTCGCTTTCCAGCGCGCTGGCAAGGTCGGGCGTTTCCAGCAACTGCTCGACCGTTTCCGCCTTATCTGAATTCGATGTCATCTCTTGCATCCAGGAATTTTCTGGACGCCACCAATATCAGCGAAGCGATGCGCGAGCTATCGCCAAAAGTGCCACTTTCACCGGCATCAGGACTAGGCCCGCGCCGGCCTGGTCCCGCGCAACGGAAGCGCCATGGTGAAATCCAGGCCGTCGCCAAGATAATTCACCTTGATGATGGCATCGCATTGCAAGCGTTCCCCAGCCTGGAACCCCTGCAGGAACCCGAACCGGTCAACTCTGGCCGGCCACCTTCGCCAGCCGCGGACCGGTCTTGCCGTCGACGATCTCGGGCCTGGCGCTGTCGACCGCGCCGTCCCAGCCGCCGCAGAGCGCCTTGTTGAGGGCGATGTAGTCGGTCGCCAGAAGGACGCGGCTCTGCAACAGCGAACCTCGGCCGAGTAGAGCGAGCGCTGGGCCTCGCGGCCACCGAGCCACGTTCAAAAACCTGTCATGTGAAGAACCCTTACTGCTGGTTGGCCGTCACCGGCGTTTCGCCCTTATCCTGCCCGGGATCTGGTTTGGCCACCCTGCCCTTGAAGATGCGCCGCACCGTGACGAACAGCAGCGGCACCAGGAACACACCGATCACGGTCGCGGCGATCATGCCGCCCATCACGCCGATGCCGACGGAGTTCTGCGCGCCCGAGCCGGCGCCGCTGGCGATCGCAAGCGGCGTGACGCCGAGGATGAAGGCCAGCGACGTCATCAGGATCGGCCGCAACCGCTGTCGCGCCGCCTCGAGCGTTGCCTCCACCAGCCCCATGCCGGCCGCCTGCCGTTCAATGGCGAACTCGACGATCAGGATGGCGTTCTTGGCGGCGAGGCCGATCGTGGTCAGCAGGCCGACCTTGAAATAGACGTCGTTGGTCTGGCCGAACAGGCTTGCCGCCAGCAGCGCGCCGAAGATGCCGATCGGTACCGACAGCATCACCGCGAACGGGATCGACCAGCTCTCATAGAGCGCGGCCAGGCACAGGAACACGACCAAGGCCGAGATCGCATAGAGCGACATCGCCTGGTTGCCCGAAAGCCGCTCCTGATGCGACAGCCCGGTCCATTCATGCGAATAGCCGGCCGGCAGTTGCGCGACCAGTTTGTCGATCTCGTCCATCGCCGCACCCGAGCTCACGCCCGCTGCCGCCGCGCCCTGAATCTCGACCGCGGCCGAACCATTATAGCGTTCGAGCCGGGGCGAACCGAATGTCCAGTGGCTGGAGGCAAAGGCCGAGAACGGCACCATGGCGCCGCTTGAATTGCGGACCTGCCATTTGTCGAGATCCTCCGGCTGCATGCGGAAATTCGCGTCCGATTGCATGTAGACCGGCTTCACCCGTCCCCGATCGATGAAGTCGTTGACGTAATCGCTGCCCCAGGCGCTGGACAACGTGTTGTTGATGTCGGCAAGGCTGACGCCCAGCGCGCTCGCCTTCTCCTGGTCGATGTCGACCGAGAATTGCGGCTGGTCCTCCTGGCCGTTGGGACGCGTGTTTGCGAGCACCTTGCTCTGCCCAGCCAAGGCCAGAAGCTGGTTGCGCGTCTGGATCAGCGCGTCATGGCCGGCGCCGTTGACGTCCTGCAGGTAGAAATCGAAGCCGTTGGTGTTGCCGAAACCCTGGATGGCCGGGGGCGCCAGCGCGAAGACCTGCGCATCCCTGATCTTGGAGAACGCGCCCATGGCGCGGCCGGCGATCGCCTGCGCGGCCATTGCGGCCGACTTGCGCTGGGCGAAATCCTTCAGCCGCACGAAGCCGATGCCGACATTCTGCCCGGCGCCGCCGAAGCCGAAGCCCGACGCGGTGAAGACCCCGTCGACGGCGTCTTTTTCGTCGTTGAGATAATGGTCGGTGACTTGCTTCAGCACGCGCTCCGTGCGGTCCTGCGTGGCGCCGACCGGCAATTGCACGCTGGTGATCAGGATGCCCTGGTCCTCTTCCGGCAGGAACGAGCTCGGCAGCCGCGCAAACATCCAGCCCATGGCGACGACGATGGCGAGGAAGATGGCAAGAAATCGCCACGACCGGTTGATGATGCCGTGCGAGCCGTCGCGATAGGCCGTCGTGCCGCGATCGAACATCCTGTTGAACCAGCCGAACGGACCGGTCTGCGTGGCATGGTCCTTCGGCCGCCGCAGGATCGTGGCGCACAATGCCGGCGTCAGCACCAGAGCCACCAGCACGGACAGCACCATGGCCGAGACGATGGTCACCGAGAACTGCCGGTAGATGATGCCGGTCGAGCCGCCGAAGAAGGCCATCGGCACGAACACCGCCGACAGCACGGTGGCGATGCCGACCAGCGCGCCGGTGATCTCGTTCATCGATTTTCGCGTCGCCTCCTTCGGCGACAGATCTTCCTCCTGCATGACGCGTTCGACATTCTCGACCACGACGATGGCGTCGTCGACGAGCAGGCCGATGGCCAGCACCATGGCGAACATGGTCAGCGTGTTGACCGAATAGCCGAACAGCGACAGCACGCCGAACGTGCCCAGCAGCACCACCGGCACCGCGATGGTCGGGATGATCGTCGCCCGCAAGTTCTGCAGGAAGATGAACATCACCAGGAACACCAGCACGATCGCCTCGGCTAGCGTCTTGACCACCTCCTCGATCGACAGCCGCACGAAGGGCGAGGTGTCGTAGGGATAGACGACCTCGACGCCTTGCGGGAAGGTCGAGCTCAGCCGGTTTATCGTCGAGCGCACCGCTTCGGCGGTGCTGATCGCGTTGGCACCGGTCGCCAGGTTGACGGCGACGCCCGCCGCCGGCTTGCCGTTGTAGTTGGCTTGCGTCGTATAGCTTTCGGCGCCGAGTTCGACGGTGGCGACGTCGTTGAGGCGGACCAGCGAGCCGTCCGTCTGGCTCTTCAGGATGATATTGCGGAACTGTTCGGCGGTTTGCAGCCGGCTCTTGGCGGTCACCGTGGCGTTGAGCTGCTGGCCCTTGCGCGCCGGCAGACCGCCGAGCTGGCCGGCCGAAACCTGCGTGTTCTGCGCCTCGATGGCGCTCGCCACGTCGCTTGGCATCAGCGCGTATTTGGCCAGCTTGTCGGGGTCGAGCCAGATCCGCATCGCATAGCCCGAGCCGAAGAGCTGCGTCGAGCCCACGCCTTCGACGCGCTTCAGCGTGTCGTTGACGGTGGCGTCGACATAGTCGGCGAGGTCGGTCGAGTTCATCTTGCCGTCGCTGGAGACGAAGCCGATGACCATCAGGAAGCCGGTCGAGGATTTGGAGACGGTGATGCCGTTGCTCTGCACTACCTGCGGCAGTTGCGACTGCACCAGCTGCAGCTTGTTCTGCGTCTGCACCTGGGCGGTGTCGGGGTCGGCCGAACTGGTGAAGGTCAGCGTGATCGACGCAGAACCGGTCGAGGTCGACGTCGCCGTCATGTAATCGAGGTTGTCGATGCCGGTCATGCCTTGCTCGATGACCTTGGTCACCGAGTTCTCGACCGTCTGGGCGTCCGCGCCCGGATAGGTGGCGCTGATATTGACCGTGGTCGGCGCGATCTGCGGATATTGCGAGATCGGCAGCGTGGTGAGTGCGAGCAGACCGCCCAGCATGATCACGATGGCGATCACCCAGGCGAAGATCGGCCGGTTGATGAAAAATGCTGACATCGTCTCAGTTCCCGGTCGACGCGGCGGGTTGCCGGCCGGTGCTGGCCACCTTGGATGGGGCCGGCAAGGCGGAGGTCTGGCCGCGATCCTTGATCTCACCGGTCGCCTCGTCAATCGTCACTTCGACGCCGGTCGCATCGCCGCCGGGGCGCACGAGCTGCAGGCCCTCGACGATGACACGGTCACCATCGCCCACGCCGCTGTCGACCAGCCAGCTGTTGCCGACGGTGTTGCGCACGGCGAGCACGCGCGTCTCGACCTTGCCCTGCGCATTGATGACCATGGCCGTCGCCTCACCCTTCGTGTTGCGGGTGACGGCGCGCTGCGGCACGAGAAAACTGTTCTGGGCAACGCCCTCCTCGACCAGCGCCCGCACATACATGCCCGGCAGAAGCAGGCGGTCGGGGTTGGGGAACTCGGCCCTGAGCGCGAACGTGCCGGTGGTCTGGTCGACATTGGCGCCGGCGAATTCCAGCTTGCCGGTCTGCGCGTAGATGGTGCCGTTCTCGAGCTTCAGCTTGACGCTGACATTGGGGCCGCTGAACTTCAGCCGCCCTTCCGAGATCGCCTGGCGCAGGTTGAGCAAATTGGTGCTCGACTGCGTGACGTCGACATTGATCGGGTCGAGCGAACGGATCGTGGTCAGCACCGTCTCCTGGTTGGCGGTGACCAGCGCGCCCGGTGTCAGCGTGGACTTGTCGATGCGGCCTGCGATCGGCGCGGTGATCGAGGTGCGGTCGAGGCTGATGCGCGCGGTTTCGGCGCTCGCCTTGGCGGAAGCCACATCCGCCTGCGCCTGCGCAAGCGTGGCGGCGGCGTCATCATAATCCTGTTTGGAAACAACGTTCTGCTTCAACAGGCCGGCGTATCTGTCGAACTTGGCCTGCGCGGTAGGCACCGCCGCCGCCGCCTTCTGCTGCGCCGCGACCGCGCTGTCATAAGCCGCCTTGTAGCTCGCCGGGTCGATGAGGTAGAGCGGCTGTCCCGCCGCCACCTCGCTGCCTTCCTTGAACAGTCGTTGCTGGATGATGCCGTTCACTTGTGGACGCACCTCGGCGATCAGCGAGGCCGCCGTGCGCCCCGACAGTTCGGCTGTGATCGCCACCGATTGCGGATGCAGCGTGACGACGCCGACTTCCGGTTTGCCGACGCCGCCCATGCCTGCGGGAGCCTTGCCGCCCTCTTGTGAGCAGGCCGCCAGGAGAAGAGCCGCGGCAAGCGCCGTCCAGGACGCGAACCGGCGAACTGGCGGGGAGGACTGCCTAGACTGCATGGACATGGCTGAATGATCTTTCGCTGGGGGTGCGGTGACCGCCTGGGCTTTGGCCAATGCAAAGCGAGGCCAAACGCCGGCGGTCGCAGGTGAGGCTTGAGGCGGACGATGTCGTGACGAGGGGTCGCGCCCACTTGCGGGCGGCGTCGAGCGGTGCTTCGAAGCGGCTCATGTCGCGCTCCTTCTTCCTGGCTGGAGCGCACCCGAGGATCGGATGGCTGGCCGCGATGCCCTCCGCGCCATTATGCCGATCAGCACCGACATGCCAAGCGCCTTGCCAGGTCTCACGCGATCTTGCGGTCATGATTTCCGTGGCCATCGGCGTGCCGCGAGATCGGCAGCGACAGGCGCCAGGCGGCGAATTCCAGCCGGATCGCGCCTTGCAGCGTGTCGACCGGCAAGGCCGGCGGCCTTGCGGCATGATCGATGCGCCGGCCGAACGAATATTTCGGGCTGGCCGATGCGATCAGCCGCAGCAGCATCAGGGCTTCCCACATTGTCGTGCCTTGTTGCATGGGGTGAATCCGGGAAGGCGCGATCCGCCATCCCGGAGAAGGAAACCCGGCCGGCCCGGGAACGGGTTGGGTACCGGGGCCGGCCGGCGCAGCCGGTCGGTTGTCAGCCGTTCCCGGGCTGGGGCGGCGGCATCGGGCCATCATTGGGCGGGCCTGCCGGACCGACTGCGTCATTCGGCGGGCCGCCCCATGGACCGGGGGGTGGTCCATGTGGGCGTTCCGCCGAAACGAGGATTTCGAGCTGTTCAGGCGTGAGCTTGGCGCGCAGCTCGGCGATCGCGTCCTTCAGCTTGGCGGCCGAAGCCGCACGCGCCGTGACGTCGTCTGCCAGCCTTTCCTGGAAGGCGAACGGATCGGGCTTGCCGGCCGGCCCTGCATCGGGGCCTTTCGCCTGCGGCCCGCCATCCGGCCCTCCAGGCCCGCCAGTGCCACCCGGACCACGGTCCGGCCGCGGTGGCGAAAGCACCGCCTGCAGCGCGCTGGTGTAGTCGCGCCAGGCGTCGAGCTGTTCGCTGCGGATGCCGACGCGTGTTTCGAGCGCGGCGAGCCGGGCGGCCAGCATGAATTCCGGCGGCGGCCCCACGCGGCGGGGGCCGAAGCCTTGCGGGCCGAAACTGTGCGGGCCAAAACCCTGCGGACCCCATCCTTGCGGAGGATGCGGCATCGAGCCATGGTCCGTTCCATCCTGCATTGCCATGGCAGGCGGCGGCCCGCCTGGCGCCGCGCCCGGGTCGGGCTGCGCCGCCAGCGCGGGGTGGATGGCGGCGGCGGAAAACAGGCCGACCGCAAGAAGTCTGCTTCGCATGACGGTATTCCTTTCATCCCTGCTTTGGACGTCAGGAGGATAGGAAGCGTGTTTGTCTGCTTCGCGTCGGCATGTTGCCGAAGGTTTCCGCAAAAGGGCAATTTGTTTCCGAATGTTTCCATCCCCCGGCCAGAAACATTGGGTTGCAATTTTCCATGCCGCTTGCGCGCGCGCTCCCTATAATCAGGACAAGCCCGGGATCATGGGCAAGGGCACGATAATGCAGTCACAACCCCACATCCTCGTCGTCGACGACGACCGCGAAATCCGTACGCTGCTCGGGCGCTATCTCGACGGCCAGGGTTTTCGCGTCTCGGTGGCGGCCGACAGGCGCGAATGCGAGCAGAAGCTGGCCACTGGCCAGTTCGACCTGGCCGTGCTCGACGTCATGCTGCCGGATGGTTCGGGGCTCGACATCTGCCGGGGCTTGCGCGACCGCAAGCCGCATATTCCCGTCATCCTGCTGACGGCGCTGAAGGAGGATGTCGACCGCATCATCGGGCTGGAACTCGGCGCCGACGACTATCTCGGCAAGCCGTTCAACCCGCGCGAGCTCACCGCCCGCATCCGCGCCGTGCTCAGGCGCTCGACGCCGGAAGAAGCGGCACCCGCGCCCCCACCCCGCGCCTACCGCTTCGCCAGCTACAGGCTGGAGCCGGACACCCGCAAGGTGACGGATGCGCAGGGCGCGGCCGTCGATCTCACCGGCGCCGAATTCGACCTGTTGCAGGTGTTCCTCGACCGCCCCGGCCGGCTGCTGTCGCGCGACCAGCTGCTTGATCTCACGCAAGGCCGCGAGCGCGACCCGCTCGAACGCTCGGTCGACGTGCTGATGAGCCGGCTGCGCCGCAAATTCACCGACACCGGCGACGGGCCGCTGTTCAAGACGGTGCGCAATGGCGGCTACCAGCTGACCGCGCGCGTCGAGACGGTGGAGGCGCAGGCGTGAACTCGCTGCGCCGCCGCCTCATCCTTTTGCTGGTCGCCTCTATCGTCGGTGTCGTCGGCCTGGCGACGGCGGCGGTCCTCAGCGTGCGCGGCGGCGGGCCGCCGCCGGAACTCGTCGTGCCATGGGTTGCCCAGCAGATGGAACTCGTGGTGCGGCTGCTGCCGGGGCCGATACCGGATGTGCTGCGAGTGCAATTCAGCGACCGGCCGGCGGATGGCAAGGTGGACCGGCAGGAGACGGCGATGCTCAATGATCTGCTGCGCCGCCGCGGCTTCGACGTGCTGGCCATCGTCAGCGACAAACCGGGTGAACCCAGCCAACGTGCCTCGATGCGCCTGCCCGACAGCCGGTGGGCGATCCTCGAAATAGCACATATCGACCCGCCCAGGCGCGAATGGCTGGTTCTTGCCGGCTGGATCTCGCTGATCGTGGCCGGCGCCACCGCCGTCTCTGTCTATTTCACCTCGGTGCTGATCCGGCCGCTCGAAATGCTGGAGGCCACCGTCTCCAAGATCGGCAGCGACGGCGTGCTGGCGCCAGTGCCGGAGGTAGGCTCGGCCGAGGTCAAGGCCACGGCGCACGCACTGAACCAGCTCTCGTCCAGGCTGAAGACCGCCATGGAAAGCCGCATGCGGCTGGTGGCCGCCGCCGGCCACGATCTGCGCACGCCGATGACGCGCATGCGGCTGCGCGCCGAATTCCTCGACGAGGAGCGCGACAAGTGGCTGCACGACCTCGACGAGCTCGACCGCATCGCCGACAGCGCCATCCGCCTGGTGCGCGAGGAGGTGAACCAGGATGCCGTCGAGCCGCTCGACCTGGAAAAGATGGTGCGCGACATATCTGCCGAGATGGTTACGCTCGGCCATTCCGTCTCGATCGGGCAGCTGGACAGGGTTGCGGTCCGCGCCGGCGCGCTCGGCCTGCGCCGCGCCGTGCGCAATCTGGTCGTCAACGCCGCCACCCACGGCAAGGCCTGCACGATCGCGCTCGACCTCGCCGACAGGCGCGCCGTGCTCTCCATATCGGACGTCGGCCCGGGCATTCCGCCCGACCTCATCAACAAGGCCTTCGAGCCCTTCTTCCGCGTCGACCCCGGCCGCCAGCAATCCATTCCAGGCGCCGGCCTCGGCCTCGCCATAGCCAAGGAGATCATCGAGCGCTACGGCGGCACCGTGACGCTGGAGAACCGCCAGGGCGGCGGGCTGGCGCAGACGGTGGTGTTCGCGGCGGTGTGATTGGGTCAGGCCCGTCCACATCGCGAAAGGCAGCCCAATGCTGGGACTGCCAAGCAACGAGGTCTGCGAAGCGCGCTACGACGTGGCGCGCAGATTCCTGCGGATGGGACGCCTGCCCGTTGCACGGGCTTTCTCGGCCACCACGGCAGCGATCTCCACCACCTCGCCCTCGCGCGATTTGCCGTTAGTGGCCTTGTGGAGCCGCTCGTAGGGCAGCAGTTCCTTGATCCGGGCATTGAGCGACGCGATTTCGGCCCGCAAATCCTCGCATTCCTGCCGCTGGACATCCCGTTGTATGTCCTCCGATGCCTGTTGCAGCGCAAGTTGCGAAAGATTGGCGTTCGCTTTCGAAAGGCTCAGCTTGTCGGCTTCGTTCTCGTCGGTGAGCGCGGACAATCTTTCATCGGCGATTTTCTTTTCGGCCACTGCGTCGTCCAGGTCGGTCTTGAGCCTGGCGATTTCGGCGGCGGCCGCACTGTTCTCGTTCGAGGCCCGCTCCAGCCGCGATTCCAGGTCTTGGATCTCGGACCGCAATCCGCGCATCTCCGTCTGGCCGCGAGCCCGTTCGGCTTCCCAGTCACCTTCCATCAGGCTGGCCGTTTCGGTCTTTTCCGCCAGCTTCGCCTGTGTGGCCTCGAGCGCCTTCTGCAGCCGGATCTCCTCTTTCTCGCTCTTGCCAAGCGCCGCCATCAGTTCGGCAAGGCGCGCCGCTTCGCTGGCGTGGACTGCCGAAAGCTCGTCCAGCCTGTGGCGCGCCTGGCTCTCCCGCTTCAGCACCTTGTCGAGTTCGACCGACAGGCTGACATGTTTTTCCCGCAGCATCTTGCTCTCGCGCAAGCGCCTGTTGGCCTCGACCGTCCTTGCCGTCAGCCGGTTGGCGATGTCGCCGAATTCCGCGTCGCGTTTGGCGCTGGCATTGCCCATCTCGGCGAGCTCGAGCCTTGCCGCCGCGAGCGCTGTGCGAAGCGCATCCCGGTCCTGGACCAGGTCTGTCTCGCGCTGCTGCAGCACTTCGCACGTGCTGTCACGCTCGCGCAGCTTCGCCGCCGTGTCGTGCAGCTTTTCCGACAGCGCTCGTTGCTCGGCGATCAGGCCGGCGTTTGCGAGCTCCAGCTCATTGGCGCGAAGAATGTCGGTGTGGAGGATGTTGAGGAATTCGCGCGTCAGATGGTGCGAGGTCGAGATTTCCGACAATTTGCCGTTGATCTCATCCAGATAATCCCTGGCGTCGTGGAACATTCCTTCGAAGGCGTTCAACGCCGCGAGCCGGGTCTGGGCATGGGGCGTCAGTCGTGGCGTGGTTTCGGCGGTGTCGGTGTTGCCCGCATCGTCGGGATTGTCCGCGCCCTCCGCTTGCGCCGCATCGGCTTGGGGTGGCGAGACGGTTGACGCGTCATCGGGGATATCGTCGCCCTGCGGCGGTGCCTCGAATTCGCTGTCGAGGCTGGCATCCAGGGCGTCCGCCAGATCGTCCTGCAACTCCTGGAGTGCGTCGTCTACGTCTTCAGCACGCTTGATCAGGCTCTTGAAGTTCATACGGAACTCCCTCTTACGCAAAGAAAACCAGATATTTAACAAACTGCTAATATGTATCCTTACATCCGCTTATTCCGCAGGGGAAGCCCCCCTAGGGAAATGTAAATTTCAGACATTTGGGGATTTGCACCGCCGCGACAGCCAGTGCCGGGTCCCGGGCTGGCACAGACCGTAGCGTTCGCGGCGATGTCAACGCTTCTCGTGCATATTCGGTGTGCAGCCTGATATGCTGCCAGCAAACGGCTTGCAGGTCGAACGGGAGGGGATGGAGATGTCGATCAAGGTGATCGGAACCGGCTTTGGCCGAACGGGCACGGATTCGATGCGCGAGGCGCTGGCCATTCTCGGCTACGGCCCCTGTCATCACATGCATGAAGTGATCGGCAACGAGGAGCAGAAACGGATGTGGCGTGCGCTGGCCCAAGGTGCCGCGCCGGACTGGAACCAGCTGCTGTCGGGCTATGTCTCCTGCCTGGACTGGCCTTCGGCGTACTACTGGCGCGAACTGATCGAATTCTATCCGAATGCCAGGGTGATCCTGACCTACCGCTCGGCCGAAAGCTGGTGGGAAAGTTTTGAAAAAACGATCGCGGCGGGACTTGAGCAAAGCGTCGATCAAGAATCGCTGGGCCTCGCCCTGATCGCCAGGCAGGTGTTCGGCGGCCGGTCCGGCGATCGAGCGCATGCCATTGCCTGCTACGAAGCCAATGTCCGTGCGGTGTACGCCGAAGTGCCACCGGAGCGGCTGCTGGTCCACGCTCTTGGCGATGGCTGGGAACCGCTGTGCACTCATCTGGGCGTTGCGATACCGGATCAGGACTATCCCAATCGCAACAGCGCCGCGGGCTTCAGGTCGAGATTTTCGCTGAACTGATCTGGACGAAAACCGGCGGTGCCGGCCCGGCAATCCGGGTTCCTCGCCCCCTGTGGAGCGGGGCGAGGAAAAGGCGCACCGTTTTTACCCCGCCATGGCCAGCGGCACGGCGCTCTTGTTGGGGATCTGGATGTCGATTTCCAGCGTCGACATGGTCTCACCCCGCTCCATTGAGACCTGGAGATAGTCCTGGTCGATCTGCACATGCTTGGCGATCACAGCCATGATCTCCTCCCGCAGAATGGAGACGAGGTCGGGCTGGCCACGGCTGCGGCGCTCATAGGCGAGCAACACCTGCAGCCGCTCGCGCGCCACCGGCGCGCTGGTGCGCCGCTTGAAGAGGTCGAGGATGCTCATGCGGCCCTCCTTCCGAGCAGACGGTCGAGGAAACCCTTGCGTTCGAAGGGCACCACCACCGGCAAGTCTTCGCCTTCAAGCCGCCGTGCCGCTTCGAGATAGGCCTTGGCGGCGTTGTTGAGCGGTTCCGACAGCGTCACCGGCGAACCGAGGTTGGAGGCGCGCAGCACATCCTGGCTTTCCGGGATGATGCCGAGCAGCGGCACCGACAGGATTTCCAGCACGTCGTCGATCGAGAGCATTTCTCCCCGCGCGGCGCGCGCCGCGTCATAGCGCGTGACCAGCACATGCTTGGCGATCTGCTCGCCCTGTTCGGCGCGCATGGTGCGGGCGTCGAGCAGACCGATGATGCGGTCGGAATCGCGCACCGACGACACTTCCGGATTGGTGACGATGACGGCCTCGTCGGCAAAGCGCATGGCGAGCTGCGCGCCGCGCTCGATGCCGGCCGGGCTGTCGCAGAAGACATAGTCGAAGACCGAGCGCAGCTTGTCGATCACCTCGCCGACGCCGTCCTCGGTCAGCGCGTCCTTGTCGCGCGTCTGCGACGCCGGCAGCAGGAACAGCGTGTCGACGCGCTTGTCGCGGATCAGCGCCTGTGACAGCTTGGCCTGGCCCTGGATGACGTTGACGAGGTCGAACACGACGCGCCGCTCGGCGCCCATGATCAGGTCGAGATTGCGCAGGCCGACATCGAAATCGACCAGCGCCACCTTCTTGCCGGTCTTGGCGACCGCGGCACCCAGCGCGGCCGTCGAGGTGGTCTTGCCGACGCCCCCCTTGCCCGATGTGACGACCACTACCTTGCCCATGGAAAAAGCCTCCGTTGCCTGTTGTCGTTTGTTGTGCCGTGCGCCGCACGGCTGTTGTCAGAGCCTGCCATCATGCCATCCCAAACCGGTCCGAGGCTTGCGCGCGGCGATGCCTCGGCGCTTGTCCGGGCCGGAACCGTGAAGCCGGGCGTCAGCATCGCGCCGCCCTAGTTCAGCGGCACGACGGCGAGCATGTCGCCTTCGAGGAAGGCCTGCACGGCCTTGCCGCGCGAGACGCCTTCCATCTCTTCGGCGGTGGTGTACCAGCCGTCGACCGAAATCAGCTCCGCCTCGTTCTTGCGGCAGAAGATGCGTGCCGAGCGGTTGCCCTGCGAGCCGGCGATGGCGCGGCCGCGTAAGGTGCCATAGACATGGATAGAGCCCGCCGCGATGATTTCGGAGCCGGACGCGACCGAGCCCAAAACGATGACATCGCCATGTGGATGGAAGATCGACTGACCCGAGCGGATCGGCGACTTGACCATAAGCGTGCCGGCCTGGACAGTTTCGATCGCGCCGGCTTCCGCCTTGGCCGCCTTGCCCTTGCCCGCCTCGGCCCTGGCTTCGCCGGCCTTGCCCTCGCCTCCCATGACTTCGCCGGCATCCTTGCCGCGATCCGAAAACACCGTTTCCAGCTTGCCGGCTTCATCAGCCGCCTCAGCCTTGCCCTTGCGGCCGGGCTGCGACAGCAGGCCATCCGTGGTGGCCTCCTTGGCGCCGCCAAGCAACGGCGGCAGGTCAAGCCCGAGCGAGGCCCCTTCAAGCTCGATGGCATAAACCCGGATGCCCCGTGCACCGAGCGAAGCAACCAGCAGCCCGATGTCGCCCGCGTCGGGCTTCAGCACGTTTAGATCGAGCACCACCGGCCGCCCCGCAAAATACCCCGGCGAATTGCCGATCCAGTGATCCAGCCCCTCCAGCCAGGCGGAAATCGGCGCCTCCGGCGTGAGCGTAAAGGCCACGAACGAACGGGCGCGAAAACGAATGGATTTTGTTTCGACGGGGGCGGCAAAGGTCACGGCCAGCGAATCCTTACTGAGAGGTAAACGCTAGGGGGTTAATGGTTAACGAATGGTTAACGTGGAGAGGGCAACTCGGCAGCTGGTGCGAGAAATTGGAAGGTCGGCTGAGCGCCCTGCGAAGACCGACGGCAGGTGCGGCTCCTCCCGAAGCAAGAACATCAGCGGCGGCGCGAAGCTGATCGAATGGCTGCTACCAAATGGGCATCTTCGAAGGGCTTGCTGATCAACGCCACGTCGTGAGGGCGGTCCGAGATCTTCTCGGCATCGGCGTAGCCCGTGACGATGAGTGCCGGCCAATCCGCGCGCAGGCTTCGGGCGAAGCGGATGACGTCGATGCCCGAAATGAGCGGCATGGCGAAGTCGGTTACGATGACGTCGAAACGGTCCGGTTCCTTTTCGATGGCGGCCAGTGCCTGGGCGCCGCCGGAAAACGCCGTCACGTCGAAACCCGATTGCCGCAGCGACATCGCCGTCAACTCCCGCAGGGATTGACTGTCGTCGACGAGCAGAACAGTCGGCAACTGATCCTCGGCCGCCGTCGGGAGGTCGGTGCCGGCATTGTTGGCGGCACTGGCTTCGAAAACGAGCCCATCCCTGGCGGTAACGTCTTGCGCCTCGCGTGAACGGGGCAGCCAGAGCTCCATGGTGGTGCCGTGGCCAAGCTCGCTGTCAATCCTGAGCGTGCCACCCGACTGCTTGGCGAAACCATAGACAGTGCTGAGGCCCAGACCCGTGCCCTTCCCGATCGGCTTTGTCGTGAAGAACGGCTCGATCACCTTGCTGATGACATCCGCGGCGATACCTGTCCCGGTGTCCTCGACCGCAAGCCTGACATAGTCGCCCGCGGCAAGCCCCTGGCCGGAATGGCCGACGCTGCGATTGTGGGCCCTGACGCAGATTGTCCCGCCGGAAGGCATCGCGTCGCGGGCATTGAAGACCAGGTTCATCAAGGCAAGCTCAAGCTGCGCCGGGTCCGCATGCACCGGCCATATGTCGTCACCGACATGCCAGTCGAAGCGCACCAGGCCGCCCAGGATCGGCGCCACAAGGCCGGTCATCGTGTCTCCCAGGCTCGACATCCGCACGGCAACCGGTTTCAGATCCTGGCGCCTTGAAAAGGCGAGCATGCGCTGGATGAGGTCCTTGCCCTGGGAAGCGGAGCGGCGCGTCATGTCGAGAACCTGGGCCGCCTTGCCGTCGAGGCTCACTTGCCTTTCCAGCAGGCTCAGCCCGGAGAGGATCGCCGCAAGCAGATTGTTGAAATCGTGGGCAAGTCCGCCGGTCAGCTTGCCGATCGCATCGAGCCGCTGCGATTGCAGCAATTGGCTTTCCAGGTGGCGCTGCTCGGTGATGTCCTGCATGGTGCCCAGCAGTTCGAGCCCGGCGCCATCCCTGGCGACCACTCCCTGGTCGAGGAATATCCGGTATTCCTCATTGGCGCATCGCCAGCGGAACTCGCACGCATAAGAGCCGGTCTCGTGGGCGGCCGAAAGCGATCTTGTCACCGCGTCCCGATCAGCCGGATGGACCCGGCTGATGCCGAAATCTGGATCCGACATGAACCGCTCCGGAGAAAATCCCGTCAACCGCTCGACCCCCTTGGAAACATAGCTTGCGGCGAATGGCGCCGCGGCCGCGCGAGCGTGAAAACAGATCGGCAGCGAGGCGAGGATCGTCTCCTGCCGGGCCTCGGAATGCCGCAGCGCCCGCTCGGCATCGAGCTTGTCGGAGGTCGCCTTCAGTGCTCGCTCAAGCAGCAGTTGCTCCCTGGCCGCATTCCGTTCGATTTCCCTCGTCTTTTCATAGAGATCGACGAAGACCATGACCTTGGACCGCAGCATCGACGGGTCGAATGGCTTGAACAGATAATCCACCGCGCCGGCGTCATAGCCGCGCAACATATGTGCTTCTTCCTTGTTGATGGCGGTCAGGAAGATGATCGGTGTGGCGTTCGAACGTTCGCGCCTCCGGATCAGCGAAGCGGTTTCGTAGCCGTCGAGACCGGGCATCAGCACATCCAGCAGAATGACGGCGAAGTCGTCCTTGAGCAGAAAGCGCAGCGCCTCGTCGCCCGACTGGGCGCAAATCACCTGCCCGACCCCGTCAAGTGCCTCCTCAATGGCAAGGAGATTTCGCGCATCGTCGTCGACAGCCAGAACGCGAACCGGCCGCAGCTTTTCGAACGGTTCGCTGCTTTCTGCTTCCATCGCCGCCATTGGCTAAATCCGCCGGGGCGCGATCAGATTGCGGTCGTCGCCGTCTTCCCGCGATGTCCCCGTTCGCGAGCGCGAGCGACCGACCCAAACCCGCAGCAGGGCGAGGAGCAGGTCGAGGTCGACGGGCTTGGCGATGTAGTCGGACGCGCCGGCGTCCAGACATTTCTGGCGATCTCCTTTCATCGCCTTGGCCGTGACGGAAATCAGCGGAATGTGCGCGATTTCCGGCTGGGAGCGTATCCGGCGCATTGTCTCGTACCCGTCCATCTCGGGCATCATGATGTCGATCAGGGCGACGTCGACGTCCGGCGCCTCTTCAAGCATGGCTATGCCGTCCCGCCCCCGCTCGGCATGCTGCACTTCGATACCGTAGGTCTCCAGCACGCTGGTCAGCGAATAGATGTTGCGAATGTCGTCGTCGACGATCAGAACCTTGGCTCCGGCCAGATCGGCGTTGTCGAGTTGCTCGGAAGCCAGGATTTCCTTGTCGGGCCTGTCGCCTGGAAGGGCGGCGGACATCAACAAGCCAAGCTGGGCAAAGTTGTCGGCACGCGGAACATCGCTGAGCGGCGGATGCAAGGCGACCTGCTGTTGAAACGCGTCCGGATGGGGCGTGAAGAAGAGCAGGCGCGGGACAAAATCGCCGAACTGCGACATGATCTCATCGAGCATCTGGGCGTTGTCCTTGGCCGAACGGCCAAATCCGAACACGACGGCGTCATATCCGGCAATACCACCCCCGTCGGCATTAGCCGCGACGCGGCCGATGGCGGTGACCGACGTGACGCCGTCGCGAATGGCTTCCACCAGCGCCAGGCGACGCTCTGGATCCGGATCGGCGACCAGCACATTGCGTTGTGTCCTGAGTGTCCTCGACTGAATGTCGTCGAAGACACGTGAAAGTTCACCGGCGGACACCGGCTTGCTGGAAACGCTTGCGGCGCCTCGGCGCGTGAGAAGCTCGATGTCTTCGGCGCCGGAGATAACGTGGATGGGTATGTTCCTGGTCTTCGGATCGTGCCGTAAAAGGTCGAAGAGAACCCAGCCATCAATGTCCGAAAGGCCGAGATCCAACGTGATCGCATCAGGCATGAGCTTGCGTGTAAGCGCCAGCGTTCCCGAGCCGGCGGTGGAGAGCACGCCTTTCAATCCGGCCGATCGCGCAAGACCAAGCAGCAGCCCGCCAAAAGTGGGGTCGTCCTCCACGATCAGCACCACCCTGTCCGATGGATCGATCGCATCACGGTCGTCGGCGAGTTCCGGCGTTCCTGTCGTGCTGCTGGCCGCAACGGAAACGGCGGCCGGCGAAAGCTCGACCTGCGGTGCAAGACTGCTGCTGCGCGGGCCGTCGAAGGGAATGACAAGCGTGAAGGTCGATCCCGTTCCAGGCTGGCTTTCGACGCGCAACTCGCCGCCGAGCAGGCGGGCGATTTCCCGGCTGATCGAGAGGCCGAGGCCAGTGCCGCCGTATTTGCGGCTGGTGGTGCCGTCGGCTTGTTGGAACGCCTCGAAGATCAGCTTTTGCTTGTCCTCCGGAATGCCGATGCCCGTGTCGGTGACGGCGATGGCCAGCGCTTGCGGCAGTGCCGCCGCGCCGTTTGCGCGGCCGGTCCGCTCGGCATGGATGCTGAGCGTCACGTCGCCTTGAGAGGTAAACTTGAAGGCGTTGGACAAAAGGTTGAGGACGATCTGCTGCAGCCGTTTTTCGTCCGTGCGGATCGTCTCGGGCAGGATCTGATCGATCTTGATCGTAAACCCAAGCCCCTTGTCGGCCGCAAGCTGCCGGAAGGTCCGCTCCATATGCTGGCGCAGATGTGCGAGCGGCATGTCGTTGAGCTCGATCGAAACCGTGCCGGATTCGATTTTCGAAAGATCCAGTATGTCGTTAATGAGACTGAGCAGGTCCGTGCCCGCCGAGTTGATCGTGCGAGCGAACTCGATCTGCTTGTCGTTCAGGTTGCCCTGCTGGTTGGTCGCGAGCAGGTTGGACAGGATCAGCAGCGAGTTCAGCGGCGTTCTCAGCTCGTGGCTCATATTGGCCAGGAATTCGGACTTGTACTTGGACGTCAGCGCCAGCTGTTCCGCTTTCTCCTCGAGTGCGCGTCTGGCCATTTCGATCTCGAGATTCTTGTTCTCGACCTGCTTTTTCTCGTTCTCGAGAAGCTGCGCCTTCTCCTGCAATTCCTCGTTGGTGGCGTGAAGCTCTTCCTGTTTTTTGGTGAGCTCGGTCTGGCGCGACTGCAGTTCGGACGTCAGAAGCTGGGACTGCTTGAGAAGCCCTTCCGTGCGCATGGTCGCGGCGATCGTGTTGAGCACGATGCCGACCGACTCCATCAATTGCTCGAGGAACAGGCGATGCGTGTCGCTGAAGCGGCTGAACGAAGCGAGTTCGATGACCGCCTTGACCTCTTCCTCGAACAATGCCGGCAGAACGATGGCGCTGGCCGGCGGCGCTTCACCGAGGCCCGAGCTGATGCGCAGGAAGCTCGAGGGAACCTCGTCGAGCATGATCGCCCGTTTGTCGGCCGCGCTTTGACCGATCAGGCCTTCCCGGAAGTCCACACGCTGGCGGATCTTGGCTTTGCCCTCGGCGGCGTAGGACGCGGCCAGCTCCAGATAAGATTCTTCCTCGTCGCGATTGGTCACGTAGAAAACACCATACTGCGCGTTCACCAGCGGCGCGAGTTCCGATATGATCATGCGCGACACCGTGGCCAGATCGCGCTCGCCCTGCAGCATGCGCGAGAACCGCGCGAGGTTGGTCTTCAGCCAATCCTGCTCGGCATTCTTGAGCGTCTGATCCTTCAGGTTGCGGATCATCTCGTTGATGTTGTCCTTGAGCGCCGCGACCTCCCCGGAAGCCTGGACGCTGATGGAACGCGTAAGATCGCCCTTGGTGACCGCGGTCGACACCTCCGCGATGGCCCGCACCTGTGTGGTCAGGTTCGCCGCCAGCTGATTGACGTTGTCGGTCAGGTCGCGCCACAGGCCGGCGGCGCCAGGCACCCTCGCCTGGCCGCCGAGTTTGCCCTCGATGCCGACCTCGCGGGCGACGTTGGTCACCTGATCGGCGAAGGTGGCCAGCGTTTCGATCATGCCGTTGATGGTGTCCGCCAGGGACGCGATCTCGCCCTTGGCATCGACGGCGAGTTTGCGCTTGAGATTGCCCTGCGCCACGGCGGTGACGACATCGGCGATGCCGCGCACCTGGTTGGTCAGGTTGGTCGCCATGAGGTTGACGTTGTCGGTCAGGTCCTTCCAGGTGCCCGCCACGCCCTCGACCTGTGCCTGGCCGCCGAGCTTTCCCTCCGTGCCGACTTCGCGCGCCACGCGCGTCACCTCGCCCGCGAATGAGTTGAGCTGGTCGACCATGGTGTTGATGGTGGACTTCAGCTCCAGGATCTCGCCCTTGACGTCGACGGTGATCTTCTTCGACAGATCGCCTCGCGCCACCGCGGTCGTCACATCGGCGATGTTGCGCACCTGGCCGGTCAGATTCTCGGCCATCGAATTGACGTTGTCGGTCAGGTCCTTCCAGGTGCCGGCGACGCCGCGCACCTGTGCCTGGCCGCCAAGCTTCCCCTCGGTGCCGACTTCGCGCGCGACACGCGTCACTTCCGAGGCGAAAGAGTTGAGCTGATCCACCATCGTGTTGATGGTGTCCTTGAGCTCGAGAATTTCGCCGCGAACGTCGACCGTGATCTTTTTCGACAGGTCGCCCAGCGCAACGGCGGTCGTCACTTCCGCGATGTTGCGGACCTGGCCCGTCAGATTGGCGGCCATGGCGTTGACGTTATCCGTCAGGTCCTTCCACGTACCGGCGACACCGCGGACCTGTGCCTGGCCGCCAAGCTTGCCGTCCGACCCCACTTCGCGGGCCACGCGCGTCACCTCGGATGCGAAGGAGTTCAGCTGGTCCACCATCGTGTTGATGACGTCCTTGATCTGCAGAATCTCTCCCAGCGCATCGACGGTGATTTTCTGGGTGAGATCGCCGGTCGCGATCGCGGTCGCGACCTTGGAGACATCGCGCAACTGCACGGTCAGGTTGCCGGCCATGGCGTTGACGTTATCGGTCAGATCCTTCCAGGTGCCGCCGACCCCCTCGACATGGGCCTGGCCGCCGAGTTTTCCCTCCGAGCCCACTTCGCGGGCAACGCGCGTGACTTCGGAGGCGAATGAGTTGAGCTGGTCCACCATCGTGTTGACGGTGTTCTTGAGCTCGAGGATTTCGCCCTTCACGTCGACCGTGATCTTCTTGGAGAGATCACCCCGCGCGACGGCCGTCGTCACATCGGCGATGTTGCGCACCTGGCCGGTGAGATTGGCGGCCATCAGATTGACGTTGTCGGTCAGGTCTTTCCAGGTGCCTCCGACGCCACGGACTTCCGCCTGACCGCCGAGCTTTCCCTCGGTGCCGACTTCGCGCGCGACGCGCGTCACTTCCGAGGCGAAGGAATTCAGCTGGTCCACCATCGTGTTGATGGTGTTCTTGAGCTCCAGGATCTCGCCCTTCACGTCGACCGTGATCTTCTTCGACAGATCGCCAAGAGCCACCGCGGTGGTCACTTCGGCGATGTTGCGCACCTGGCCGGTCAGGTTGGCCGCCATTGAATTGACGTTATCGGTCAAATCTTTCCAGGTTCCGGCGACACCCCGCACCTGCGCCTGCCCTCCGAGCTTTCCCTCCGTGCCGACCTCGCGCGCAACGCGCGTCACCTCGCCGGCAAATGAGTTGAGCTGGTCGACCATCGTATTGATGGTGGACTTCAGCTCCAAAATCTCTCCCTTCACGTCGACGGTGATCTTCTTCGACAGGTCGCCGAGCGCCACCGCGGTCGTCACATCGGCGATATTGCGGACCTGGCCGGTCAAATTGGCGGCCATCAGGTTCACGCTGTCCGTCAAATCCTTCCAGGTGCCACCGACGCCCTCGACGCGAGCTTGGCCGCCGAGTTTACCCTCGGTGCCGACCTCGCGCGCGACGCGCGTCACCTCGCCGGCAAACGAGTTGAGCTGGTCGACCATGGTGTTGATGGTCGACTTCAGCTCCAGGATCTCGCCCTTCACGTCGACGGTGATCTTCTTCGACAAATCGCCCGAAGCGACTGCGGTGGTCACCTCCGCGATGTTGCGCACCTGGCTCGTCAGGTTGGTCGCCATCGCGTTCACATTGTCGGTCAGATCCTTCCAGGTGCCCGCCACCCCCTTGACCCGGGCCTGACCGCCTAGCTTGCCCTCGGTGCCGACCTCGCGCGCCACGCGCGTCACCTCCGAAGTGAACGAGGCGAGTTGCTCGACCATTGTGTTGACGATCTTGCCGATCCGCAGGAATTCGCCGCGCAGCGGCCTGCCGTCGATCTCCACCATCATGGTCTGGGACAGATCGCCCTTGGCGACGGCGCCGATGACCCGGGCCACCTCGGCGGTCGGTTGCACCATGTCCTCGATCAGGTCGTTGACCGATCGGACGCTCGATTCCCAGCTACCTTTGGCGTTCCTGACATGGCCGCGCTCGCTGATGCGCCCGTCCTTGCCGACCACCCGGCTGAGCCGCGCGAATTCCCGCGTCACCTGGTCATTGAGTTCGACGATTTGATTGAACGTGTCTGCAATCTCGCCACTCAGCCCATCATAGACGTTTTCGATGCGGACGGAGAAATCGCCGTTTCGAAAAGCTTTGAGAGCGCTAAGGATTTGTCGAGAGTCCAGTTGTTCTTTTGGTAACCGAGATGCGCCCAAAAACCCCTCCACGCGAACCCCCGGCCGGATCGGGCCGAAGCCCTTAACGCGTGGCCGCGTATTTGGTTCCATATGGCTTGCAAGCGCGGCTGAAAGGTCCGCCGCTTTGCTGGCCCCCTAGGAGGCCGACAGGCCTACAGCGGCCTCGGTCTCTGTGTACCGCTATGCAACAGCGATCCCTTCAATGCCGCTTGAAATACTGCACTTCCCTTTCGTGCTTCTCCGCCGCTTCGCGGCTGTCGAACGTGCCCAGATTTCGCCGCTTGCCCGTCTTCTCGTCCTTTTTCCTTGAATAAAGCCGATATTTTCCGTGTTTCAGCTTCCTGATCATTGGTCTCTCCTCAGGAAAGGACGAAGGGCCCGGCGATCGCCGAGCCCTTCCTATTGTCAGTCGCGGTGTTCGGGCATGGCTTTCAGCTGATCCTTGGTCCAGCTGGTCACGGCGTGAACGTCGCCGTCCTCGTCGCGCATGAAATCGAGTTCGTTGGCGGCGACGGCGACCGGCTTGGCGCCGATGCCGAGGAAGCCGCCGACGTCGATGACGACCTGGCTGCTGCCATGCATATGGTCGACGGAGCCGATCTTCTCGTCGTTGGGGCCGTAGATGGTCGCGCCTTCAAGCGTATCCGGGGTCAGTTCGGCGCGGCTGAGCCTTACGTGATTGGCGTGGTCCATGAGTGCATCTCCTTTGCGGTGGGACAGGGTGAACCTCCGAGGCGGCCAAGGGTTCCGACATTGTCGGAGATGACCAGGGATAGCGCTCCAAGAGAGCGCCGGCTTCGGGGCGATCATGGTTTTGCGCTCGGTGGCTCGATGAATCATCTTGTCATCGAGTTGCACCAACGCGTTGTTTCGAAAGGCTCGCGCGTTCAGCGCCCGCGCTTTGGCTTGAGGCTGCGCGCGGCTTGCTCGATCGCGGCGCGGTCGGTGCCGAGACGGTCGATCAGCTCCTGCGCCTCCTCGCCCGATATGCCCGCGCGGATCGCCAGTTCCTCCACCGTCAGAACGTCGGAGCTCGCGATCTCGCCGGTTTGTGGCAGCGCGTCATCCGCCGTCAGCGGCAGGGCGGCTTCCCTGTCGATCTCCATCTCGGCCCGGCTCCAGTGCCGCTCATGGTCGCCATGGCCGCCGCCTTCGCGTTGCCAGATCTCGTAGGCGCGGTTCCTGATCTTGTCGTCGCGGTCGTCGCTCATGTCATTCCTCCACTCATGTGAGGCATGAACGCCGCGCCGGTGCGAACGATCCAAAAAATCTGCGTGATCGTCGGGACGACAAGATGCAACCCTTCAGCCAGGCCTGCACGGCAACGGCGGCTACTCGCACTGGCGCCTGGGTCCGCCGGAATATGGCTGATAGCTGTTGTCGTCGGGCCTGTAGGAGCGGTAGCGGCTGAAGCAGGAATCGACATGGTCGGCGGAAAGCGCCGTCGTCGCGACCGCCGGGGCGACACCGCCCTCGACATAGCTGACGGCTGCCGATGGCTGCGCGCCCTGGTCGTCGCCGGCGTCGAGATAGGGCGAGACGCAGGGGCGCTGCTGCCCGCTATAGGACATGTAGCTGTTGTCATCCGGATTGTAGGAGCGGTAGCGGTTCGCGCACCAACTGACATGGGACGCCGGCAGCGCGTCGGCTCCAGCCGCCGGCGCGATCGATCCGGTCGCGGCCGGATCGGGTGCCCGCGGCTTGACGGCGATATCGGGCGGCGCGGGCTGGTCGGCCGGCAAGCGTTGCAGATTTTGCGCCGCCTTGTTCACCGGCCGCGCGTCCCTGGTCCACAGTTCCGCCACGCTGACGGTCGGCCTTGCCTCATGCGCGGGCTTGGCGGCGAGCAACCAGGCGGCAAAGCCCAGCCCGCTGCCGAAGACCGCAAGGGTCAAGACAAAGCCGCCGACCAATGCCAAAATCGCTTTCACGTCACGCTCCTTCAGCCCCTGCTTATAGAATGCGGAGCATCAAGGCTGGTTCCAGCAAAGTACGTGTCGCAGGCGCTTGAACGGGTCGCGCGCGCTCAGCTCCTCCTCAGACCGGCAGCCTCACCTCTGGGAAAACTGGTTCTCGACCGCCAGCAGCGACGCCACCGTTTCCCGATCGCGCTGGCGCTGCTGCAGAGTGCAGGCCAGCAGCCAATCCAGCGAGATCCGGCCGGCGCCGGCTACGGCCAGAACGAACATGCCGCCGGCGATCGCCAGATCCTTTTCGAAATTCAGCAGCTCGCTCTGGCTGGCGAAGTTGGTGTGGAACAGTGTGGCCGTTGCCAGGCAGAAGAGGCCGAGGCCGATCGCCCCCAGCCGCGTCAGCACGCCCGTTGCCACCGAGAGCCCTGCCCCCAGTTGCAACGCGATGGTGGCGACAAACAGCGGCAGACCGACGCCTTGCGCGGCCATCGCCTTGGCGGCGCCGTCGAAATGGGTGGCCAGTGTCACCCCCTCATGCAGGAAGATGAAGGACATGAGCAGGCGCCCGACAAGCAGGGTCAGATCCCTGACATAGAGTTTGATGGCGAGGGCGTGCAGCTTCTCGGCGCGTTCGTTCAGGGTCATGGTCAGCCTCCGATATTTTGACACCGTGCATGCGCCGCGCGAGGACGGCGCCTGCCGAATGTGATGCTTGAAAGGGCCGGAGCCGGCTCGAGGGAGAGGCGCCGGCTCCGGCAATGGGCGCCAGCCACGAGCGCCCGAACTTTGGTGGGTTAGCGCCAAGCCCCTCATCCGGGCGCTTCGCGGCCACCTCTCCCCAGCGGGGAGAAGAGAAAGGCGGCGCCTCCTCTCCCCGAGGGGGAGGTCGGATTGCCCCGAATTGCCCTTCGCAAGTGGGGGCAATCCGGGGGGAGAACTTACTTCGTCACCTTGGTATCGATGGCTTTCCGCAGGTCGGAAAGCTCGTCGCAGCCGGTCGGGCACAGTTTCTGCAGCGAGGCCAGTTGCTCATCGGCCTTGGCCATGTCGCCGGTTTCGACATAGAGCTCGCCCAGATATTCGCGGGCGGCCTTGTGGTCGGGTTTCAGCTCCAGTGCCTTGTTGTAGTAGGTCAGCGCGGTGGTGAAGTCGCCGGTCTTGCGCAGCGTGAAGCCGAGCAAATTGTAGACGTCGGCCTGCTGGTTGTCCTGCGCGAGGTCGCGCAGGTCCGCCAGCGCGCCCTTGTAATCCTTGGCGTCGATCTTGGCCTTGACGGCGGTGAGGTCGGGCGCGTCGGCGCCCTCGATGTCGTCGACCGCATAGGCTGGGATGATGGTTGCGACGGGAACCACGGTCAGCACGGCAATGGCGCCGAGCAGGCCGAACAGGGCGTGCTTGCCCAAAAAGGATTGTTTCATTGTCTGTCTCGCTTGGGTTGGGAGCTCGCGCTCAGATTTCGACAGGCGTGAAGCCGTAGGCATTGCCGTCCTTGACGAAGACGCCGGTGCCCGGGAACGGGAAGTGCGAACCGGAAATGCGGATGTTGTCCGCGATCACCCGGTCGATGATCTTGTGGCGCGTGGCGATCGCCGTCGGCCCGTCCTGGTCATAGGCGCCCTGCCATTCCGGATGCGGTGCGAGAAGCGCCGGCACATACATGGTGTCGGCCGAGATCATCAGTTGTTCCTTGCCGGAATTGGCGAGGTACACCGAATGGCCGGGCGTGTGGCCGGGGGCGGCGATGATCTGGATGCCGGGCGCGACCTCGGCGCCATCCTCGACCAGCTTCCAGTTCTTCCATTTCGGGAAGTTTTCGGCGATGCGCTTGCCCGCCGGCTTGCGGCCCTCGGGCAGCTTCGCCAGCCTGCTCGGGTCGGTCCACCAATTGTATTCGGTGGCGTTGACGATGAGCTCGGCATTGGGGAACACCGGCGTGTTGGTGCCCTTCTCCATGAGGCCCCAGACATGGTCGGGGTGGAAATGCGAGATCATGATGGTGTCGATCGCCTTGTAGTCGATTCCGGCGGCGGCCATGTTGGCCGGCAGGTGCGTGGCGTTGGCCTGCCACTGGCCGACGCCCGAGCCGGCATCCATCATGATCAGCCTGCCGCCCATCTTGAGCACGGCTACGGTGAGCGGAATGGGCATGAAGTCGGTCGTCAGCCCCGCCTTGGCGAGCGCTGCCTTGGTATCGTCGACCGAAACATCCTTGATGAAGGCCGGGTCGTGCGGCTTCTTCCAGATGCCGTCATAGACGGCGGTCACCTCGATATCGCCGACCGTGTATTTGTAGAAACCGACGGTGGGTTCCACCGGCGTCTGCGCGAAAGCGGGACGGGTGAATTCCAGCTTGCCGGCAAGGCCGAAGGCGGCAGCGGCGGCGGCGGATTGAAGCACTGTGCGGCGTGACATGCTGAACATGGTGATCTCCTCTGTTGAGTGGTGGCTAAGGCGAAAGGTCGAAGGGAATGACGGAGCGCCAAGCCCTGGCCCTCCGTCGCTGGTCGCGGATCGGATTGGCGCCGCCGGGATCGAGTGTCGACCCGTGAACTCAGTTGCCCCAGATGCCCTGGCCGGGTTCGTCCGCATCGGATTTGGTCGCCGGCCGGCTCGGCTTGGTCGTCACCTTGGTGTCGACGCCGTGAGGACGTGCCGTGTAGGGGATCGAGGCGGTGGCATTGGTGTCGACGGCGACGCCCGGCTGGTTGGGGGCATTGGCGTTGAAATGGTCGCTGCCGGCAAAGGCAGAAGTCGAGGCAAGCAACATCGCAGCCACGCTGAGAGCGAGCTTGGTCATTTCGGTAAATCCTTGTTTCGTTTTCTATGGGTCGCGGACCGCAAGATTGCCCCGCTTGCAGAGAAGACCCGCAAGGGCCGCGCTTTATTCCCGGGCGCTATGAGATTTTTCTGGAAGGGCTGAAACCGCAGAAAGCGGCCCTACGGAAAGCTGCCCAGACACAATTCAGAAACAAGATTCAACAGTTCGGAAAAACTGGCGAAAAGATCGGATGGCATAAGCATCCCTCAATGGCCGGAAATCTGGCCGCCGCACAAGCGCACGGACACAGGCGCACCGAATTGGGTAAGGGCAAATGCAACGAGGTTCGAACGGATCGATGGGTGGCCTGCCCGGCATGTCGCTCGCCGCCGGCAGCGCCCAGGCAATGCGCGCTCTCGCCCCACGCCCATGCTCCCGAAACTGTGAAGACAGGACGGTCGATTCCGTGATAACCGCCCGGCCAAAGAGGGTGCGGCCGGCGATCGCCGGTCTGAATTCCGGAATCTTCCGTTCTGGAAGCTTCAGTCATTCCCCTCCATGAACAACGATCAAATTGCAGCGACGGCACAGCCGGCAATGCCCGCCGGCGCGGCGGCGTGACCGAGATGTGCCTGTAACGGCTTGCCAGGACGAGAAAGTTTGGAAATGGACCACGGTATCGATATCGCCGAACTGGACAGGGAAGCGGCAAGATCGGGCGCAGGACCCGAGACCAGCTCCGACAGCGTCGATGCACTTGCGGGAATTGCCTCCGGAGCACACGGCCAGGTCCTGGCGGGCGCCGATTTTGCCCGGGCGGGTCAACCGGACGAGCGACTCGACAAGGTCTTCGAGCAACTCGCCGAGACATTCGCCACGCTGCCGGCGGTGATCTCCGAGGGCCGCGCCTGGACCTATCGGGAGCTGGACAAGCGCGCCAATCAGTTCGCCCGTCTGCTGGTCAAGCGCGGCGTACGGCCGGGTCACCGTGTCGGGCTCATCCTCGACCGGTCCGCGGAAACCTATGTGGCCCTGCTCGCCGTGGTGAAGGCGGGTGCCGCCTTCGTGCCGCTGGCCACCGCCTTTCCGCAAGAGCGCATGGCGCTCATCATCGAAGACGCCAGCGTCAGCCTGGTCGTCACCATCGCCACCTACGCTTCGCGGGCCGACCAGCTGCCGGTTCCGCACCTGTTGATCGACAGCGCCGCCGCCGAAATATCAGCCCAGTCCGACGCGCCGCTGAAGCCGCACAAGACGCCGGCCCCCACTGCGGCAGAAGACATCTGTTACATCCTCTATACGTCCGGCACGACCGGCAGGCCGAAGGGCGTGGCCATCCGCCACCAGAGCTTCGTCAACTTCATCCGCGTCGCCGCCGCATCCTACGGCTACCGGCCGGGCGATCGCGTCTATCAGGGCATGACCATCGCCTTCGACTTTTCCTCCGAGGAAATCTGGGTGCCGTTCGTCGCCGGCGCGACGGTCGTGCCGGCACCAGGCCAGATGCCTCTCGTGGGCGAAGAGCTCGCCGATTTCCTGCGCCATCACGACATCACCTGCATGGCCTGCAGCCCGACGCTTCTGTCGTCCATGACATCGGACGTGCCCAGCCTGCGCACGCTGCTGGTCGGCGGCGAGGCCTGCCCGCACAATCTGGTGGTGCGCTGGTCGAAGCCCGGCCGGCAGATCCTCAACACCTATGGCCCGACCGAGGCGACCGTCACGGCAACCATGGGTGCATTGACGCCGGACCGGCCGGTGACGATCGGCGCGCCGCTGCCCACCTACTCGATCGTCATTCTCGACCCTTCGCTGCCGCGGCTCGCCAAACCTGGCGAACTGGGCGAGATCGGCATTGCCGGCATCGGGCTGGCGGTCGGCTATCTCAACCGGCCGGACCTGACCGAACAGAAATTCATCGCCGATTTCCTCGGCCTGCCGAACAACCCGTCGAAGCGCATCTACCGCACCGGCGACGTTGGCCGGATCAGTGACGCCGGCGAGATCGAGTATGCTGGGCGCATCGATACCCAGGTGAAGATCCGCGGCTATCGCATTGAACTCGGCGAGATCGAGGCCGTGCTGCTCGACCAGCCCGAGATCGCGCAGGCCGCCGTCACCACCTGGGAGATCGAGCCCGGCCGCGTCGAACTCGTTGCCTATTACGCGCCCAAGGTCGGCCAGCCGGCGCTCTCGCGCGCCGACATTGCCCAGACGATGAAGCGGCGGCTGCCCGACTACATGGTGCCCTCCTATCTGGAGGAACTGCCGGCAATCCCGATGACGGTCTCCAACAAGGTCGACCTTCGCCAGTTGCCCAAACCAACCAGCGTCCGGCTCTCGGCCGATCGCGCCATGGTGCCGCCCGGCAATGACGGCGAGCGTTTCCTGGCCGACGCGCTATGCGCCGTGCTGAAGTTCGACGACGTGTCCGTCGAGGACAATTTCTTCGACGATCTCGGCGCCAACTCGTTGCTGATGGCGCATTTTTGCGCGCGTGTGCGCACCCGCAAGGAATGGGCGACGACGTCGATGCGCGACATCTATCTCTATCCGACGGTGGCGCGCCTGGCCAAGCACCTGAGCGTCGCGGAAGAGATGACGACGGCCACCAACGAGCCCGTTCTCACCCGCCAGGCGTCCAATTTCGTCTACTGGACCTGCGGCGCGGCGCAGTTGCTGTTTTACGCGCTCTACAGCTACGTGGCGCTGTGGGCGATCAATGACGGCCTCAACTGGGTCTATGACACGCTCGACGACCCGCTGCAGCTTTACGTCAGGTGCGTGGTGCTCTCTGCCGGCGTGTTCTTCGGCATGTCGGGCTTCGCCATTGCCGCCAAATGGCTGCTGGTGGGCCGCTGGAAGGCGGAAGCGTTCCCGATCTGGGGCCTGCGCTACTATCGCTTCTGGGTGGTCAAAACCTTGATCCGCACGGCACCCGTCGTGCTGTTCCGCGGAAGCCCGCTCTACAGCCTCTACCTGCAGCTTCTGGGAACCAGGATCGGCAAGAACGTGGTCATCGAATCCCGGGCGGTGCCGGTGTGCACGGACCTGATTTCGATCGGCGACCGAACGATCCTGCGCAAGGAATCGCTGATCCTCGGCTATCGCGCCCAGGCCGGCTATATCCACACCGGGCCGCTGACCATCGGCCGCGACGCCTTCGTCGGCGTCGGCTGCACGCTCGACATCGACACCGCGATCGGCGACGGCGGCCAGCTCGGTCATTCCTCCTCGCTGCAGCACGGGCAAAGCATCCCCGACGGCGAACACTGGCATGGATCGCCCGCGGTGCCGACCACGGCGGACTATTGCAAGGTGCGCAACGTCAATCCTCCCCGCATCCGGCGCTTCCTCTACGAGGCCGTGCAGCTGATAGGCCTGTTTGCCATCGTCACCCCGCTGCCGCTTTTGTTCCACAGCTATTGGGAGAATGTCGGCGACGACTATCAGGAGACCATCGGCATTGTGGCGATCGGCACCACGGTCACGCTGTTCGGCTACATCGCCGCGGCCTTTTTCGCCGCCACGGTGGTGCCGCGCCTGTTCAGCCTGATCCTGAAACCCGGCCGTACCTACACGCTTTATGGCTTCCGCTACTGGCTGCAGACGGTTGCCGAGTTCTCGAGCAACTCCCGCGTGCTCGGGCTGCTGTTCGGTGACAGCTCGGCCATCGTCCATTACATGAGCGCCATCGGCTGGAACCTCAACAAGGTGGTGCAGACGGGCTCCAATTTCGGCTCCAACCAGCAGCACGAAAACCCGCTCCTGTGCGAGATCGGCACCCAGACCATGGTGTCGGACGGGCTTTTCATGATCAACATGCACAAGTCCGCTTCCGCGTTCCGGCTCGAGCCGACCCGGATCGGCGAGCGCAACTATCTCGGCAACAACATCTACTATCCGCCGGATGGACGCACGGGCGACAACGTCCTGCTCGGCACCAAGGTGATGGTCCCCATCGACGGGTCATTGCGCGAGAATGTCGGCCTTCTCGGCTCGCCGCCCTTTGAAATCCCGCGCATGGTGAACCGCGACAAGGAACTCATCGCCGGCATCGACGAGCAAGACCGACGCCAGCGCATCCCGCTCAAGAACCGTCACAACCTGGTGACGATCCTCCTGTTCATGGCGACGCAATGGATCATGCTGTTCGCCACGCTGGCGATCTGGGACCGGGCACTGAACTACTACACCGAATGGGCTGAGATCGCCCTCTTCGTGGCGGTGCTTTTGACCTCGGCGATCACCATTCCGTTCTACATCTTCGTCGAGCGGGCAAGCCTCGGTTTTCGCAAGCTGAAGCCGCAGATAACGACGATCTACGACGTCACATTCTGGCGCCACGAGCGCCACTGGAAGCTCGCGGATTCGCCTGTTGTGCGCCTGTTCGCCGGCACCCCGTTCCGGCCGATGATCCTGCGCATGCTTGGGGTCAAGGTGGGCAAGCGCGTCTATGACGGCGGCGCCAACCTGACCGAGCGTTCCCTCGTGGTGATCGGCGATGACGTCACGCTCAATGAAGGCTGCGTCATCCAGGCCCACTCGCTGGAAGAAGGTGCGTTCAAGTCCGATTTCATCCGTATCGGCGATGGCTGCACGCTCGGACCTTCCGCCTTTGTTCATTACGGCGTGGTGATGGGCAAGGGATCGATGGTCGATGCCGATTCCTTCGTGATGAAGGGCGAGGAGTTGGAGCCCAACTCGATCTGGCGCGGCAATCCGGCCAAGCTGCACCGGTTCGTCGAGCCGGTCATGGAAGACGGCTCCAGGGCGTCGTCCTGACGCTCGATCCCGATATCGTCGGAGGCCACATGGCAGAGCGATCCGGAAGCACCGCGGACATCCGGATCGGCCCGGTGACCCCAGCCAATCGCGCTTTGGTCACCGCATTGCAGCTGGCGCCGGAGCAGATGGATTTCGTCGCCAGCAATGCAGCCTCCCTGCGTGAGGCCAGATCCGATCGGGACGCGCGGCCACGCGCCGTCATGGCAGGCGACCAGATCGTCGGGTTCCTGATGTACGAGGCGCCGCGGGACGATGACGAGGCGCGCATCTACCGCTTCATGATCGACCGTGCCTCGCAAGGCCGGGGTTACGGCAAGGCCGCGTTGCGTGAAGTGCTGGAGGAAATCGACGGGCTCGGCCACATCAGGCATGTGTCGATCTGCTACGAACCGGAGAACGAGGCGGCGCGGCAGCTTTATCGCAGTGCCGGTTTCGTCGAACAGGGGCTCGACGAGGACGGCGAAATGATCGCGGATCTCATTCTGCCCACCGGCGACCGATGACGCCGCCCGCCGATCCGTCCGAGGAAATCGCCATGGCGCGCGCCATGGCCGCCATGGCTCCTGCCGGGGTCCGCACCGGTTGCCGGATCATCCGCGAAGGCGACGAGACCCATCTGTTGCCGGCGGAAGCACGCTCCATCCCCGCTCGCCAGCCGTCCATGCGGCGGGCCAGCGGCGCGGCGCGCTGGCTCGCGCACCGACTGCTGACGGATGCCGGCTTCGACGGTTTCGCCCTCTTGCGCACGCCGTCCGGTGCACCCGCATGGCCGGACGGGATAACGGGCTCGCTCGCGCATGACGACGACATGGCCGTGGCGGCGGTCGCGCCTGTTGGCCGCATCGCCTCGCTCGGCATCGACGTCGAGCCGGCGCTGCCCCTGCCCGATGAGATTTTCTCGCTCGTGGCAATTCCCGAAGACCGGATCGACGCCGCCGACCGGCAGCTTGCCGGACGCATCCTTTTCGCCGCCAAGGAAGCGGTCTACAAGGCCGCCTATCCGCTGGATCGCGAGGTGCTGGGCTATGAGGATATCGCCGTGGACCTCGAAACCGGCCACGCGACAACGAGGACGGGCCGCAAGGTCAGCCTCGCACACTGTATCGCCCCGCGCGTGGTCGTGCTGGCGTTTGTTGCCAGATAGGCGTTGGCCTATTCGCCAACCACCTCTCGATAGGCCCTCACCGCACCATCCAGCCCACGTATGCGCCAGCGCTGCCCGTCCTGTTCCTCGACATGGCAAGGTCCAAGCGGCACTTTCCCTCCCCCGTCGGGCAGGTCGAGCACATAGGCAGGGTTGCAGATGCCCGACAGGCGCGCGCGCAGCGCTTCCACCAGCGCCTGGCCCTGCGCGATCGTGGTGCGCCTGTGTGCCATGCCGCGTGCGAGATCGCCATGGTGGAGGTAGTAGGGTTTTATCCCCAGCCGGTACATCAGCTCGCGGCAGAGCTCTTCCAGCGCTTCGACCGTATCGTTGACGCCCTTCAGCAGAACGCTCTGGTTGAGCATCACGAAGCCGGCCTGTCGCAAGGCGCGGCAGGCCACTTCGGTGGCGTCGGTGATCTCGCGCGCGTGGTTGAAGTGGGTGACCACCGTCACCATAAGCCGGCCCTGCAGCGCCGCGACCAGCCCTGGCGTGATGCGCGACGGCAGTGCCACCGGCACGCGCGTGTGGAGGCGCAGCAATCGCACATGGGCGATGTCCTCGATGCGCGCCCGGATCTCGGCCAGTGCCTTGTCGGGCAGCGACAGCGGATCGCCGCCGGTCAGGATCACTTCGCGGATTTCGGGATGCTCCGATATATAGGCCAGCGCCGGCTCCAGCGCCTCGCGCGTATAACCACGACCGATCGACGTCAGCGATTCCTTGCGGAAGCAGAACCGGCAATAGACCGCGCATTGATAGGTCGGGAACAAAAGCACCCTATCGGCATGGCGATGCGTCAGCCGCGGCACCGGGCTGAATTCGTGATCGGCGATCGGGTCGCCAAGCTCACCCTCAGCCTCGTCCAATTCCCCAGGCGACGGGATCACCTGCGCCCGGATCGGATCGGCGGGATCGTTCCAGTCGATCAAGTCGAGATAGGCCTTTGGCGCCCGCACCTTGTGAAGCGCCGCGGCGGCGTGCGCGGCTTCGCGCTCGGCCGGCGAGAGCGGCAGGGAAGCGAGGTCGCGCACATGGCGCACGCCGGCGCGGACATCGTCCTGCCAGGCGGTGTCGGCGGCGCGGGTCGCATCTTTGAGATTGGGCATCGGCGTCTCGGCTGTTTGCGCGGACCTATCGGCCGGATGAACAGCGCGGTCAACCGCTGTCGCAACGCCAACCATGTCCGCCGCCTTCACAACCTATGTCCATCCGCGCCAGCCATCGCCACAAAAGCGCTTTCGATGCTTTCAAACCTCAGCTCCGGATAACGCGCGCCCGCTTCAGGCGTAGCCGTCTCGAGCGCGGTCTCGCCGCGGATCCAGAATGCGCGCAGCAATCCAAGGCCGGGAACCGCCGCGATCAGCGCCTCCAGCTCCTCGGCGCTCATCTGCTTGACGCGGGGCGAACGGCCGCTCACTTGCCGCCACAGCTCGATCATTTCACCTTGGGTGATCTTGTTTTGCGCGATCCGTATCTCGCTGCGAACAGCATTGGCATCCTCCAGTGCGCGCATGGTGACCGCAGCGATATCCTTCTCGCTGACGAAGGTCGCCGGCACGTTGCCCTCGCCATAGAGCGTCACCTCGTCGGGTGGCAGCGGCGTCGAGCCGAAGCGCGTCAGGTCGCCCAGCGTCGCCACCCAGGTCGAGAAGAAGCCGTTGGTGTAGATCACCGTATAGGGCAGGTCGGCCTCACGGACCGCGTCGAAGACGGCCCGCTTGATGTCGAGCGGTTCGATCGAGCCGGGTGCGGCGGCGGCAAAGTCGAGGCCGAAGCCGGCGGACGGGACATAGCGGGAGATACCGGCATCCCTGATGGCGCGCACCAGCGTCATCTCGCTGGCCGACCCCACATGCACCGAGCTGATGACGCGGTCGACCTTGCCGACGGCGCGCACGAGGCTGTCATAGTCGTCGAGATCGCCGACATGCACGGTGGCGCCGAGATCCTTCAGCGGGCGCATCCGCGCTTCATTGGCCGACGTTGCCTGCCGGACCAGAACATGCAGGCTGTCGCCATTGCGCGCGCTGGCCTTAGCCATCTCGCTGCCGAGCAGTCCGGTCGCGCCGATGATCAGGGTGCTGGTCATATCGTCCTCCCATTGGCCAGAATTCCGTTAGCAAGGATGGAACCGTCCCAGTCGCGTTCGAGGCCGATGTCATGCAAACGGCGATCGGAAAGCCGGGAGATGCGGCGCAACGTGCGGCGGCGCTCGAACGCTGCCGCGCTTCGCATGGCAAGGCCGCTCATCGCGGCGCCGATGGGTCGAAGGGTCAAGGTCATAATCCGTCTCCTGTGTTTCACTGGGCGCAAGCCTGCCGATGTCGCCCGAGTGGGGCGAGCATGACGATTGCTCACACTTGTCTGGTCAATTCAGCGCATCGATGAACCGGGAAGCCGGTGTGGATGCTTGGTACGCCTGAATATTGGGCCATTAAGGGCTGGACGACAAACGACTCTTTGTGCAGGATTTGTGAGTAACACTCACAGGTCGATCCGATGCCGCGCAGACTGCCGCCCCTCACCGCTTTGCCCGCCTTCGACGCGGCAGCCAGGCATTTGAGTTTCTCCAAGGCCGCGGAGGAGCTCAACCTCACCCATGGCGCGGTCAGCCGCGCCATCCGCAACATCGAGGACAGGCTGGGCATCCAGCTCTTCGATCGCGGCACACGCTCCGTGCGCCTTACGGGCGTCGGCGCGGCCTATGCGGCGGAGGTCGGCAAGGCGCTCGACCAGATCGCCGCCGCCACCATCGCCGCCACACCCGACCGCTCGACGCGCATCCTCAATGTCAGCACGTCCGACGGTTTCGCCGGCCGCTGGCTGGTGCCGAGGCTGCATCGTTTCCATCGCGCCAATCCCGACATCGACGTGCGGCTGGCGACTTCGGGCGTGCTGGCCGATTTCGTCAGCGACGGCATCGACATATCCATCCGCTACGGCCGCGGCGGCTATAGCGGGGTGACGGCGGAATTCCTCGCCGACGAGGAGGTTTTCCCCGTCTGCAGCCCGGAACTGCTGCAAGGCGAGCATCCGCTGCATCTGCCAGCGGACCTCAGGCACCACAAACTGATCCACGACGCCTTTCGCATCGACTGGGCGACATGGCTTGAGCAGGCCGGTGTCGAAGGCATCGACCCCACACGCGGCGTGCGCTTCGATTCCGCCACCTTCGCCGTCGAGGCCGCCGTGCATGGCGAAGGCGTGCTGCTCGGCCGCAGCGCGCTGGTCTCGGCCGACCTCGCGGCAGGCCGGCTGGTCCGGCCCTTCGATCTCGCGCTGAAATCGGCGGCCAGCTACTACGTCGTCTATCCCGAAGGCGCGCTGCGCCAGAAAAAGATCAGGGCGTTCCGTGACTGGCTGTTCGCCGAAGTGGCCGCCGACTGGATTGGTGCGAAGAAGAGCGGCTGATCCGAGGAAGGCCCACCTGAATTCCCTCTCTTGCCGGCCAGCTATCGCCGTTCGCTCCGGCGCATCCAGTCAGTCCGACGGGCCGTCAGACAGCTTGGGCGTCACGATCCGTATGGGACGGCTGCCGATCGGCGTTCCGGTCCCGCGATCGATGCTGACTGGGTCGATTTCGGTTCCTGTCTCGGCGTCGAAGAACCGGGTGAAATTGCCACCGCCCCGGTGCTTGCTGCCCCAGGCGGCGAGCGAGAACAGCACCGGAAGCAAATCCCGACCGGCCTCGGTCAGCACATATTCATCCCGTGGCGGCCGCTCCGAATATCGCCGTTTCTCCAGCAGCCCTTCCTGAGTCAAGGTCGCCAACCGGCTGGTCAGCATCGTCGGAGCGATGCCGAGGTTCTTGCGAAATTCGTCGAAACGGCTGAGCCCCGCATGGGCATCGCGCATGATCAGCATGCTCCACGTGTCACCCACCGTGCCGAGGCTGCGGGCGATCAAACAGGGCTGGTTGGAAAGATTCTTCACGTCGATACCATTTTGATAGTGACTTACTATTAGTTTGATAGTATCTGATCTCGCGAGGCCGTTCCACCGCAAAATGATGGTGACGGCCGGTCATCGCGCCGCTGGGAGTCCCAAATGAAATTCTATCTGTGCAAGTACATCCCGCCCCGTGCCGACTTTCTTGCATCCATGACCGGCGACGAGCGGGAATGGATGAGGCAGCATGGCGCCTTCTTGGACGAGTTGCTCGACCGCGGACTGATCGTCGCCCACGGTCCGGTGATGGATCCAGGCGGCGGCTATGGCTTGTCACTATACCGGATCGCCGACGACCAGGACATCCAGGCGATAACCTCACAAGACCCCATCGTGAGAAATGGCGCCGGCCATTACGAACATCACCCCATGCTTCATCTGAGCGTACACGGCTGACAAGTCCGTCGGCACAAAGCGTCATGATCATGCATCTCGAAGGATATTGAAATGAACAACAAAAATCGCGGCGTCGCCGTCGTCACCGGAGCAGCGGGCGGCATCGGGCTTGCGACAGCCAAAGCCCTTCAATCGGCCGGCTACCGCGTCTTCGGCACGAGCCGGAAAGCCGCGACCGGGTCACCGCCCGGGATCACGATGCTGAGCTGCGACGTGACCGACGCGGACTCCGTCGCAAGCATGGTGTCGCAAGTGATAAGCCAGGCCGGGCGCATCGACCTGCTGGTCAACAATGCTGGCAATGCACTGATCGCGGGTGCGGAAGAATCGTCCGTTGAACAGGCAAAGACCCTTTTCGACGTCAACGTCTTCGGTCTCATCCGCGTCACAAACGAGGTGCTGCCGATCATGCGACGTCAGGGCGGCGGCCGGATCGTCAACATCAGCTCGGTTGTCGGCTTTGTCCCCAGCCCGTTCAGCGCGCTCTACACATCCACGAAACATGCCGTCGAGGGCTACTCCGAGTCGCTGGACCATGAGGTCCGCCCCTTCGGTATTCGCGTCCTGCTGGTCGAACCGGCCTTCACCCGTACGGCTCTCGATCACAATGCGACGAAGCCGGACAGGATGATGAGTGTCTATGACCAGGCGCGGGCAACGGCAACCGCGGTCTGGAACAGGGCGATCGAAACCGGCGATGCTCCCGAGGTAGTCGGCCAGGCGGTCGTCACCGCGGCCACCGCGACATCGCCGAAGCTGCGCTATCCCGCCAGCAAGCAGGCGCGTCGCCTATACCTGCTGCGACGGTTTGTTCCCGCGCATGCCTTCGACAAAAGCCTCCGAAAACAGATGAACCTGCCGTCGTGACAAAGGCGCGTAGCCACTGTTCGGCGAGCCGGTTTTGAAACGCCAGACATCCGCTGCTGCGGCCGGACGATTTGAGGCATCACAAGCCGATCCACGACGGTTCCGAGAGGGGAAATTGAGCCGGCGGAGTGGCGCCAAACCGCCTCTGGGCATCCCTGCCCGGTTTCAGGTGGCGCTCGACACTTTCGCGATCGCCGCCAGCACCAGCAGAGCCAGACAGCCAACAAGCGCCATCAGGCCCAGCGACCAGGAAATGCCGATATGGGCCATCGCCAATGCCAGGGCGAACGGCGCGACCGCCGAGACGATCAGGCGGGCGGACATGGCGCGTCCCTGCAGCCGGCCATAGCCTTCTCTGCCGAACAGCATCAGCGGCAGTGCCCCGGTGACGATGCTGAACAGCCCGTTGCCCATTCCGAAGACGATGGCGAACGCCATCGCGCCGGCGATCGAAGGCGCGGTGCCAAGCAGGATGGCCACGCCCGCCGTCATCAGCACGGCCGAGATGATGGCGAGCCGCAGCGGCGGCAGGTTGATCCCGAAGACCATATTGATGAAACGGCTGAGCACCTGCGACGGCCCGAACAGCGTTCCAACGATGGCGGCGGCGGCACCCAGACCAAGCCCGGACAGCAGCGGCACCATATGGACCAGCACGGCGGCGCTGACCAGGTTCTGGAGCGAGAAAGCGACAACCATCAAGGCAAAGCCGAGCGGCCGCGCCGGGGCCGGCAGCGATCCCGCGACGTGCCGTGGCGGCTCGATCGCCGCGCGCCTGCTCCTGGCCAGCCCCTGCGAGAGCCAGGCGTGCAGCGGCAGGCAGACCAGCAGGTTCAGCCCGGCAAAGACGAGGTAGACGTCTCGCCAAGGCAAATGCGCATGCATGGCCGATGTGATCGGCCAGAAGACTGTCGATGCGAAACCGGCGACGAGGGTGAGATAGGTTATGCTGCGCTGCGCGGCACGCGGCCGTATCTGGACCAGCAGCGCGAAGGCCGCGCCGTATTGGACAAGGTTCGATGCTGCCTCCAGGGCAATCAGCGCGCCGACGAAGGCTGGACCGTTGGGCGCATAGGCACAGGCGGCAAGCGCAGCGGCAGCAACGGCCGAGCCCGCGGTCATGATCCGTCCCGCGCCAAAACGGTCGATCCAGCCGCCGAGCAAGGGGGCGGTTAGCCCGCCGGCCAGCAGCGCGGCCGATAGCGCGCCGAATATCCATTCGGTTGGCCAGCCCATATCCTTCGCCATGTCGCCGGCAAGGATGCTGAAACTGTAATAAAGCGTACCGTAGCCGATAATCTGGGTGATCCCGAGCGCGGCGACAGCCGCTATCGGGGCACGCTCCGCGGTCTCGGCTTTTGCAAGGCTTCCATCATTGCCTACCGCGGTCATGGCTCACCACCTCGCCGTCTTCCTTGGTGAACCGGCTCACCGGGTGATCGAGCAGATCCAGCACAAGCTCGGACGGACGGCACAGCCGTGTCCCTCTCGGCGTTTCGACGATCGGCCGGTTAATCAGGATCGGATGCTCGAGCATGGCATCGAGCAGTTGGCCGTCGGACCACTTTGGATCGGCCAGGCCCAGTTCGGCATAGGGGGTGCCCTTTTCACGCAGCAAGGCGCGCACGGGAATTTCCAGCGTCGTTATCAATTGCTCCAGCCGCGCACGTGGCGGCGGGTGTTTCAGATATTCGACGATGGTCGGCTCCTCGCCGCTCGCCCTGATCATGGCAAGCGTGTTGCGCGAGGTGCCGCAGTCCGGATTGTGGTAGATGGTGATCGGCATGGGCTGGCCTCGTTGGGGAACGGTTGAACGTGCGGCTGCAGCAGCCATGTCGTCAGCGCCAGGGCAATGCCCGCGCCGGCCAGTTCGGCGGCGATGAAGCCCGGCAGGCTTGCCGGACTGATTCCGGAAAAACTGTCCGTCAGTGACCGTGCGGCCGCGACCGCTGGGTTGGCGAACGATGTCGATGCGGTGAACCAGTAGGCGGCGGTGATATAGAGGCCGACTAGCCAGGGGATGGCCGAGCGCTCGAAACGCAGGCCGGCGAGAATGACCGCCAGCAACCCGAAGGTCGCGATCCCTTCCGAAAGCCAGAGCGCGGGTCCCGTTCGGTCATGCGTCGACAAGGCGAGCGGCGAAAGCCCGAACATCAGGTGCGCGCCGACCGTGCCGGCGACGCCGCCCGAGAATTGGGCGAGCACATACCAGGCGCAGTCGCTCGCCGGCAGCCGGCGCGACAGCGCCAGGACCATTGAAACGGCCGGATTGAAATGAGCGCCCGAGACCGGCCCCAGTATGGTGATGAGCACCACGAGGATTGCCCCCGTCGGCAAGGTGTTGCCAAGCAGCGCCAGCGCGCGATCGGTCGTCAGCGACTGCGCCATGATGCCGGAGCCGACCACCGTGGCCACCAGCAAGCCCGTGCCGAGAGCTTCCGCCGTGAGCCGGCGCGGCAAATCAAAACCGGCCGTGTCCCGGATGGAGGACGCGCCAGGCACAGTGTGGCCGCCAGTCATCGGGCAAGCTCCCGCGTGTCGGCCGCACAGCAGCCCGGCAACACCGCCGGCGCGCAGATTTCCGGCCGGCCGGAGCAACAATCCTCCATCAGGAAGCGGATAAGACCGCTCAGCATGTCATACTCGGCGCTGTAGACCATGGAGCGGGAATCGCGGCGCACGCTCACCAGCCCCGCGCGTTCAAGCTCCTTGAGGTGGAAGCTGACGTTGGACGCCGAAACCTCGACCTTTTCGGCTATCGCCCCGGCGGCGATGCCGTCGGGGCCGGCGATCACCAGATGGCGCAGCACGCGCAGCCGTGTTTCCTGCGACAGCGCCGCGAAGGCCGCCAGGGCTTGACGTTCATTCATATTTCAACAATCCTATGAATATTGAAGCAAGGATTATCGCACATGCTCGCCTCTGACAATCGGGAATTTGATCCCGTGATCACGGCCGACCCGCGGGACATCACCATGGCCGGCTTGCTGGACTTTCTGGCGGATCACAGGGAAAAGCCACTGGTGTTTTTCCATGAAGGCGGGCCAGTGTTGCCGGGCTACCATGTCACCGAGGTCAAGGCCGGCCGCTTCGACGCGCTCGACTGCGGCGGGAATCCGGAATCATGGTCGGAGATCTTCGTGCAGCTATGGGACGTCAATGAGGACCGCACCCATATGCCGGCTGGAAAATTCGCGGCGATCATCCGGAAAGTGACCGAGCATGTCGGTCTCGACCAGGCGGCCAAGCTGACCTTCGAGGTCAGCGACGGCGTGCGCCCGATGCAGCTCTACCGGGCCGCCCTGCCCCGGCTGGCCGACGGCGCCGTGCATGTCACGCTTGCGCCACGGCCAGCGAGTTGCAAGCCGCGCGACCGCTGGCTGGAAGAGGAAAAGAAGGCCAAGGCCCGCTGCGGGCCCTCCGCCGGACCACAGCCATGCTGCGGCTAGCGGAGGGTGCTTTGAGCATGTGAGCACAGGAAGCGCGGTTGAGCGGTGTGCAGGCCGGCCGGACATCGGCAACCTTAGTCCTTGGCGCGAAAAGCGTCCGGCACCACGAACACTTCGTCGGCGCGGCCATAGCCGCCATCGGCGACTTCCTCCACAAGCACCATCGTGTAGGGCCGCACGCCCTCGCCGAAAAAGTCGACGAACATGGCGGTCGTGCGATGGATGAGGTCTTCTTTCTGTGCCTTGGAGAGCGCCGCCTGCGGCATCTTGATGTTGGCGAATGGCATGGTGTTTTCCTTGTCTTCTCAATCATTTAGGCTAGGTTTCGAATGGAACGGGAGGCAGACCGCCACAGCAGCAGCGGCCAGCCTCCTTCAGATCACGCCGCCATTGGCGCGGATGATTTGCCCGTTGACCCAGCCACTGTCCGGCCCGGCCAGGAACGAGACCACGCCGGCAATGTCGTCGGGCTGGCCGAGCCTGCCGAGCGGGATCATCTTGGCCGTGGCCTCGATCTGCGCCGCGCTCTTGCCATCGGTGAACAGCGCCGTCTCGACCGGTCCGGGCGCCACCGCGTGCGTTGACGGTGATGCCGCGCGCGCCAAGCTCCTTGGCCAAGATGTGCGTCATCGCCTCGACCGCCGCCTTGGTGGCGGCATAGACGCCGTAACCCGGCTGGTAGAGGCCGACCACGCTGCTCGAAAAATTGACGATGCGGCCGCCATCGCGAATGCGTTTTGCGCCTTCGCGCATGCCACGGAACACGCCGCCGAGATTGATCGCGACCTGGGTGTCGAAGAAGGCATCATCGGCCTGCGCGATCGGCGAAAGCTTCATGATGCCGGCATTGTTGACCAGTATATCGATGCCTCCGAACGCCTTCTCGCCGGCGTCGAAGAGGCTGGCGATACCGGCCGGAACCGCGATATCGGCTTGCACGGCGATCGCCTTGCCGCCATCGGCTTCGATGGCGCGCACCAGCGCCTCGGCCTCGGCCTGTCCCCGCGCGTAATTGACGACGACGGCGATGCCGTCGCGGGCCAGCCTCCGCGCGATCGCCGCGCCGATGCCCTTGGAGGCGCCGGTCACGATCGCCGCTTTAGTTTGGCCCGTGCTCGTTTGGCCTGAAGTCATGGAAGTCTCTCCTTCTTGTTGGTGAGACGGATATAGGCCGAACCAACTTCCGGATAATCAGCCTTGTCTTGACATCACTATTCGGAAACTGCGAACAAAGACCATGGATCGCCTGGACACGATGCGGCTCTTCGTTCGCGTGCTGGAGCGGCGCAGCTTCACCGCTGCCGCCGCCGATCTCGGCCTGCCGCGCTCGACCGCGACGGAAGCGGTCCGGCGGCTGGAAGAACATCTCGGCGCAAGGCTGCTCGAGCGCACCACGCGCCAGGTGAACGCCACGCAGGATGGCGAGGCCTATTACCGGCGCTGCCTGTCCATCCTGGCCGAGATCGAGGATGCCGAGGCCGCCTTCCGCAATGCCGAGCCGTATGGCCTGCTGCGCATCGACGCCAGCACGCTGCTCACCCGCACCTTCCTGTTGCCGCGCCTGCCGGAATTGCTCGCCCGCTTTCCTCGCATCGACCTGCAGATCGGACAGAGCGACCGGCTGGTCGACCTAGTGCGCGAGGGTGTCGACTGCGTCATCCGCGTCGGCGAGCCGCCGGACAGCGGCATGATCATGCGCCGCCTTGGCATGATCCGCGAGATGACCTGCGCCAGCCCCACCTATCTCTCCCGCCACGGCACGCCCGCCTCCCCCGATGCGCTGGACGGCCACCAGGCGATCGGTTTCGTCTCCTCCCGCACCGGCGAAGTGCTGCCCTTCGAATTCACCGTCGGCGGCAAGACGCGCGAGGTCAGGCTGCCCGGCCGCGTCGCCGCCAACAATTCCGACACCGCCGCCGACCTCGCCCGGCTTGGCCTCGGCCTCATCCAGGCGCCGCGCTATCGCTTCGAGAAGGATTTGGCAGAGGGAACACTGGTCGAGGTGCTGGCCGGGTATCCGCCCTCGCCGACACCGCTCTCGGCGCTCTATCCGCAGAACCGGCAGCTTTCGCCGCGCCTGCGCGTCTTTCTCGACTGGGCGGCACGCATCTTCGCCGAGGCGAACCTGTAAGCGCAATTCCGGGAAAAGTGTGTAGCGGTTTTTCGTCCGGAGTTGCGTCAATACAAAGGAACAGGCACTCGCCGTTGCCCATCGGCGCCATCTGATGTCAATGTCGCCGCGACAGCGCGCCATGGGGAGATGGCGCACCGCCAGGGAGGATTTTCATGACCAAGCAGCAAGCCGGCTTGCCGCGCTATGACGATGCCGTTGCAAGCTTTCGTATCGAGGATGAGATCGCGAGACTGCAGGGCGACCCCGCGACCGGCATCAACGCCTATGTCGAATGCTGCGGCCGGCACACCGGCGGAAACCGCCTGGCGCTGCGCGCCATCTCTGCCGGCGGCGAACTCAGCGAATTCAGCTTCGAGGATCTCGCCGACATGTCCGGCCGCGTCGGCACTCTGCTGAAGGAGTTGGGCGTTGGCCCGGGCGATGTCGTGGCCGGCATGCTGCCGCGCATCCCCGAACTGGTGGCGCTGATCCTCGGCGCCTGGCGCATCGGCGCGGTCTACCAGCCGCTGTTCACTGCCTTCGGCCCGAAGGCGATCGAACACCGGCTTGGCTACAGCGGCGCCAGGCTGGTGGTGACCAATCCGGCCAATCGCGGCAAGCTCGACGAGGTCGCGAACCCTCCGCAAATCGCCACCATCCTCGGTGCTGGCGACGCCCTGTCCCCGGGCGACATCGATTTCCGTGCCGCGCTTGCCGCCGCCTCACCCAACTGCGACCCGGTGATGCGCAAGGGCGAAGACCTGTTCATGATGATGTCGACCTCGGGCACCACCGGCCTGCCGAAGGGCGTGCCGGTGCCGCTCAACGCGCTGCTCGCCTTCGGCGCCTATATGCGCGACGCGATCGGCCTGCGCCCAGACGACATCTTCTGGAACATCGCCGATCCGGGCTGGGCCTATGGCCTCTACTACGCCATCACGGGACCCCTGCTGCTCGGCATCGCCACGACCTTCAACGAGGGCGCCTTCACCGCCAAAAACACCTATGATGTCATCGAGCGGCTTGGCGTCACCAGCCTTGCCGGCTCGCCCACCGCCTTCCGCCTGCTGCTCGCCGAAGGTCCCGATGCCGCCGCGCGTGCAAAAGGCCGGCTGCGTGTGGTGAGCAGCGCCGGCGAGCCGCTCAACCCGGAAGTGATCCGCTGGTTCGACGCCCATCTCGCCGCGCCCATCCACGACCATTACGGCCAGACCGAGAACGGCATGATGGTCAACAACCATCACGGCCTGGCGCACCCTGTCCGCGCCGGCTCGGCGGGCTTTGCCATGCCGGGCTATCGCATGGTGGTGCTGGACGAGGCCGGCAACGAGCTCGGCCCCAACCAGCCCGGCATCCTCGCCGTCGACATCGCCAACTCGCCGTTGCGCTGGTTCGACGGCTACCACCAGGCCGAAACGCCGGCCATATCGGGCGGCTACTACCGCACCGGCGACACGGTGGAATACGAGCCGGACGGCTCGGTCTCCTTCATCGGCCGCGCCGACGACGTCATCACCTCGTCAGGCTACCGCATCGGCCCCTTCGACGTCGAAAGCGCGCTGATCGAACATCCCGCCGTCAACGAGGCGGCGGTGGTCGGCGTACCCGACCCGCAGCGCACCGAGATCGTCAAGGCCTTCGTCATCCTGGCGCCCGCCTACGAGGGCAGCCCGGAACTCGCCGAAGAACTGGCGCAGCATGTCCGCAAACGCCTCTCGGCCCATGCCTATCCGCGCGAGATCGACTTCGTCGGGGAATTGCCGAAGACCCCTAGCGGCAAGATCCAACGGTTCTTGTTGCGCAAGGCTGAGGTGGAGAAAAGGAACGGGTGAAGGGCGGCGGGAAGATTGGAGTCGGTCCTGCGCCAATTGCTGAGACCTGCGCATTGGAGGCAAAGTTGAGTGCGGGCGATAGGCGCCACCGGTAAGGGCACGTCATGACGGAGCATCGAATCTATTCCACAAGCTTTGCCAGCGTCTATCCGCACTATGTCGCCAAGGCGCAAAGGAAAGGACGCACCAGAGCCGAGGTCGATGAGATCATCCGCTGGCTGACGGGCTACACCGAGAAAGAACTCGACGCCGAACTGGAGAAGAAAACCAGCTTCGAGGATTTCTTTGGTCAGGCCCCTCGACTGAATCCTTTGCGGAATTTGATTACAGGGGTGGTCTGCGGCGTCCGCGTGGAAGATATTGAGGATCCACGGATGAAGGAAATTCGCTACCTCGATAAGCTGATCGACGAGCTTGCGAAGGGGAAAGCGATGGAGAAGATACTCCGGAAATGAGGCGAGAGGCTCGAGCGCGCGATATCATCGACCGGGCGCACGGGCGCCAACGCTAATCACGCCTCCTCACACCGCGATCTGCAGGGTCCCGTGGCGCTTCACCTCAGCCTCTATCTCCCGCACCAGCGTCTCCAGCGCGGGATTGCGGACGTTGCGGGTGCGGCGAATGACGTAGGCGAGGTCCGGAGGCTTGGGGAACGACTTGTCGACGATCTCCATGCCGGGCCGCAGATGGCGCTGGCTGAGCAGCGCCACGCCGAGGCCGGAGGTCACGCCGGCGATGATGCCGGCCGCGCTCGAACATTCGAACACGATCTCGAACACCGTTCCCTCGTCCTGGCCGAGATCGAGGCCCCAACGGCGATAGAAGCAGTTCTCGTCGAAGGACAGGAACGGCACCGGGTCGCCTTTCCCAAGGGTCAGCTCGGGCGACTTCACCCAATGCAGGGTCTCGCGGAACAGCGGGACATCGGTGGGGCGGACGTCGTGCTGGAACACCTGGATGATGGCAGCGTCAAGCGCGCCCTCGCCCAACAGCTTCTGCAAGGCAAGGCTCATACGCACCTGCGTGCGCACGCTCACCTCGGGGTACAGCCGGCGAAACCGGCCAAGGATGCGCGAAAGGTCCGTGCAGGTCGTATCCTCGGTCATCCCCAAAGCGATCTTGCCTTGCAGCGTGCTCTTCGACAGGCTCAGGATCGCCTCGTCATGGATGCCCAGGATGCGCCTGGCATAGCCCAGCAGATCCTGCCCTGAACTGGTGAACATCGGCGCATTCGCCTTGCGGCTGAGGATTTCGCAGTCGAGACTCGCTTCCAGCCGCCTGATCTTGTGGCTGACGGCCGATTGCGACAGGCCGAGCATCTCGGCTGCCCGGGTAACGCCGCCATGTTTCTCGATCGCCACCATCGCCCGCAAGGCATCGACATCCAGGCGGCGGCTCATCACTCCAGTCATGACAATCCTCGTTTGAAACGAAAGCAGCGCTTCAAGGTTTCGGCAGAGAACGGGCTTTGAGGTCAATCATATATGCCACATCTCGCGCCTATTTCATGAATACATCGAAATTTGTCATGTGCAAAGGCGCTTGCGCGCCGCCATAAATCCCGCATCCGAGATCGGCCGTGATCCGCTGGCGAACTCGCTTCGACGAAGAGACCGCATGACGCTCCCGAAACCTCCGTCCCGTCGCCTGGCCTGGCCGCTTCTCGCGGCAGCCCTGGTCGTAAGCTGGAGCTCGGGCTTTGTCGGCATCCGTTACGCCAGCGAGAGCGCCGACGTCATGCTCGTGCTGTTCTGGCGAACCCTGATGTCAGGGCTGGTCCTTCTGCCCTTCGCGCTCATGGTCGGGCCGCGCATCGGCGTCCGGGCGCTGCTCCAGCAGATGGCGTTCGGCGTGGCGATGATGTTCCTCTATCTCGGCGGCTTCGCGCTTGCCATCGGCCAGCGCGTGCCGACCGGCCTTGTCGCGCTGATCTCCGACCTCGTCCCCCTCGCCATCGCGGCACTATCGCAGCCCGTTCTCGGCCACCGGCTGACATCGAGGCAGTGGACCGGAACGGCTCTCGGCGTGCTCGGCGTGCTGATCGTTTCGCTGAACAGCCTCAGTCTCGGCACCGCGCCGGCCTGGGCGTACGTGGTCACGATCGCTTCCATGATGGTCTTCGCGCTGGCGACCGTGCTGCAGAAGCGGATGGGGACGATCAACATGCCCATCCACCAGAGCCTGTGCATCCAATGCCTGACAGCGGCGCTGTTTTTTGCCGCTTGCGCCGAATGGAAAGGCGGGCTGATGCCGCCCCTTGATGGCCGGTTCGAGTTCGGCATCGCCTGGCTGGTGCTGTTTTCGACCTTCTTCTGCTACGGCGTCTATTATGCGAGCCTGCGCCTCCACAGCGCCGCGCAGGTCAGCAGCGTGATCTATCTCAGCCCGCCGGTGACGATGCTTTGGGCCTGGCTGCTCTTCGGCGAGCCGCTTTCGGCGGCGATGGTCCTCGGCCTCGCGGTTACGCTGTTCGGCGTCTGGCTGACATCGTCGCGTGGCACCACATCGAAGGGCGAGGCAGGTTTGCGCCCAGCCGGGCAGCCGGCCGATTGATCGCGATCCACGCAAACGCCAGCCAATTATCCAACTCAAGGGAGTGAACCATGAAGCTGACTGATTTCAAGGCCTTGACCTTCGATTGCTACGGCACGCTAATCGATTGGGAATCCGGCATGATCGACGCCCTGAAGCCGCTGACCGGACGGGTTGGCCGCGGCCTCGGCCGCGACGAGATCCTGCAGGCGCATGCCAGGCACGAATCCAGCCAGCAGGACTGGACGCCGCAAAAGCGCTACTGCGACCTTCTGGCTGTCGTCTACAAGCGGCTCGCCGAGGAATGGGGCGTCGTGACCACGCCGGAGGAATGCATCGCCTATGGCCAAAGCGTGAAGGACTGGCCGGCCTTTGCCGATACCGCCGCCGCCCTGCAATACCTCAAGCAGCACTACAAGCTCGTCATCCTCTCCAACGTCGACAATACGAGCTTCTCCTTCAGCAACAGGAAGCTCGGCGTCGATTTCGATGCGATCTACACGGCGGAGGACATCGGCTCCTACAAGCCGTCGCCCCGGAATTTCGACTATATGCTGGAAAAACTGGCGACGCTCGGGATCGGCGACAAGCAAGTCCTGCACACGGCCGAAAGCCTGTTTCATGACCATGCCGTGACCAACCGCCTGGGCCTTAAATCGTGCTGGATCCACCGCCGGCATGCCGATCAGGGTTTCGGCGCCACGATGCATCCCGGCGAGATGCCGAAGGTGGACTTCCGCTTCGACAGCATGGCCGACCTCGCCAAGGCGCATCAGGAAGAATTGGGCGGCTGATAGAAGGCCATCCCTTGAGCTGAAACCAGAACTCGCCTGAGCGTCATCAACTCTTTTTACGGGCGGCGCCGCGCTTTTCGGCGGAAGTGCCGGAACCCCACAGGGCGCGGCCGAGCAAGCCCCTGCGTTTGCGCGGGGCGAGGTCGATATCGCTGACCAGCTTGGCGCCACCCTTGCGCCGCTCGAGCGTGATCTTGCGGCTGTGGAAGGCCTCCAGCTCGGCGCGGTGCGCCACGCTCAAGATGGTCACATTAGGCAATTCGTGGATGATGGTCTCCATCATCCTGTCCTGGCTCTTCTCGTCGAGTGCCGCCGTCGCCTCGTCCAGCACGATGATATCGGGCGCGTGCAGGAGCAGCCGCGCGAAGGCCAGGCGCTGCTTCTCGCCGCCCGACAGGGTCTGGTCCCACGGCGCGTCTTCCTCGATCCGGTCGCCAAGATGACCGAGCCCAACCTTGTCGAGGGCAGCCCTGATCTGCGGGATCGTCCAATCCTCGGCGGCGCCTGGATAGGCAGCGGCCCGGCGCAGCGTGCCCGAGGGGATGTAGGGGCGCTGCGGCAGCATGAACATGCGCTTGCCCGGGTGGAAATCGACGCTGCCGCCGCCCCACGGCCACAAGCCCGCTATCGCCCGCACCAGCGTGCTCTTGCCCGAACCGGATTCGCCGGCCACCAGCAGCCGCTCGCCCGGCTGGATCACCACCTCGGTTTCCTTGACCACGGCGGTGCCGTCATCGAGCGACACGGACAGATTGTTGAGGTTGAGCATCGTGTCGTCCTTGGTCTCGCCGCGATTGATGCGTCCGAGCGCGTCGCTCTCTTCCGCGCGCTCGAGCCCATCCAGCGACATCATCAGCGAGGCGATGCGCCGTGCCGAGGCGTTCCAGTCGGCCAGGCGCGGGTAATTGTCGACCAGCCATCCGAACGCGCCCTGCACGATGGCAAAGGCGGATGCCGCCTGCATGACCTGCCCAAGCGACATCGAGCCGTCGAGGAATTTTGGCGCGCACAAAAGCACCGGCACCACCGGCGCGAACAGGCTCGATCCCTGCGAGACCAGCGCCGTGCGCATGTGCTGGCCAGCAAGCATCGCCCACTTCCCCAGCACGCCGGCGAAGGTCCTGTCGATGCCGCTGCGCTCCTCCTCCTCGCCGCCGAGCAGGGCGATGCTCTCGCCGTTTTCGCGCACGCGCATCAGCGTGTAGCGAAATTCCGCTTCCGCCTGGTTCTTCTGCTCGGAGAGTTCGACGAAATGCCGGCCGATGACCACCATCGAGGTGGAGGTGATGCCGGCATAGATGACCGCGGTGATGACGAGAAAGCCCGGAATGGTGACGGTCGAGGAGCCGATCGGCAGCGTCAGCGCGCCGCCGATGGTCCACAAGACGACGATGAAGGTCGAGGCCGCCAGGAACGCGTTGAGCACGCCGGAGACGAAATCAACAGGCGATTCGGTGGCGATCCGCAAATCGTCGGCGATGCGGGCTTCCGGGTTCTGGTGATCGCCGCTGACGAGATTGAGCTGGTAGTAGCGGCCGTTGGTGAGCCAGCGGCCGATGATGGATGTAGTGAGCCAGGAGCGCCAGCGGCGCTGGATCGTCATGCGCAGATAGACCTGCGCAACGACAAGGCTGACGCTTCCAAGCACCAGCGGCACGAACACGGCGCTCAGGAAATAGACGGTCGGCGCATTGCGCTGCTCGATGGCGTCGAAGATCGAGCGGTTCCAGACATTGATCCCGTACTGGAAGCCGACATTGACGCAGATCAGGATCAGGAGCGCGATCGTGCATGGCCAGGCGAGCTTGTCGCCCCGCCGGCTCCAATAGCCGCGCGCGCTGATCCAGAAGCGCTTCAGCAGGTATTTCTTGCGCGCCTGTTCGGCCTGTTCGGGGCTCAGCTGCGGATCAGGTTCCACCGCCGCTGGCGGCGGCGCCGCCTCGCCGACGACCTCGGATGCGGCCTCGACATCGGGTACCTTCTCCCGGCGGGGCTTCCTGGCACCGTTTGGCTTGGCGCCGCCGGCCGGCCTCTGTTTGGGTTTGATGTCTGCCACAACGGCCATAACGGCCTGGGTATCGGAAGGTTTCATCATGAGGGCTTGCGACCTTGCCAGGGCTGTCCTGGTGCCCCGATATCCGCCACGTCTCGCCATGAGTTCACCGCCGCACAATCGCCACCAAGCCACGCGAAGAGCTTGTAAAACGGAGGTTTTCACGATGCGTCTGGTCTGGACTTTGGTGTTCGCGCTGGCGAGCGGTGCGGCGTATGCGGCTTCGCCGGAGGACGACTACATCGCCGCGCGCGACAAGGCGATCGCGGCCATCGCCGCGATGGAAAGCGCGAACGCTCCCGTGGAAACGCTCGACGCCGCCAATGAGAAGGCCCGCGCCGATCTCGAACAGCGCCTTTCGACGCTTCTTGGACCTTTCACGGTCAAGGGTTTTCCGGCGGCCGGCAGGATCAATATCGAAAGCCTCAGTTCCTCCGATGTCGGCTTCGGCATGCTGGACGGGCTGCGTCACGGCACCGAGGGCGGCCCCAGCATCGTCGCGTCGACACGCGGGCTGGTCGAGCGCTGGCTGCAATCGCGTGCGGCGGAGACGGACGCCGATCTCAAACTGCCCACCAGCTTCGACGCGGCGCTGAAGCTCGATGCGTTCTACACCCAGGCCATCGGCAGCGACGCCGCTTTCACAGGCACGCTCGACTTCACCCTGAAGACGCCCGACGGCGCCGACATGGCGATCGCCCGCCTCGGCGGCTGGGCACAGGATGTCGGACCGAACTACGACCAGGAGGTCGTCGTCACGCTGGTCAAGGGCAACAGCGTCATGATCGCCGAGGCGCCCGCGACACCGCCCGTTCCAAGGATCGCGGCCTGCGACGCGGTCTGGACCGCGGCCGACGCCGTCGCGCAGAAACTGGTCAAGCAGGCCACCGACGACAGCGACGAAAATACATCCGATGCCGCCGACGCCGCCTGGGCAAAAGGCGACAGCGACTTCCGCGCCTGCATGGGCAAGAACCTGCGCGACAACCCCGCCTTCCCCGCGCTGCTTGCCCAGGCGCAGACGCTTGCCGACCAGATGGCTGGGAAGTAGGGCGCGCGAGGCGGACGCGGCGCCGACGCTGCCAATCTCCCCCTCGGGGGAAGATTGGCTGTTTCGTCGTCAGCACCGTTTCCACCCCTTGCGGCCTCCGCACGCCATCACGATATTGCCGGCGCGCTGGTCTTGCTGACGGCAGTTGCCAGCACCGTTGAAAATTGGTGAAAGGAAGTCCCGATCGCGCATGGCGCGACGGGCGGATGAAAGCGTGGGAAACCCGGAATGACGACAGACACGAAAGCGACGGAAACCAAGGCATTCGAGGCGGATGTTTCGCGGCTGCTGCACATGATGGTGCATTCGGTCTATTCCGATAAGGACGTCTTCCTGCGCGAACTGATTTCCAACGCCGCCGACGCCTGCGAGAAGCTGCGCTTCGAGGCCGTCAGTCGCCCCGAATTGCTGGCCGACGATCCGAAGCCCCGCATCTCGATTGCAGCCGATCCCGACGGCAAGCTGATCACCGTCGAGGACAACGGCATCGGCATGAGCCGCGACGACATGACGGAGGCGCTGGGCACGATCGCGCGCTCGGGCACGCGCGCTTTCATCGAGCGCGTCGGCGCCGGCAATTCGAGCGAGGACACGCAGCTCATCGGCCAGTTCGGCGTCGGCTTCTACTCCGCCTTCATGGTCGCGACCCGCGTCGACGTCATCAGCCGCCTGGCGGGAAGCGAAGAAGCCTGGCGCTGGTCGTCCGACGGCAAGGGTTCCTACGAGATCGCGCCCGCCCCGCTCGAAGTCGCGCCCAAGCGCGGCACCCGCGTCGTGCTGCATCTGATGGACGACGCCGCGTCCTACACCGGATCCTATCGGCTCGAGCAACTGGCCAAGGCGCAGTCGGGCCATGTGCCGGTGCCGATCACGCTCGTCGAGAAGCCCGGTGCCGAGGCGCGCGACATTGCCGATGGGACGGCCCTTTGGGTCAGGCCGAAAAGCGAGATCAAGCCCGAGGAATACACCGACTTTTACCGCGGCGTCTCCGGCCAGTATGACGAGCCGGCCGCCACCATCCATTTCCGCGCCGAAGGCCGGCAGGAATATAGCGTGCTGGCCTTCGTGCCCGGCTCGCGTCCCTTCGATCTCTTCGACCAGGACCGGAAGGGCCGCATGAAGCTCTATGTGCGCCGCGTCTTCATCACCGATGATGCCGATCTGTTGCCGCGCTACCTGCGCTTCATGCGCGGCCTGGTCGATTCCGCCGACCTGCCGCTCAACGTCTCGCGCGAGATGATCCAGGAAAGCCCGCTGCTGGCCGCGATCCGCAAGGGCCTGACCAACCGCGTGCTTGGCGATCTCGCCAAGCTGGCGGAGAACGAGACCGAGGCCTATGCGAAAATCTGGGAAAACTTCGGCGTCGTCCTCAAGGAAGGACTCTACGAGGACCATGAGCGGCGCGAGCAGCTCTTGAAGCTCGCCCGCTTCCGCTCAACCGCCTCCGGCGAAGGCTGGCGCGGCCTTGCCGACTACGTCTCGGCGATGAAGGAAGGGCAGAAGGCGATCTTCTTCATGGCCGGCGACGACCGTGCACGGCTCGAAGCCTCGCCGCAGCTCGAAGGTTTCAAGGCACGCGGCATCGAGGTGCTGCTGCTCACCGACCCGGTCGACAGTTTCTGGACGTCGATGGCGCCCGAATTCGACGGCAAGCCGTTCAAGTCGGTGACGCAGGGCGTGGCCGAACTGTCCGAGATCCCGCTGCTCGACGAGGCGAACAAGCCGGATGCGGCGGCGACGCCCGAGGTCGATGGCTTCTTGGCCTTCGTCAAGGCGGCGCTTGGCGATGCCGTGTCGGACGTGAAGGCCTCCGACCGCCTGACCGAAAGCGCGGTCTGCCTGGTGGCGCCCGAACACGGTCCCGACCGCCAGTTCGAGCGGCTGCTGAACGCCGCCGGCCGCCTCGACAAGACAGCCAAACCGATCCTCGAGATCAACCCCCGCCACCAGCGCGTCCTGGCGCTCGCCAGTCTCGGCGACGACGAACAGGCCTTCAAGGACGACGCCGCCCACCTCCTCTACGACGAGGCGCGCGTGCTCGACGGCGACAAGCCGGCCGACGCCAGGGCGTTTTCGGAGCGCCTCGCCCGGCTGATCGCGCGCGGTATTTCGAAGGGCTGAGGAGACGCCGGCCAGCCGTTCCCGACGTGTGGTCGAACGGGGTTGCGTGGCGACCCCGTCTCCCGACAAATTTCGGCATCTCTCGCACCCGGCGACACTGAAGTCCGCTGGCTCAATCGCCGACTGTGGACATCGCGCCTGCAATCCCTCAATCTTGGCCCGGGAACAAAACAGGCGCTTCAAAGAGAGCGCACCGGGTGCTCATGGAACGACGATGGACATTGTATGATCCACGGCTGGCCTGGATGCTGGTCGCGCCGGTGCTCTTGCTGCTGATTTTTTTCCTGGTGCTGCCGATCGCCGTGATGGCCGGCTATACCTTCTTCACCTTTGTCACCGCCGGCGTGGAAACGAGCGCGCTGACGACCGCGAACTGGCACGAATTCCTCACCGACAGCTACTATCACGGCTTCCTCCTGAAGACGCTGAGGGTCGGAGCCATGACGGCGCTGCTGTGCGGCGTGCTCGGCTACTTCCCCGCCTATTTCATCTGGGCCACGACCTTCAAGCACAAATGGCTGCTGCTGCTTTTGCTGATCGTGCCGTTCTGGATCAGCTTCACCATCCGCACCTTTTCCTGGATCAACATCCTGGGGGAACAGGGCGTCATCAACGTCGCGCTGCTCAAAATGGGCATCATCCATGAGCCGCTGCAGATGCTCTACAATGAAGGCGCGGTCATTCTGGGCATGCTGCACTTCCTGCTGCCCTACATGATCCTCAACGTCTATGTCAGCCTGGAGAGCATTGACCGCACGTTGATTTCGGCGGCCCGATCGATGGGCTGCACGAGCGCGCAGGCGTTCCGCGAGGTCACGCTGCCGCTGTCGCTGCCCGGCCTGGCTGCGGGCCTGCTGCTCTGTTTCGTGCTGGCCGCCGGCAGCTATGTCACCCCGCAGCTTCTCGGCTCGGGCCGCGACGCGCTGTTCGGCAACCTGATCTACGACACCATCATGGGCGAGCTGAACTGGCCGATGGGGGCCACGCTTTCGATCGTGCTGTTCATCGTGCTCGGCTTCTTCGCCGCCGTCTACACGCGCTACATGGGCATGTCGCAGATCGTCAAAGGGCTTGGCGGATGACGGGGTTTGGAGGATGAGAGGAACACGGCGCAGGCAGGAAGGCAGATGGGCCTGGCGGCTGACCGGCTTCGTCACGGTCTGCGTCTACATCTTCATGTTCGCTCCGATCGTGGCGACAGTGGTCCTGTCGTTCAACGCCTCGATGTTCGGCGGCTTCCCGATGACCGGCTTCAGCCTGCAATGGTACGGCAAGCTGATGGCCAACGAGGCGGTGCTGGCTGCCTTTCGAACATCCTTGTGGATCGCATTGGTCACCGCCATCGTCACCACCGCCATCGGCGTCACCACGGCGTTTGCCTTGGTCCGCTTCGAATTTCGCGGCAAGCAGGCGCTGAGCACGCTGGTGATCCTGCCGGCGCTGGTGCCGGAAACCATCCTCGGCGTCGGCCTGCTGGTGCTGATCAAGGCCGTCGACCAGCCGAGGACAATGCTGCTCCTGGTGCTCGGCCATATCTTGCTCGCCGTGCCCTATGTGGTGCTGATCGCCCAGGCGCGCATGATCGGCATCCGGCGCGTCTACGAGGAGGCGGCACTGTCGCTTGGCGCCTCTCGCTTTTCGTCCTTCCGCGAGATCACGCTGCCGCTGCTCATCCCGGCCGTTGTCGGCGGCGCCCTGCTCGCCTTCACCATTTCGTTCGACAACACCTCGGCCAGCCTGTTCTGGCGGCCGGCCGGCGTCGAGACCATGCCGACCCAGATCCTTTCCATGCTCAAGATTTCGATCAGCCCGGAGATCAACGCGCTCGGCACCGTGATGATCCTGGTGACCGTCGGCATCCCGCTGATCGGTGGCCTGATCCTGCAAAGCCTGACAAAACTGAGAAGACGTGGCGAACCAAAGGAGGAAATACAATGAAACTCACCACCACCAAGCGGCTGGAACGGCTGCACGATCGATACGCCAATGGCGACCTGAGCCGCCGCACGTTCCTGACGCTGACCGCAGCCGCGGCAGCATCGGCGGGCCTTTCGATGCCCTGGATGGGCCGGGCGCTCGCCGCGGTCCAGGAGGTTCGCTTCGACGGTTGGGGCGGCACGGTGCAGGATGCGATCGACAAGTTCGCCTTCCAGCCCTACACGACCAAGACCAAGATCAAGGTGGTCCAGGGCACGTTCGGCGACGAGGACGAGATCATCACCAAGATCAAGACCGCCAAGCCCGGCGACTACCAGGTCATCCATTCCTCCGGCGTCAACTACTACATCAAATACGTGAACGCCGGCCTGACCTCGGAAATCAACGAGGCCAACATTCCCAACATGGCGAACGTGCTGCAGCCAATGATCGAGCCGTTCCGCAAGCTGACGCCAAAGCTCTCCGCCGTGCCCTACGACTACGGCACGACGGGCATAGCCTACAACACCAAGGTGATCTCGCCGGAGGAAGCCAAGGAAAAGGGCGCCGGGCTCCTGCTCGACAAGAAATACGCCGGCAAGGTCGGCGGCTATTCCGACATGACGACGCGCGTCTGGTATGCGGCGCTCGCCACCGGGCAGGACCCCAACAACCTCAAGGACATGGACGCCATCTGGGCCAAGGTGCGCGAGACGCGCGACCTCGCCAAGAAGTTCTGGAGTTCCGGCGCGGAGCTGATGGACCTGCTTTCCAAGGGCGAGATCGTGGTGACCGATGCCTGGTCGGGCCGCGTCGCCGCGCTGCAGGACCAGGGCCATCCGATCGGCTATCTCGATCCGGCCGGCTCCTACGCCTGGATGGAGGACATGCTGATCCTCAAGGGCTCGCCCATGGCCGAGTGCGAGGAGCTCATCAACTTCATGCTCGACCCGGCGACCTCGATCGCGGTGGCCGAGGGCCAGAGCTATCCGCCGTCGCTCGATCCGAACAAGGTCAAGCTGACCGAGAAGATCGAGAAGCTGCCGGCATTCGACAAGACGGGCACGATGAAGTCGCTGACCTTCGCCGATCCGACCTATTGGGCGACCAACGAGGACGCCTGGACCAAGCAGTGGAACAGGATCTCGAAGGGTGCCTGACAGCCAGGACACGACACTCCATCCCCGGCCTGTCCAGGCCGGGGCAGCCGGCTCGAGCGCGGCCGCCGAGGCGAACAGCCCGGCGGTCGAGTTCCGCGACATCGACATCGCCTACGGCAAGTTCGTCGCGGTGCGCGATTTCTCGCTCTCGATCCGCAAGGGCAGCTTCGTCACCTTGCTCGGGCCTTCGGGTTGCGGCAAGACCACGATCCTGCGCTCCATCGCCGGCCTGGTCGATATTTCGGGCGGCCAGATCATGATCGACGGGCGGCGCGTCGACGACGTCCCGATCTACAAGCGCAACATCGGGCTGGTCTTCCAGAGCTACGCGCTCTTCCCGCACAAGAACGTATTCGACAACGTCGCCTTCGGCCTGAAGTACCGCAACGTGCCGAAGCCCGAGATCGTGCGCAAGGTCGGCAAGGCGCTCGAAATGGTGCGGCTGCCGGGCAGCGAGAAGAAGCTGCCGTCGCAACTGTCAGGCGGGCAGCAGCAGCGCATCGCGCTCGCCCGCGCCATCGTCTTCGAGCCGCAGGTGCTGCTGCTGGATGAGCCGTTGTCGGCGCTGGACGCCAACATGCGCGAGGAGATGCGCGTCGAGATCAAGAAGATCCAGAAGGAAACCGGCATCACCGCCATTTTCGTCACGCACGACCAGGAAGAAGCCCTTTCCATGTCGGATCGTATCGTGGTGATGAACGCGGGCGCGGTGGAGCAGATCGGCACTCCGGAGGAGGTCTACGAGGCGCCGGCGACAGCCTTCGTCGCCGACTTCCTTGGCAAGGCCAACATGCTTGCAGGGACCGTGAGCCGGTCCGGCCAAGGAACGGTAACGGTGGTGCTTGGCACCAGCCAGACGGTCAGCGTGGCTTGTCCAAGGCCGCTTGCCGACGGCAGCAAGGTCACCGTCGTGGTGCGGCCGCAGAAATTTTCGGTCGGTGCTGGAACGAGCGCCAATCGACTGTCCGGCCGCGTGATCTCGGCCTCCTATCTGGGCGGCAGCGCGATCTACGAGATCGACATCGGCGGCAAGACCAGCCTCCGCGCCAATACACCGATCACTGGCCGCGTGCTTCGCGAAGGCGAGACGATCGAGTTGGGTTTTGCCCCGGACGGCTGCGTGCTGCTGGACGGGGCCGGGAAGCGGATTTCCTGAAGGTCGCGGGCGCTTGGTGCGGTTCAGCCACCATTTGACGCGCCCGTGCCGTCTCGCGCAACAGCCCAGATCCCAGCCACCTGAAGGCGTGGGGTCTGCAGATCCCCATCGGGGCTCTAAACGCTTGTTTCCGCAATTCCGGCAGCGCCGGTCTGGTTTCAACTCGCACCGGTCAGTGATCGACTTTGCGGATGTTGCGCTCGGCCGTGGGTGCAAGGCTCCCGGCTCCGGGCACTGAAGCCGGCGCGCCTTGAAGAACCCAATCCGCCGCGATCTGCCCGATCACCGGCGCCAGCTGGATGCCATAGCCGCCGGCGCCGGCGGCGGTGACCAATGCCGGTTCCGAGGCATCGATCGGTCCGACGAGCGGCCGATGATCGGCCGTGACAGGATAAAGGCCGGCCCAGCCACGGCCAAGCCGCGCGCCCGGCAGATCGGGCAGCCGTTCCAGCAGCAGTTCGGCCAGGTGGACCTTCGATTGCTCCTCGCACTGGTCGTTGTAATTGTCCGGATCCTCGGGAGCGATGGACGTCACCTTGTGGATCTCGGCAATCAGCGCGCCAGGCTTGTCGTGGCGGAAATTAAGGCCGCTGCCCTCGCCGTCCACGAGGTCCATGACCATCGGCATCGTATAGTCGAGCGGCCTGTCCAGATGGATGACGACCGCCTCATGGCGCTCGGGCCAAATGTGCAGGCGCTGGCCGAAGAGCTCGGCGACCCGCGGCGCCCAGGCGCCGCCTGCGTTGACCACGGCATCGCATTCGACCGGATCGCCATTGGTCTCCAGCCTGTAGCCGCCTGGCCGCCTTCCCACCCCGAGCACCTTGCGGTACTGGCGGATGTCGCCGGCCTTTTCGCGGACGATCCGCGCCAGGAAATTGCACATGTCATAGGGATCGAGAAAGCCGTTGTCGGGTCCGTACAAACCGCCTTCGAGCCCGTCGGGGCTGAGGTGGGGAACAAGGTCCCTGAGTTCGTTCGCGCGGATCAGGCGCGACTTCAGGCCGGCCCCGCCCTGAATCTCGACTGATTTCGCGAACAGCTCCATCTGCGCGGGCGTGCGCGCGAGCCGAAGATAACCGATGTGGTTGAATTGAAGCCCCTGCCCCTCCCACTGGCGAAACCGGCGGAACGATTGAACGCGAAGCATGATCTCGAACGGATCGGTAAATTGCGACCCGACAACGCCGACCGACCTGCCGCTCGAGCCTGAAGCGATCGACTGCGCTTCCAGCACCGTCACGCGCGCGCCCTGTTCGAGGAGGTTGAGCGCCGTGCATAGGCCCAGCGTGCCCGCACCGATCACCACGACATGGAGGGAAGCTGTCATATAGGGTCACCTGCTTTCAGGCATGATCCCCGATGTTCCAGAGCTCATGCTTCGACAAAGGGATAGGGAGGCGAATCGACCAAACGTCATCCTGATCCACGCTGCGCGGCGATCTCGCCCAAGGTGTCGTCGATCGCATGCAGAATGCTGCGCGCGTCCGCCTGTGTCATGGGCGTCGAGAGCGCGAACAGGCCGTAGCTGGCAGACAGGACGCCGCGGCCGAGCAAGCCCTTGTGGAATGTATCGAACCTCCGGTGCTCGGCCTGGCCCGGATAGACGGATCTATAGTCCGTAACCGGATGCGAGGTAAAATGAACCTTGAACAGCGAACCGAGGCCCACGCATTGGCCGGCAAGGCCATGCCTGTCGAACGAGGCGGACACCCCTTCGCGCAGGAATGCGCCCAGTGTATCGAGATGGGCAAAGCTCTCCTTCGTCAGCGCCCGCATCGAGGCGAGCCCGGCCCGCATGGTCACCGGATTGGCGGTGAACGTGCCGCCATGGGGAAGAGCGGGCTTGCCCCTGGTCGGATCGAACACCGCCATGACATCGGCGCGCCCGCCAACGGCGCCCACGGGGAAGCCGCCGCCGATGATCTTTCCGAGCGCGGTCAGGTCGGGCTCGATGCCCCACAACCCCTGCGCGCCCGACCAGCCAAGGCGAAACGAGATGACTTCGTCGAAGACAATCAGGGCCCCGGCCGCCCGGGCGATCTCGACCATTGCGTGCAGATAGTCCCGGCGTGCCGGGATGAGGCCGGCACGATTGGGTATAGGATCGATCAGCACGCCTGCTATGCTGTCGCCCTGGGCGGCGAAGACGGCGCGAAGCGCCTCGATATCGTTGAAGGGCACGGCAATCACATCGTCCAGCACCCCGCGCGGCGTTCCCTTTGCGTAAGGCGTCGAGCTTGGCACGTCGCCCCAATTGGACGGGGAACTGTCCAGGCTCACCTCGGCGAAATCATACGACCCATGGTAGGCGCCTTCGATCTTGACGATCTTCGGCCGCCCGGTGAAGGCGCGCGCGGCCTTGATGGCCATCATCACCCCCCTCCGTGCCGGAGTTGGTGAAGCGAATCCGGTCGACGGAGGGCAGCCGGTCGACGAGAAGCTCGGCAAGCTCGATCTCGCTGAGCGTCGGGGCGCCGAAGGCCGTGCCGAACGGCAGTTGCTCGACCACGGCGGCAGCGACATCGGGATGCGTGTAGCCATGGATCATCGAGGTGAAATTGTTGATGCAGTCATAGTAGACGTTGCCGTCGACATCCCAGACCCTGCACCCCTCGCCTCGCGCGGCATAGATCGGAAACGGATCGACAAAGACGGTGGTGCGCGTATTGCCGCCCGGCATCACCTTCTTGGCGCGCTCGAAGAGGCTCTTTGATCCAGGCATGGCGTCGGGATAATGCGGCATGGCTCTCGCTGGCGAATTCGACCGTCAAGGCGGCGGCGGCACCGCCGCTCGTCGCAATGCTATGGCCAGCTTCTGCACCGACGCAATCGGCCAGGCGGAGTATGCGACACGACCAGGCCGTCACCGACCATTATCCTCCCGCCGCCACTGCCCGGTTCGGATGCCTGAGGTGGGTTGGCGTGATGCCGGTCTGCTGGCGGAACACACGGCTGAAATGGCCGGCATTGGTGAAGCCGCAGCGGTAGGCGATGTCGCCGATCTGCAAGTCGCTGCCTTCCAGCAGCGACTTCGCATGATGCACCCTGAGCGCCAGATATGCCGCCATCGGGCCGATGCCCAGTTCCAACCCGAAGAGCCGTTCGAGCTGGCGCCGCGAGCAGTTCAGGCGGCTTGCGATCTCCGCCACCGACAGCGTCTCCTGCAGGTTGCTCTCCATCAACAGCAAGGCCCGCTTCACCGCCCGGCTCGACGCCGCCGGAAACAGGTCGCCGACGGGCTGCACGTCGCGGCTGCTCCTGATCCGGTCGAGCACCAGGATCTTGGCGGCCTTCTCGGCCGCCTTCTGGCCGATGAACTGGGACACGAAATGGCCCGCGAGGTCGGCGGCACCCGTGCCGCCCGCGCATGTCGCGCGGCCCCGGTCGACGGTAAAAAGGCTGTCGGCATGGGCGTTGACCTCCGGGAACCGGCTGCGGAAATCCTTGATGTGGAACCAGCTGACGGCAGCGCTGTAGCCGTCGAGCAACCCGTAGCGCGCCAGCACGAAGCTTCCCGTGCAGAGCGCCGTCAGCGGCACTCCCTTGCCGGCGGCACGCAAAAGAAACGCCTCCTTCTCGGAACTCAGGCTGCGGTTTGTGTCGAGCAGGCCGCCGACCACGACCACGTTATCGAAATCCTCGGGGTTGCCGATCCCCCCGGTCGGCAGCAATTCGACGCCGCAACTTGCCCGGATCGGCAGGCCGCGTTCGCCGACGATCTCCCAGTCGAACTCTATCCTGCGGCTGCGGTCGCCCTCATCGCCCGCCAGCCGCAGCGTGTCGATGAACAACGATAGCGGCGACAGCGTGAAGTCGCGAACGAGGAGAAACGCAAAACGCCTGGCCATTGTTGTTCGGAACCGTCCTCGTGCCCTCTGATTGCACCCTGCTGCGCATCAATCGCCACCCCCTTATATAGCCCGTGTCGGAAAAGGCAGAGTTGGTTTGGCAAGCCCAACTCCTTTCGCCAGCGAATTCCTTTCGCCGGGAAAGTTCTGGTCTTCGGCTTCGTGCACGAGATCCCCGCGACGACATCGGACGCTGCTCAAGCGCCCGTCGCGTCCGACATGAAGGCGAGCGCAACCCTTCTCGCCGCGCGATCAGCGTCGAGATCAGGCGCGGCCTCGGAGTCGAGGACTTCGAGCAGTCGGATGAGCACGACCGTCCGCGCCGGCGGCGAGACACTTCGCGCGCGCTGGCTTATTGGCTGCGGTGGAGGCCCCAGGGCCACCGACGCTGATCCGGACCTGGAGGGAGTTGCCAAGGCCGCGGCGCGGTGGTTTGGCGAACCCGAATGAAGCGTGTCCATCGGGCGGCGAATCCAACTGCCCCGCCGATGAAGCCGAACACCCGCCGGGTCCCATGCCAGGGGGAACTGATCGAGCCTGGTTTCGGTTGTCTGTTGTGCGAACGATCGTTGCACGGCAGGCACCTGACGAGCGAAGATGAGAGATGAAACCTGCAGCCAAGCGGCGTGGTTCCCTGCGGAAGGTCCTAGGTGGCATCGCAGCGGCGATTGCGACCACCCCTGACCGGAGGGCCGAGCAAGGCGCGAGCACCGCGTCAATGGTTGCCGAATGGCCGCTGCCGCCATCTGCGACGCTTGGCTCCTCCTTGCGCCTGAAAGGGATCGAACGCGAAGTACGAGCCAGGCTACCCTGGACAGTGAGGAAATTTGCCAAGGCCGAGACCGGCCGCATCGTCTTGCGCATGCTGCAAGCCGACGCGGATGCGTTCCGGGCCGCCTCGGCGACCATCTCCAGGACGCTGGAGGGGATCGAAGCGCTGGCCGTGCTTCCGCGAGAAGCGGAGGACATTCTCACCATCTCGTCGCGCGAGCGGCACAGGTGGCTCAGGGACGGTCGCCTGAAAAGCATCGGCACGCGCACCGTGAAGATGCGCGGGCGATCCAAGGCCGTGACCTTCCATGTCTTCGATCCACGCCACATCGAGGACGTTCTTGATCGTGACCTGGCGACCGCCTGGCGGGAGGAGGACGCGCGGGAAATATCCGAAAACAGGAGGCGCGGAGCCGGCAAGGCCGCGCTGACGCGAGCAGGCAAGCGGACGGGCAACGCCCGCAAGACCAGGAATTCGGGAAAAGACGATGCGCCAAAGCTCGAAGGCTGGGACACGTTCGAGGCGGAAGGATTGCTGCGGTAGAGCAACAACCCCAGCAAAACGTGTAACGATTTTCCGACGAGGATCGCGCTCGCGCCCCATTCCCGTCTAGGGATATTGCGCCTTACCGGGGCCGGCAGCGCCGAGATCGCCCTGCAACTCCTTTGGCAGGGGAAGGCTCGAACATTGCAGATGGACGTCGCGGGCGAGCAGCTTTCGCTGCTTCTGCTCGTGCTCCTTGGTGGCTGCTATGATCCCCAATCCATACGGGCCAAGTGCGACGAATTCCCAACCCGGATGCGTTTTTTCGCGGACCGCGTAGTCCGAAGCCGCCGCTCGAGCTTGCTGGCATTGCGGCGACGCCCATTTCTGGTCCTGCTGCGAAAGAGAGGCTCCGTAATCGACTGGAGAGGTCGCGCATCCGGCCATCGTCGCGGCCAATGCGGACATTGCAAGCCCCACCGCAATTTTCATCCAGAAGCCCTTTGCCAACCACCGTGGAGAGTACATGGACGCCTTCATCTCACAAGGGGAGCGTTGCGACCAGAGAGCCCGGCCTCGTTCCTGGGCCCGCCCGTCGCCAGATTTGGACCGCGGCTTGGAACCAATGATGGGCGAGACTGTTCAGTTGTAACTTGATACGACGCTGACATTCTTGCCGGCGGGCAAGGCGGCCATCTTCAGGAGTTCCCATCATGACTATTTCGTCCGGATTTCGTTCAATCGCCATTGCCGCGATCGCCGCTGCGGGCGTCAGCCTGGCCAGCGCCGCGCATGCCGACAGCGGTAAAATCCGCTTCTCCGTCTACAAGGCGGCCTTCTTTGTCGGCGGCTCCGGTGGCGAGGGCACGCTGACTTTCCATGGCCGCAAATACCCGATCTCGATCGGCGGCGTCTCGGGCGGCCTCGCCTTCGGGGTCTCCAAGACCTATTTCCAGGGCACCGTGCGCCACATCAAGCGCGTCCGGGATGTGACTGGCGTATACGGCGCCGCCGGCGGCGGCGGCACGCTCGGCAAAGGCGCCCAGGTGATCGTGATGACAAACGACAAGGGCGCCCAGCTTGAACTCACGGGCCGACAGGTAGGCCTGCAGGTCAACGCCGACCTGAGCGGGCTCGCCATCTCGCTGAGGTAGGAGCCTCGGCCTGCCGGCCGTTTCAGAGATGACGGACTTGGTCTCGATGCTGGCCCTCGTCATGCCCTATCGCGTTGCGAGGCGGCATCCCTGGCCTCGGCGCAGCGTTTCTGGCGGGCGACGTAATCCGCCATGTAATGGTCGAGAGCGGCGCGGAATTCTTCTTCGCGTGAGCGCGGATTGCTCACTGGGGCCGGTCGGTTGGTCTCGGTCTCAAGTCCAACGCGGTCGAAAGCAATTGCGGACATCCCGGCTCTCCTGTCTTGGAAACACTGTGACAGGATGAGCCGGGCGGGCAGCTTCGTCCCGGGCGCGCGGCCGAATAGTTCCGAAAAGCCCCGAAAAGATGCTAGTTTGCACCATGGTGGGGAAACGGTTCGCTTTCGGCCCGTTCGAGCTCAACCCGGAGGCGGGAACGCTGCTCCGGCGCCGCATGCCCATTCCCGTTGGGTATCGCGGCGTGTTGCTCCTGGCAGCACTGGTCGAGCGGGCCGGCGAAGTACTCTCCAAGGCTGAGCTGATGGACGCGGCATGGCCACGCGCGGCGGTCGAGGAAAGCAACCTTTCCGTCCAGATAGCAATGCTCCGCAAACTGCTTGGGCCGGGTCCCGACGACGCAGAGTGGATCGCGACTATCCCCCGGGTCGGCTACCGCTTCGGCGGCGCGGTGGATTGCCTGGACGCCGCCGCACCGTCCGATAGCGTCGAGGCCGGTCCCTCGATCGCCGTACTGCCCTTTGCCAATCTCAGCGACGAAGCCGAGCAGCAGTATTTCGGCGACGGCCTTGCCGAAGACATCATCACGCGCCTTGCGCGGCTGCGCTGGCTCTTCGTCTCGGCGCGAAACTCCTCATTCACCTATGGCGGCAAGGCGGTCGACGTGAAGCAGATCGGGCGCGAGCTGGGCGTGCGCTATGTGCTCGACGGAAGCGTGCGCCGCTCCGGACAGTGGCTCAGGATCAATGCCAGGCTGAGCGACGCCGATACCGCGCGCCAGATCTGGGCAGAGCGCTACGACGCGGAGATTGCCGATTTCTTCGGGCTGCAGGATGAGATCTCACAAAGTGTGATCGGCGCCATCGAACCCAGACTCTACGTCGCCGAACAGGAGCGTTTCCAGAGCCGGTCGCCCGGCAACCTCGACGCCTGGGGGTACGTGATGAAGGCGATGCCCTATGTCTGGACCTGGGCCTCGCTGCCGGATTTCGAGATCGCCGAGCCGCTGCTCCAAAAAGCCATCGACATCGACCCCGACTATCCGCGGGCCAACTGCCTGAGCGCATGGGGTCTCGCCGCAAAGGCGATGCTTGGACTGGCCGATGCCCAAGCTGCCCTGGCGACCGCCCACGACATGGCGCAACGGGCCATTCGGAGCGACCCGGAAGACCCCTGGACGCACTTCGCCACCGGCTTCGTACATATGGCCTCGCGCCGTTTCGATCCGGCGGTCAAGGCTCTCTCCGAGGCGATCAACCTCAATCCGAGCCTAGCCTACGCGCATATGATCCTCGGATCCACCTATGCTTATGCGGGCATGCCAGACGACGGCCTGCACCATGTCGCGCTTGCCGACCGCCTCAGCCCACGCGATTTCACGCAGGCAGGCAGCCTCTCTGTCGTTGGGCTCTGCCATTTCATGGCCGGCCGTTATACCGAGGCCGCCGAGTTTGAGCGGCGGGCGGTGGACCTCAGGCAGAATTTCGGCACGGCCTGGCGCACATACGCCGCGTCGGCCGGAATGGCGGGCGATCGCGCAGCCGCTGCCCACGCGCTGTCTCAGGCGAGGCGCCTGCATCCTGCCGTGTCCTTGGACTGGGTCGAGAAATACCACCCCATCGTCCACGGAAGGGACCGGGCGCGCTATATCGAGGGGTTGCGCGTCGCCGGACTCGACTGAGGGCTAGAGTCTTTCATGTTTTGATGGCAGCGTATCCAGCATTCGCGAAGTAGTTGCCGCATTCTTCAGGCTCGATCGT